>CAMLID010000065.1 GCA_946480055.1 uncultured Lysobacter sp. | reverse complement strand
CGATCCTGGCCAACCTGACCGAGTTCGGCTCGACCCCGTTCTTCACCACCGACGAGCTGCGCGACGCCGGCGTCGACATCGCCCTGTACTGCTGCGGCGCCTACCGCGCCATGAACAAGGCCGCGCTGAACTTCTACGAGACCGTGCGCCGCGAAGGCACCCAGAAGAACATCGTCGACACTCTGCAGACCCGTGCGCAGCTGTACGACTTCCTCAATTATCACGCTTACGAAGACAAGCTCGACCAGCTCTTCGCGCAGGACAAATAACAAGGAATTCCGATGAGCGACAACGCCACCCAAGTGCTACCCAAGGCCAAGAAGTCGGTCGCCCTCAGCGGCACCGCGGCCGGCAACACCGCGCTGTGCACGGTCGGCCGCAGCGGCAACGACCTGCATTACCGCGGCTACGACATCCACGATCTGGCGACCAAGTCGACCTTCGAGGAGGTCGCGCATCTGCTGGTCCATGGCGCGCTGCCGACCGCTTCGCAGCTCAAGGCCTACAAGCTCAAGCTCAAGCGCCTGCGCGGCCTGCCGGCGATCGTGACCGAGGCGCTGGAACTGGTGCCGGCCAACGCCCACCCGATGGACGTGATGCGCACCGGTTGCTCGGTGCTGGGCACGGTGCTGCCCGAGCGCGATGGCCATCCGGCCAGCGAAGCGCGCGACATCGCCGACCGCCTGATCGCCAGTTTCGGCTCGATGCTGCTGTACTGGTGGCACTTCACCCGCAACGGTCGCCGCATCGACTGCGAAACCGACGACGACAGCGTCGCCGCGCACTTCCTGCACCTGCTGCACGGCGAGGAACCCAGCGCGCTGCACGCCGACTCGCTGGACAAGTCGCTGATCCTGTACGCCGAGCACGAGTTCAACGCCTCGACCTTCACCGCGCGCGTGATCGCCGGTACCGGTTCGGATCTGCATTCGTGCATCACCGGCGCGATCGGCGCGCTGCGCGGTCCCAAGCACGGCGGTGCCAACGAAGTCGCGATGGACATCATCTCGCGCTACTCCAGCGCCGACGAAGCCGAGGCCGACATCCGCGCCCGGGTCGAGCGCAAGGAAATCGTGATCGGCTTCGGTCACCCGGTCTACACCATCGGCGACCCGCGCAATCCGATCATCAAGGAGCTGTCGCGCGCGCTGTGCAAGGACGGCGGCAACCAGGTCCTGTTCGACGTCAGCGAGCGCATCGAGACGCTGATGTGGGATCTGAAGAAGATGTTCCCGAACCTGGATTGGTACTCGGCCTCGGCCTACCACATGATGGGCATCCCGACTCCGATGTTCACGCCGCTGTTCGTGATCGCGCGTACCACCGGTTGGGCCGCGCACGTGATCGAACAGCGCGAGGACGGCAAGATCATCCGCCCCAGCGCCAACTACACCGGCCCGGAAGATCGCGCCTACGTGCCGATCGAGCAGCGCTGAACCGTGCGGCCCTCGCGCCGCGCATCGCAGCATCGGACAGGCCGCGCGGATGCGCGGCCTGTTTCGTTTTGCGAGGTGCGCGACGGTGCGCAGGGCGGGCTCCAGCCGATCATCACCAACCTCCCGCTTTCGCCTTCCGCACCCGCCCGGCGCAGGAGGCGGTCTCGTACTTTGGTCTAAGCCGGCGCCGGCGGGCACGGCGGCGCCGCGGGCGCATGGCATAGTCGGGAAGACGCCTGGAAATCGCGAACCGCATCGCATCGCGGGCGCGCCGATCGGCGTAGCGTCGAGGGGCGGCCGGCCGTTGCCGGCCCTGCCGATGCGTGCCGGAGGGGGCCATGCGCGAAGACGACATCCTGAGCAAGACCGAGGCCGGGCGCGAGGAGATCGAGCACCGTACCCGCAAGCTGCCGACGGTGCTGCGCTCGCTGCTGTTGGTGGTCGACGGGCAGCGCGATGTGGCCCAGCTGCGCACGGTCGCGGCGGGCCTGCACGGGCCGCCGGATGCGCTGGAGCAACTGGTCGGCCTGGGTTTGATCGGTGTGGGCGGACAGGCGTCCGTGCCCGCGCCGGTGCGCGCTGCTGTGCCGGTGGCGACTTCGCCGGCTGCGCCTGTCTCGCTGCCCAGCGTGGGCGACGCGTCCAGTCGCTACGGCGTGCTGTATGCCTTGATGTCGGATGCGGTGCGCGAGCAGTTGGGGCTGCGCGGGTATTTCCTGCAACTCAAGATCGAGCGCTCGGCGGACCTGGCGGAGCTCGCGCAGCTGTTGCCGGATCTGCGCGCGGCCGTCGCCAAGACGCGCGATGTGGCTTTGGCGGATGAACTGGATCGGAGGTTGCGGACGGCGGCGCAGTTGTAGCGGCTGCGGTTCGTGTTTGCTTCGTCTTCTGCCTTCTGTGGGAGCGGCGTGAGCAGCGATTGCTTGCCCGGCCGCTCCGCTCTAGCTTTGGGGTAGGAGCGGCGCAAGCCGCGACCGCGAATTCCGGGCTTCTGCGATGGCTTCGTTTCTTTAGGTCAAAGGCTTCCGCCCGCTGCGCGAGCGGGTCACTTTCTCTTGCTGGCCCAAGAGTTCGCCTGAATTCCCTTCGGTCAAAAGTAACCAAAGAGAAGGGCCTGCCTAGACAACCCTCCCCTGCGAGTTCGGTGCTGGCGAGGGGATTTTTCGACGGGACATCCCTGTCCCTTCGAAAAACGGCGCGCATCCTGCGCGCCGCCCTTCGGGTCTCCGGTTGTTCGTCGTGGTGCGGGGCTATGGATTTCAATGCCGCGGCAACGGCAACGGCAACGGCAACGGCATAGCTTTTTTGCCGTCATCCCCGCGCAGGCGGGGATCCAGAGACTTCAGCGCGTTTGCGCGATGCGCCGCGTCGTTCGGACGTGCGCGTATCGGACGCGCAACTACCTCAGGCCAAACCTTCCGCCTGCAATACCGCGCGCACGCCCTCATCGGCTTCCATCCGGCGCTTGAACGCCGCCAGATTGTCGAGCCCGCCGAGATCGATCTTCTGCCCATCGGCCCAGCGCAGCGTGATGTAGAGATACGGATCGGCATAGCTGCGGAAACCGGCCAGCCACTGCTTGCCTTCGAGTTGACGGTCGGCGCTTTCGAACAGCGCGCGCAGGCGTTTGTGCGCGGCTTCCTTCAGTGCGGCATGGTCGCTCGCGTCTTCGGAGAAACGCGCCGGCGCGAACAGCGGCAGGAACGCGGGATGCAGGTCGGAGTTCACGAACGCGAGCCAACGCGCAGCGGTCGCGCGTTGCTGCGCGCTGCCGTCGCCGGCGAGTCGCGCGGCCGGATAGCTGTCGGCGATGTAGCCCATGATCGCAGCGTTCTGGGTGAGCACGAAGTCGCCGTCTTCGATCGCCGGCACCGCGCCGGCCGGATTGATCGCGAGGAACGCGGGCGCCTTCATCGCGTCGCGCGTCATCACCTGCACTTCGAACGGCTGCCCGGTCCATTGCAACGCGATGTGGTCGGCGGTCGAACACGCGCCAGGCTTGGTGTAGAGCTTCATGGGCGGACTCCGGATACGAAAACAAGCCGGCGACTATCGCCGACCTGCGCTCTATGCTCAATCAGGAGTCCGCAACGCAGCGTCACGACGCTGCGTATTGCTGCAGCCGTGCCTTAGGACTTGCGCGGCTTGAGCTTCTGCACCTGGTAGAAGGTGTGGTCGCCGATGGTCGCGACTTGGTAGGCGTTGCGCCAGCTCGGGCTGGCGATCGCATGGGCGGCGAAGTGGCTGGCGCCCGGCACGATCTCCTTGCGCTGACCGGCCGGCAGGGCCCAGTTGCGTTCGGCTTCCAGGGCGATCTGCACCGACTCGGCCCAGGCCTCGGTGTTGTTCAGACGCGTGCCCGGCGAGACCAGGGTCGGCGCGAACTGCTTGCGGGCGGTGACCACCTCGCAGACGGAATCTCCCCACAGACCGCTGTCGCGGCGACGCAGGGCGACCTCGGCGACGGCCTTCTGGCCGCGGATGGACTGGTCGCGGGCTTCCAGATAGACGGTGGTGCTCAGGCACAGCGAATCGGCGGGTTGCGGCGGAAGCACAGAGGCCAGCCACAGGATCCAGGCGAGTTTCATATTGACTCCTTGCTCCGTTGCGCCGGACCGCACTGGGACCTCCGTCTCCTCCTAGTGGAAGACGGCTGACACGGCATGGACCGGCATGGCGTACTGGGGAGGGCAGCGGCTCTGCGGCGCGCTTTTGCCCCGTGCCGTGGACCGCGTGGACGACGCGGGCGGCGAGGGTTGCCACCTGAAGCGGCGGCGTGAAAGTTGGCGCAAGGTAGCCGCGGTTAACTAAACGCCCGCTGAATCTCAAAACCTAAGTGCGCGAAAAAACTCAAGTTTTTACTCTGAATAGGCGCTAAGGCCTTGCCAGTTAAGGGTATCTGCCGGGCGCGAGACGCTCCGGCGAACGTGACGCGCACCACTGTTCAGGTTCGCTGAAAACGCTTTACAGCGCCGCCGCGACCCGGCTGCCCTGGGCGATGGCGCGCTTGGCGTCCAGTTCGGCGGCCACGTCGGCGCCGCCGATCACGTGCACCGGGCGGCCGTTGCCGGCCAATTGCGTGGCCAGCGGTTTGAACGGCTCCTGGCCGGCGCAGATCACCACGTGGTCGACCGCCAGCACCTGCTCGCTGCCGTCGACGCGGATGCGGAAGCCTTCGTCGTCGACGCCGACGTACTCGACCCCGCCCAGCATGCGCACCTGCTTGGCCTTGAGGGTGGCGCGGTGGATCCAGCCGGTGGTCTTGCCCAGGCGCGCGCCGGGCTTGCCGGGGCTGCGCTGGAGCAGCCAGACCTGGCGCGCGGGCCGTTCCGGCCGTGCTTCGGCCAGGCCGCCGCGGTTGTCGCCGTAGCCCAGGTCCACGCCCCATTCGGCGCGCCAGCGCGCCGGGTCCAGGCTGGAACTGGCGTGGCCGGCCGGGTGCACCAGGTATTCGGCGACGTCGAAGCCGATCCCGCCGGCGCCGACGATCGCGACCTTGGCGCCCGGCACCACGCCGCCGCGCAGCACGTCGAGATAGCTCAGCACCTTAGGATGGTCGGAGCCCGGGAAATCGACCGCGCGCGGGGCGATGCCGGTGGCCAGCACGACTTCGTCGTAGTCGGCCAGCGCGGCCGCGTCGGCGCGGGTGTTCAGGCGCAGCTCGACGCCGCTGGTTTCGATCTTGCGGGCGAAGTAGCGCAGGGTCTCGTGGAACTCTTCCTTGCCCGGGATCCGCTTGGCCAGATTGAACTGGCCGCCGATCTCGTGGGCGGCATCGAACAAGGTGACGCGATGCCCGCGTTCGGCCGCGACCGTCGCACAGGCCAGGCCGGCGGGGCCGGCGCCGACCACCGCCACGCGCTTGGGCGCCGCGGTAGGGGTGTAGTTGAGTTCGGTCTCGGCGCAGGCGCGCGGGTTGACCAGGCAGCTGGCGTGCTTGTTCTCGAACACGTGGTCCAGGCAGGCCTGGTTGCAGGCGATGCAGGTGTTGATCTCGTCGCTACGGCGGTCGCGGGCCTTGGCGACCCAGGCCGGGTCGGCCAGCAGCGGCCGCGCCATCGACACCATGTCGGCCTCACCCTCGCGCAGGATGCGTTCGGCGACGTCGGGCATGTTGATGCGGTTGGTGGTGATCAGCGGCAGGCCGACGTGCGGCTTGAGCCGCGCGGTGATGCCGGTGAAGGCCGCGCGCGGCACCGAGGTGGCGATGGTCGGGATGCGCGCCTCGTGCCAGCCGATGCCGGTGTTGATCAGGGTCGCGCCCGCGGCCTCGACCGCCTTGGCCTGGGCGAGCACGTCCTCCCAGGTCGAGCCGCCGTCGACCAGGTCGATCATCGACAGCCGGTAGACGATGATGAAGTCCGGGCCGCAGGCCTCGCGGATGCCGCGCACGATCTGGGTCACGAAGGCGATCCGGCGCGCGGCGTCGCCGCCCCAGGCGTCGTCGCGCTTGTTGGTGCGCGGTACGGTGAACTGGTTGAGCAGGTAGCCTTCCGAGCCCATCACTTCGACGCCGTCGTAGCCGGCTTCGCGCGCGAGACGCGCGCTGTTGACGAAGGCGCGGATCTGCGAGCGCACGCCGAAGCCGGACAGGGCGCGCGGCGTGAATGGGTTGATCGGCGCTTTGAGCTTGGACGGCGCGACCTGCAGCGGGTGATAGCCGTAGCGGCCGGCGTGCAGGATCTGCAGGCAGATGCGGCCGCCGTGTTCGTGCACGGCCTGAGTGACCTGGCGGTGCTTGCCGACTTCCCAGCGCCAGCTCAGCTTGCCGCCGAAGGGCTTGAGCCAGCCGACGATGTTGGGGGCGAAGCCGCCGGTCACGATCAGGCCGACGCCGCCGGCCGCGCGCTCGCCGAAGTAGGCGGCGAGCTTGGGGAAGTCGGCGGCCTTGTCCTCCAGCCCGGTGTGCATCGAGCCCATCAGCACGCGGTTGGGCAGGGTGCAGAAACCCAGGTCCAGCGGCTCGAACAGCTTGGGGTACACGGGGTGTGGAGCGGCGGGGCTTGCGGGCTGGGAGCTGGCGGCCGTCATGCTCGAATACGCTGGCGTATGGAGCGCGCACCATGCCGGGAAACCGGCCGCGATTCAACCATGGCCGATTCGCGGCGTCGGTCGCCGAGCCGGCGCGGTCGTATCCGGCACGCAACGCAGCATCCCAGGCCACACACCGACGCGGCCATTGACTCCGACCCGGCTGCCCCTACTTTAATGTCCACCGCACACCCGGCCCAGCCGCCCATGACGCAGTCCCCGCTCCTGATATTGCAGCATGCCCAACGCGAGAGCGTGGGCCGGGTGCGCCTGCCTCCTGTGATTCGCGGTGCCGTGTCGAGCTGACACGAGCGCCAGCGGCCACACCGACACAGAGCACCCGCAAGGGTGCTTTTTTATTGCCCGCGTTTTCGTCCACCGTCCGGCGCGTCGTCGCCGCAACCCATACCCCGCAGTCCAGGAAACCGAAGGAGCACGTGTCGTGAATACCACGGAAGACACCCAAGCCTAGCCGCGCGCCTTGTCGCCAACAGGGGCGCGCGGCCTCCCGTGTTGGCAACCAAGAAAGCGAATCCGTATGAACACCACCACTGTTTCCCGCTGGCGCAACCTCGGCATCATCGCCCACGTCGATGCGGGCAAAACCACCCTCACCGAACGTCTGTTGTGGAAAACCGGCGCGATCCATCGCACCGGCGAAGTCCACGACGGCGCCGCCACCACCGACTTTAACCCGATCGAGCAGGACCGCGGCATCACCATCGGCGCCGCGGCCGTGCAGACGCGCTGGACGCCGCAAGGCCAGGCCGAGCATCGGCTGACCGTGATCGACACCCCGGGTCACATCGACTTCGCGATCGAGGTCGAACGTTCGCTGCGCGTGCTCGACGGTGCGGTCGCCGTGTTCAGCGCGGTCGACGGCGTGCAGCCGCAATCGGAAACCGTGTGGCGCCAGGCGCGCCGGCACGGCGTGCCGCTGATCGCGTTCGCCAACAAGATGGACCGGGTCGGCGCCTCGCTGGAGCTGGTGCTCGCGCAGATGCGCGACAAGCTCGACGCGGTGCCGTGGCCGTTGGGTCACGCCCTGGGCGCGGAAAGCGAGCTGCACGGCTGGGTCGACTACGTGGCGCGCGAGATCGTGCTGTGGGACGCGGCCGACGTCATGTCGCGCCGGCCCTGGAACGCCGAGGAAACCCGCGAGTACGAACCCTTGCGCCAGCGCCTGGTCGAAGCCGTCGCCGATCACGACGACGAGCTCGCCCAGGCCTATCTCGAAGCGCGCGCGATCGATGCCGGGGCGCTCAAGGCGGCCCTGCGTCGCGGCACGCTCAGCGGTGCCGGCACGCCGGTGCTGGGCGGTTCTGCGTTCAAGAACAAGGGCGTGGAAACCCTGCTGGACGCGATCGTCGACTACCTGCCGTCGCCGTTGGATCGGCCCTGGGTGCGCGCCGAAAGCGAGCACGGCGACGTCGCGCTGGCGCCCGACGCTTCGGGTCCGCTCGCCGCGCTGGTGTTCAAGATCGCGCACCAGGAACACGGTGCGCTCTCGTTCGTGCGTCTGTACTCGGGCACGTTGCGGGTCGGCGACACGGTGTGGGCCTCGCGGCGCGGCAAGCCGCAGCGGGTCGGGCGCCTGGTCGTGGTCCAGGCCAATCGCGGCCGCGATGTCGAGGTGGCGTACGCCGGCGAGATCGTCGCGGTGCAGGGCTGGAAGGACGCGGTCAGCGGCGAGACCCTCAGCGACGGCGGTCGCAAGCTGGTGCTGGACGCGATCCAGGCCCAGCCGGCGGTGCTGTCCTGGCGCCTGAGCGCGGCCAAGTCCGGCGACCTGATCCGTCTCGGCCAGGGCCTGGCGAGCCTGGCCCAGGAGGACCCGTCGTTCCGCGTCGGCACCGACCAGGACACCGGCGAGACCCTGGTGTGGGGCATGGGCGAGCTGCACTTGGACGTGATGGTCGAGCGCCTGCGTCAGGAGTGGAACGTCGAAGTCCGCACCGGCTCGCCGCGCGTGGCCTATCAGGAAACCCCGAGCCGCGCGGTAACGCGCGTCGAAGGCAAGCTGTCGAAGCAGAACGGCGGCAGCGGCCAGTTCGCGCGCGTGCTGATCGACGTCGAGCCGCGCGAGGACGGGCGTTTCGAGTTCGTCGACCGCACCACCGGCGGCGTGGTCCCGCGCAATTTCGTCTCGGCGACGGAGAAGGGATTGCGCGCCGCGCTCACGGAAGGCCCGCGCGGCTATCCGGTGGTCGGGCTCACGGTGAGCCTGGTCGACGGCGAGACGCATGCGGTGGATTCGTCCGAACTCGCGTTCCAACGCGCGGCGGGCGAGGCGCTGAAGGCGGCGCTGGCGCTCAGCGGCACCACGCTGCTGGAGCCGGTGATGGCGCTGGTCGTGGACACGCCCGCCGGCAACGTCGGCGATGTGGTCGGCGACCTGCAGCGGCGTTCCGGCCGGGTCGTGGCGATCGACGACAAGGGCACGCGCGCCGACGTCAGTGCGCGCGCGCCGCTGGCGCAGTTGTCGGGCTACACGACCGCGCTGCGTTCGCTGACCCAGGGACGGGCCTCGGCGTCGGTGGTCTTCAACGGCTACGAGGCCGCGCGCGAAGCCTGAGTACGCAACATGCAGTGGAAAGCAGAGGGGCCGGCATTGCCGGCCCCTTTTTCTTTAGTCTCGCCCGCTTGTGCTCAGACCGCGGCCGGACGCAGCCGCAGCAGACCCACGCCCATCGCCGCGAAGCCCGTGCCCAGCGCGCGGTTGAGCCAGCGCGCGCGGCGCGGCTGCGCGAACCAGCGCCGCAGCACCCGCGCCAGCGCGACGTAGCACAGGTGCGAGAGCACGGTGCAGGCGGCGAAGCTCAGGGTCAGGGCGAAGAACTGCGGTAACAACGGCGCGTCGGCGCGCATGAACTGCGGCAACAAGGCGGTGAAGAACAGGATGCTCTTGGGGTTGGTCGAGGCCACCAGCAGGCCCTGCAGGAACATGTTTCGCAGGAGCGGGCCCCGCAGCAGCGGACGCCGCGGCGAACCCGCGGCGGCCGGTGCGGGAGCGCTTGCGAACAGATCGTCGCGCGCGCGCCATTGGCGGATGCCGAGCCAGATCAGGTAGGCCGCACCGGCCAGCTTGAGCGCGCCGAACAGCCAGGCCGAGGTCTTCAGCAAGGCGCCCAGGCCCAGCATCGCCGTGGCAGCGACCAGGAACACGCCCAAGGCGTTGCCGACCGAACCGATCAGAGCGCGGCGCGCGCCGTGGGCGGCGGCGTTGGACACCGCCAGCAGCACCGCCGGCCCGGGACTGAACGCGGTCAGCAGCGCCAGCGAGCAGAACAACAGCCAGGAAGTTGCGCTCATCTATGGCACTCCTTCGGCTTACCAGCCGGCCAGGGTCAGCTTGCCCACGGTCGTTCCCGACTCCAGACGACGATGCGCCTCGCGCAGGTTGGCCGCGTCGATCCTGCCCAGGGTTTCGCTGTGGGTGCCGCGCAGCTCGCCGGCGTCGATCAGCTTGGCGACGCGGTCGAGGATGCGCGCCTGTTCGACCATGTCGGCGGTCTGGAAGCGCGGCCGCGCGAACATCATTTCCCAATGGATGCCGATGCACTTGGCCTTGTACGGGTCGCCGATCCGCAGCGCGCCGCTGGGTTCGACGATCAGGCCGACGTGGCCCTGCGGCGCCAGCAGTTCGCCGATCGCGTCCCAGTAGCGGTCGGTGTCGGCCAGGTTCAGCACCGCCTCGACCTGGGCATGGCCCAGCGCCTGCAACTGCGGCAAGAGCGGCTGGCGATGATCGACGACATGGTGCGCGCCCATCGCGCGGCACCAATCGATGGTTTCCGGGCGCGAGGCGGTGGCGATCACGTTGAAGCCGGCGCGGCGCGCGAGCTGGATCGCGATCGAGCCGACGCCGCCGGCGCCGGCGATCACCAGCACGGTCTTGCCGATGCCGCCCTTGTCGGCATCGAAGGGCATGCGCTGGAACAGCAGCTCCCAGGCGGTGATCGCGGTCAGCGGTAGGGCCGCGGCCTGGGCCGCGTCCAAGGACCGCGGCGCGTGACCGGTCACGCGTTCGTCCACCAGCTGCAACTGCGCATTGCTGCCCGGGCGTGTGATATCGCCGGCGTAATAGACGCGGTCGCCGACCTTGAAACGGGTGACCGCATCGCCGACCGCGACGATCGTGCCGGCGGCGTCGTAGCCCAGCACGCGCGGCTGCGCTTCGACGGTCGGTTTGGGCGCGCGCACCTTGGTGTCGACCGGATTCACCGACACCGCTTCGACCTGCACCAGCAGGTCGTGGCCCTTGGGCGCGGCGGGGTCGGGCAGCTCGACGTCGAGCAGGGATTCGGGATCGTCGATGGGGAGGTAGCGGGTGAGGGCGACGGCTTTCATGGTGCGGCTCCGGGAACGTAGGACGTTGTGTGAGGCGAGCGACGGATACGGATCAGACGGATACGGATCAGAACGCGGACAGCACCAGGCCGCCCTCGGCGCGTATCGCCGAGCCGTTGACGACCGAGGCCGCGGGGCTGGCGACGAAAGCGACCACGCGCGCGATCTCGGCCGGCTCGGCGAAGCGGCGCAGCAGCGAGGTCGGGCGCGCGGTGTCGAAGAACTGCTTTTCGAACTCGGCCGCGCTGACGCCCTGTTGCTGCGCCAACTGTTCGACGAACACGCCGACGCCTTCCGAACGGGTCGGCCCGGCCAGCACCGAGTTCACCGTCACCTCGGTGCCGGTGGTCAGCTGGGCCATGCCGCGCGCCAGCGCGATCTGCGCGGCCTTGGTCACGCCGTAGTGGATCATCTCGGCCGGAATCTGCAGGCCCGATTCGCTGGACAGGAACACCACCCGGCCACGATTGCGCTGGAGCATGCCGCCGAAGTAATGCCGCGACAGGCGCACGCCGCTCATCACGTTGGCGTCCCACAGGCGCTGCCATTCCTCGTCGCCGATGTCGGCGAAGTCGGTGGGAATGAAGATGCCGAGGTTGTTGATCAGGATGTCGGTCTGCGGCACCGCGGCGATGAATTCGGCGGCGCCCTGCGCGCTGGCCAGATCGGCGGCGACGCCGCGCAACTGCGCGTCGGGCAGGGCGGCACGCAGCGCGGCCAGCGCGGCGTCGACGCGGGCCTGGCTGCGGCCGTTGACGACGACGGCGGCGCCGGCGCGCGCGAGTTCTTCGGCGATGGCGTAGCCGATGCCCGCGGTGGAGCCGGTGACGACGGCGGTGGCGCCGGAAAGGGTAGCGGTCATGTCGGTACTCGCGATGCGTGAGAGGGGCGGGAGCGGTCGATTCGGTCCAGCGAGGGTCAGACCGGCGCGGGCGTGCGCTCGGCGAACATGCCGTTCCAATACGGGTAGTAGGGATAAGGCGGCGTGACGCGGCTGGCCTGGTCGAGCAAGGCGACTTGTTCGGCGCTGAGGCTCCAGCCGACCGCGCCCAGGTTCTGGCGCAGCTGTTCCTCGTTGCGCGCACCGATCAGCACGCTGGACACGGTCGGGCGCTGCAGCAGCCAGTTCAGGGCGATCTGCGGAATCGTCTTGCCGGTGTCGGCGGCGACCGCGTCGAGCGCGTCGACGATGCGGTACAGCCGCTCCTCGTCGACCGGCGGGGCGAAGCCGGCGGTGTCGTGCAGGCGGCTGCCCTCGGGCAGCGGCTGGCCGCGACGGATCTTGCCGGTCAGGCGGCCCCAGCCCAACGGGCTCCAGACCACCGCGCCCACGCCTTGGTCCTGGGCCAGCGGCATCAGCTCCCATTCGTAGTCGCGGCCGACCAGCGAGTAGTAGGTCTGGTTGGCGACGAAGCGCGAATAGCCGTAACGGTCGGCGGCCGCCTGCGACTTCATCAGCTGCCAGCCGGAGTAGTTGGACACGCCCAGGTAGCGCAGCTTGCCGGCGCGGACCAGGTCGTCGAGCGTGGACATGACCTGCTCGACCGGGGTCTGCGCATCGAAGTGGTGCAACTGCAGCACGTCGATGTAATCGGTGCCCAGACGCTGCAGGGCGCGGTCGACGCCGCGAATGAGGTGGTGGCGCGAGGCGCCGACGTCGTTGGGGCCGTCGCCGGCGCGCAGGCTGAGCTTGGTCGAAATGATGGCGCGGTCGCGGCGGCCCTGCAGCGCGGCGCCGAGGATGGATTCGGAGGCGCCGTCGGAATACACGTCGGCGGTGTCGAACAGGTTCACGCCGGCGTCGAGGCAGATGTCGATCAGACGCTTGGCTTCGGCGACGTCGGTGTTGCCCCAGGCGCTGAACAGCGGGCCCTTGCCGCCGAAGGTGCCGGCGCCGAAGCCCAGTACCGGAACCTTGAAGCCGGAATTGCCGAGAAAGCGGGTGTCCATGGTGGTACTCCTTGAATGAAGTAAGCGCGCGACGTCGCGCCGCGCCGGAATGTCGAAAGGCTCAGCCGGCCGGGCAGGTCGCCGCGTCGCTCAATACCGGCTCGTGCGGCGCATCCAGGCGTGCCGCCCACACCGCCAGCACGATGCCCGACACCGTGACCAGGGCCGCGACCCAGGTCACCGCGCCCAGGCCGAGGCCGACGTTGATGACCGCGCCGCCGAGCCAGGCGCCGAGTGCGTTGCCGAGGTTGAACGCGCCGATGTTGAGGCTGGAGGCGAGGTTGCGGCCGGCGCTGTCGGTTTTCTGCAGTACCCACAGCTGGATCGGCGAGACCGTGGCGAACGCGGCGATGCCGAGCAGGGCGACGAAGATCACCGCCGCGACCTTGCTGTGCAGGGCGAAGCTCATCAGGCCCAGGACCACGGCCAGCGCGACCAGGGTGCCGATCAGCGCCGGCGCCAGGCGGCGGTCGGCGAGGCGGCCGCCGAGCAGGTTGCCGGCGATCAGGCCGACGCCGAACACCAGCAGGATCGGCGACACCGCGCTTTCGGCGAAACCGGTGACCTGGGTCAGGATCGGCTGGATGTAGGTGAACACGGTGAACACGCCGGCGAAGCCGAGCACGGTCATGGCCAGGCCCAGCAGCACCTGCGGGTGGGTCACGGCCTTGATCTCATCGCGCAGCGCGGCGTTTTCCTGGCTGCCCTGGTCCTTGGGCACCAGCGTGGCGATCACGACGGTTGCGATCACGCCGATCGCGGCCACCGCCCAGAACGTCGCGCGCCAGCCCAGGTGCAGGCCCAGCCAGGCGCCGGCGGGCACGCCGAGCAGGGTGGCCACGGTCAGGCCGACGAACATGATCGAGATCGCCGAGGCCTTGCGGTCCTCCGAGACCAGGCCGGTCGCGACCACCGCGCCGACGCCGAAGAAGGTGCCGTGGGCGAGCGAGGTGACCACGCGCGCGATCATCAAAGCGGTGTAGTTGGGCGCGATCGCGCAGGCGATGTTGCCGAGGGTGAAGATCAGCATCAGCGCGACCAGCACGGTCTTGCGCGGCAGGCGCCGGGTCGCGGTGGTCAGCAGCGGCGCGCCGACGAACACGCCCAGGGCGTAGCCGGAGATCAGCAGGCCGGCCGCGGCGATGGTCACCTTGAGGTCGGCGGCGACCTGCATCAGCAGGCCCATGATCACGAACTCGGTGGTGCCGATGCCGAAGGCGCCGGCGGTGAGGGCGTACAGGGCCACGGGCATGCGCTGCTTGGCGGCGGGGAGGGCGAGGGATTCCATGTCGGGCATCCACTGGGGAGGCGCGCAGTCTGGAAGCTTGCATCTTCTGCAAAAACCACCAAGATGGCTAATCAGTTTCAACAAACAATTGATAAACGGCCATGGACCGAGTCGGCGACCTTGCCCTGTTCCTGCGCGTGCTCGATCTGGGCTCGATCAGCGCGGCCGCGCGCAGCCTGGACCTGTCGGTCGCGGTCGCCAGCCAGCGCCTGAAGCGGCTGGAACGCGACCTGGGCGTGCGCCTGCTGCACCGGACCACGCGCCAGCTCCACGCCACCCCCGAGGGCGCCGCTTTGGCCGAGCAGGGCCGGGCCCTGGTCGAGGACTTGGAAGCCCTGACCGGGGGCCTGCGCCAGGCTGCGACCGAGGTCGCCGGCACCCTGCGCCTGACCGCCTCGGCCTCGTTCGGGCGCCAGTACCTGTCGCCGCTGCTGCCGGAGTTCCTGGCCCGGTATCCGCGGGTCAAGGTCAGCGTCAACCTCAACGACCAATTGCTGGATCTGGTCAGTTCCGGCTTCGATATGGCGATCCGGATCGGCGCGCTCGAGGACTCGAGCCTGGTCGCGCGCAAGCTGGCGCCGAACCGGCGCGTGATCTGCGCCTCGCCCGAGTACGTGCGCCGCCACGGCATGCCCAACTCGCCCGAGGAGCTGGCCCGGCACGAGTGCCTGATGCTGGTCGGCAGCCAGGGCCGCCAGGACCTGTGGCGTTTGCACGACCGCGCCGGCCGCGAGATCGCGGTGCGGGTGTCGGGGCGGTTCGAAAGCAACCTGGGCGAACTGCTGCGCGATGCCGCGGTCGCCGGCCTGGGCATCGCCGTGCATTCGACCTGGCACGTCAACGAAGACCTGCGCGCGAAACGGCTGGTGCCGGTGATGCCCGACTACGGCGTCGCCGAATCCGGCATCTACGCGGTGATGCCGCAGCGGCGGTTGATCCCGCCGCGGGTGCGCGCGTTCAGCGACTTCCTCGCCGAACGCTTCGGCGAGCATCCGCCGTGGGAGCAGTACGAACTGTCGGTGCCGTAGGGTGTGGTGAGCGGACGCGAACCGCACCATCGCGCCGTCCCGATCCTGTGCGCCGGTGCGGTTGTCACCGCCCCCTACGAGCTGCGTTTGATTTCTGGGGGAGCGGCGTCAGCCGCGATCGGGCCGCACGCGCGATGCAGGCTCCGCTGGCGCGCCATCGCGGCTTACGCCGCTCCCACAGAAGGCCGAAGCGCGACCGTCGCGCCGCATTGCTTTGGGGTAGGAGCGGCGTAAGCCGCGACCGCTCCCTGTGGGAGCGACGTCAGTCGCGATCGCTCTCGCCGCCCGACTTCATGACGATTCGTCGATGGCGCGCCTAACGGAACTCGCACCGCCCGCGCAGCTCGGTCGCGGCTTACGCCGCTCCTACCCCAGTACGAGCCGCCCTCAATCGAACGCGAACGCATCCAGCGCCAGCGAACCCATCTCGTGCGAACGATGGATCGTGCGTACCGACGGCTGCGTGCCGGCCGCGCCCAAGGCCACGAACAGCGGCATCAGATGCTCGACGGTGGGGTGCGCATGCCGCGCATGCGGCGCCTGCGCCTGCCAGTCCATCAGTGCAGCGTGGTCGTGCGAGTCCAGGCGTTCATGCATCCAATCGCCGAACTCGCGCGCCCACGGCGCCAGCGGGGCGTCGCGCTGCTGCCAGTCGAGATCGCCGAGGTTGTGCACGAAACCGCCCGAGCCGATCACCAGCACGCCTTCCTCGCGCAACGGCGCGAGCGCGCGACCCAGCGCGTAGTGCTGCGCGGCCGTGCCGTGCGGCATCACCGACAGCGGCACCACCGGAATGTCGGCCTGCGGATACATGCGCCGCAACGGCACCCACACGCCGTGATCCAGCCCGTGCGCCTCGCGCACCTTCGGCTTCAGGCCGGCCTCGTCCAGGCGCGCGCGGATCGTTTCGGCCAACGCCGGATCGCCTGGGGCCGGGTACCGGATCTGGTACAGCGGCGCCGGAAAACCGCCGAAGTCGTGCACCGTGTGCGGGCTCGCGTGGCCGCCCAGCATCGGCCGGTCGGTCATGAAATGCGCCGACGCGACCACGATCGCCTTCGGCCACGGCAGTTGCGCGCCCAGCACGTCGAGGAAGCGGCCGGCGGCGGAATCCTCGACCGCCAGCATCGGCGAGCCGTGGGACAGGAACAGGGTGGGCAGGCGGGTAGGGATATCCATACCGAAAGGGTGATCCCGGCCGCGGCCTTTTGCCAGCGCCGGTCATCGCTCGCTGCGTTCCGCCCGTGTGGGCAAACGCCGGCCAGGCGGCGTTCGCGCCGGACCCACACGCGCAGCCGCAGACTGCGGATCCGCCGTCCGCACCGGGCCACGCCTGCATGAGCCACGCCGATATCCGCTCCGCCGTCCGTCCCCAGCCCGACCCGCCGATGCGCGCCATCGCCGATTACGTCGCCGACTACCGGATCGCATCGCAGGAGGCCTACGACACCGCCCGCACCATGCTGCTGGATTCGCTGGCCTGCGCGGCGCTGGCGATGGATCACCCGGCCTGCGTCCGCCACCTCGGCCCGCTGGTGCCGGGCGCGGACCTGCACGGCGGCGCGCGCGTGCCGTTCACCGCCTACGAACTCGACCCGGTCCAGGCCGCCTACAACATCGGCGTGCAGATCCGCTGGCTCGACTTCAACGACACCTGGCTCGCGGCCGAATGGAGCCACCCGTCCGACAACCTCGGCGCGATCCTCGCCGTCGCCGACTACCTCGGCCGTCGCGCCGAAGCTGCAGGCGGCCAGGCCCTGAGCCTGCGCGAGGTGCTCGGCTACGCGATCAAGGCCCACGAAATCCAGGGTTGCTACGCGCTCAAGAACGCCTTCAACCGGGTCGGTCTCGACCACGTGATCCTGGTGCGTCTGGCCTCGGCCGCGGTCGCCACCGCCATGCTCGGCGGCGACAAGGACGCGATCACCGACGCCGTGTCGCAGGCCTGGGTCGACAACGGCAGCCTGCGCGCCTACCGCCACGCGCCCAACACCGGCCCGCGCAAGAGCTGGGCCGCCGGCGACGCCTGCCGTCGCGCCGTCACCCACGCCCTCAACGCGGTCCGCGGCGAGCCCGGCTACCCGAGCGCGCTGTCGGCGCCGACCTGGGGCTTCTACGACGTCGCCTTCGGCGGCCGGCCGTTCGAGTTCGAGCGTCCGTTCGGCAGCTACGTGATGGAGAACGTGCTGTTCAAGATCAGCTACCCGGCCGAGTTCCATGCCCAGACCGCGGTCGAATGCGCGATGCGGCTGCACGCGCAGGTCAAGGACCGCCTCGACGACATCGAGCGCGTCGAACTGCGTACCCAGGAAGCCGGGGCGCGCATCATCGACAAGACCGGCCCGCTGGCCAACTACGCCGATCGCGACCACTGCCTGCAGTACATGGTCGCGGTGCCGCTGATCTTCGGCCGTCTGACCGCCGACGACTACACCGACGCGGTCGCCGCCGATCCCCGTATCGACGCCCTGCGCGAGAAAATGCGCGTCGCCGAGCACCCGCCGTTCAGCCGCGACTACTACGACCCCGACAAGCGCTACATCGGCAATTCGGTGCAGGTGTTCTTCCGCGACGGCAGCGCCACCCAGAACGTGTCCGTCGACTACCCGGTCGGCCACCGCAAACGCCGCGCCGAGGGCGGGCCCTTGCTGATGGCCAAATTCGAAGCTGCGATCCGTGCCCGGTTGGCGCCGGCCCAGGTCGATACACTGCTCGCCCTCGCTGCGGCCCCGCTGCGGCTGGACGTGCTGCCGATCACCCGTTTCCTGGCCCTGTTGCGGCCCTGATTCACGGTCGCGGCGGCGCCGGCGTTTACCACGGATGCGGCCGCGAATGTTAGATGCCTGTTAACATGGCTTTCACATAGGCAAACCTACCCTGCGCAGGATGGCGTCGGAAGGCGGCCGTCCTGAACGGTAGGAACCTCACAGACGCGGTTTCCAAATTTTTCTGAACCAAGGAGCTATAACAAATGAATAAGAAACTCCTCTGCGCCGCCCTGCTGGGTGGCCTGAGTCTGGCCCAGGCGGCCAGCGCGCAGGATTTCGACGACCGCTGGTACATCACCGGTTCGG
>CAMLID010000064.1 GCA_946480055.1 uncultured Lysobacter sp. | reverse complement strand
CGGTCGCCGCCCTTCTTGTCCATGCCGTAGGCCAGCGCGGCCGCGGTCGGCTCGTTGATGATGCGCTTGACTTCCAGGCCGGCGATCTTGCCTGCGTCCTTGGTCGCCTGGCGCTGGCTGTCGTTGAAGTAGGCCGGCACGGTGATGACCGCCTCGGTGACCGGCTCGCCCAGGTAGGCCTCGGCGGTCTTCTTCATCTTGGCCAGCACTTCGGCCGAGATCTGCTGCGGCGCCATCTTCTTGCCGTCGGCGGTCGCGACCCAGGCGTCGCCGTTGTCGTGCTGGGCGATGCCGTAGGGCACCAGGTCCAGATCCTTCTGCACTTCGGCGTCGGTGAACTTGCGGCCGATCAGGCGCTTCACCGCGTAGAAGGTGTTCTTGGGGTTGGTGACGGCCTGGCGCTTGGCCGAGGCGCCGACCAGGACTTCGCCGTCCTTGGTGAAAGCGACGATGGACGGCGTGGTGCGATCGCCTTCCGCGTTCTCGATGACCTTGACGTTGCCGCCTTCCATGATCGCCACGCACGAATTGGTCGTGCCGAGGTCGATGCCGATGATCTTGCCCATGGTGTTGCTCCCTCTCGAATGCTTTGTAGATGGTGCGGCTGCCGTTACGGCGCCGATGTGCGTTATTTGGGGTCCGCCTGCGGGCGGTTCAAGCGCCCTGCCCCGCGCCCTTCATCCAGGGCCGGGCCTGCGACGGGCGCTGCTCAGGCGTCCTGGCTGACCACGACCAGCGCCGGGCGCAGCAGACGCTCGTTGAGCAGCCAGCCCTTCTGGTAGACCTGGACCACGTGGTTGGGGGCGACGCCCGGGGCCGGGACCATGCTCATGGCCTGGTGGTGTTCCGGGTTGAACGCCAGGCCGGTCGGGTCGACCGCGACCAGGCCGTTGTCGGCGGCGACCTTGAGCAGCTGGCGCAGGGTCAGCTCCATGCCTTCGCGCAGCGCGCCGGCATCGCCGCCGGCCGCGGCCAGGCCGGCTTCCAGGCTGTCGATCACCGGCAGCAGCTCGCCGAGCAGGCGCTCGTTGGCGAACTTGCGCGCCATGTCGATGTCGCGCGCCAGGCGCTTACGTTGGTTGTCGAGTTCGGCGCGCTCGCGCAGCGCGTCCTCGCGAACCTGGGCCAGTTCGGCGCGCAGGGTCTCGGCCTCGTCCGGCGTGGCGGCCGCAGCCGGCTCGTCGAGGTGGAGTTCGGAGTTGGGGTCGGAGTGGTTCATGCTGGGTGGGTCCTGGCGGCTCATCCGCGACTGGGGCAGCTATTGGGGCCGTGCCCGGACCGTTCAAGTGCGCGGGCTGCCGAAGTGCCTCGATCTGCAGCGATCGCGCGGCAACGGCGGCGAGCACCGGTGTTCGGCGACGTTTTTGGGACGATGGACAGCCTCGCCGCCCGAATAGTCAGACCGACGCCGCTATTGCCGGCGGCCTGCGCCGTCGCTCCGGCGCCGCTTCCGCTTGCTTTGGGGTAGGAGCGGCGTAGCCGCGATGCCCGAAGCGGTGGTCATCCGGCCGACGGCGACCGTGCCGAAGCCGGGACCTGCGACGGCCACCGGATCCCGCGATCTCGGCTTACGCCGCTCCCACGGGGGGCGTGCGGTTCGGTGCGGAAATCGGGCGGTCGCGGCGATCGAGTTGGCGCGGTCGCGGCTTACGCCGCTCCTACCCCAAAGCCGATCCGCTCCTGACTCGATCATCGTCGAGACCGGCGCCGACCAACCGTATCCCGCTCAACCCTCAGACTTGAACGCATCCCCCAGCGCGTCCGCGGCGGCCTGCACTACGGGGATCACCCGATCGTAGGCCATGCGGGTCGGGCCGATCACGCCCAGCACGCCCAACACATGGCCACCGGCGGTGTACGGCGCGGTCACCAGCGATACGCCTTCCAGCGGCGCCAGCCCGGTTTCCTCGCCGATGAAGATGCGCACGCCGGGCGCATGGATGGTGCGCTCCAGCAGTTGCAGGATCTCGCGCTTGCGGGCGAAGGCCTCGAACAGTTCGCGCAGGCGCTCGACGTCGGACAGCTCCTGCACGCCCATCAGCCGGGTCTGGCCGGCCAGCACCATGTCGTCGTCGCGGTCCGGCGCCAGCGCCTGTTCGGCCAACTCGACCGACTGCGCTAGCAGCGCGGCCATCTCCGACTGCGCGCTGCGCAGCTCGTGCAGCAGGGTCGCGCGGATGTCGGCGACCGGGCGCCCGGCGAAATGGCTGTTGAGATAGTTGGCGACGCGCTCCAGCTCGCCGGCGTCGTAGGGCCGCTTGGTCTGGATGACGCGGTTCTGTACGTCGTGGTCGGCGAACACCAGGATCGCCAGCACCCGTTGCGCATCCAACGGCACGAAATCGATGCGCCGGAACGCGAACTGTTCGCGCTTGGGCACGCTGACCACGCCGACGAAATGGGTCATCGCCGAAAGCAGCTCCGAGGCGCTGCCGAGCAGGGCCTGGGTGCCCGAACCGGCCGGCAGCTCGTTGCGCAGCCGTGCCAGGTCGCCCTCGGGCAGCGGCCGCACCTGCAGCAAGGAATCCACGAACAGGCGGTAGCCCTGCGCGGTCGGTATGCGCCCGGCCGAGGTGTGCGGCGCGCTGAGCAGGCCGGCGTCCTCCAGGTCGGACAGGATGTTGCGGATGGTCGCCGCGCTCACGTCCAGGCCGGCATGCCGCGCCAGCGTCTGCGAACCGACCGGCTCGCCGCTGTGGATATACCGCCCGATCAGCGTTCGCAGCAATTGCCGCGAACGCGGGTCCAGGCTCAGGTCGGAAGGACGGCGGTTCATCGCTGTCGATATAAGCACGCAGGGCGTCCGGCGCAAGCGCCGGTCTCAGCCCTGGAGACTGTTCCGCCCCACAGTGGCGGCATCTCCCGCTGGCCCGGTCATCCGCGACCCGGCACAATCGCCGCTCCACAACGCCGACCACGCATGCTCACCCATCTCTCCCTCAAGCATTTCGTCGTGGTCAGCGCGGCCGAGCTCGCGTTCGGCCCCGGCCTGACCGTGATCTCCGGCGAGACCGGCGCCGGCAAATCGCTGCTGGTCGACGCCCTGGGCCTGATCAGCGGCCTGCGCGCCGACAGCGGCGTGGTCCGCCACGGCGCCGACCGCGCCGAACTGGTCGCCGACTTCTCCCTGGACGATGCCGCGCCGGCCGCGGCCTGGCTGCGCGACAACGAACTCGACGAGGACGACAGCTGCCAGGTCCGGCGCGTGATCCGCGCCGACGGCGGCTCGCGCGCCTGGATCAACGGCCGCCCGGCGACCCTGGGCCAGCTCGCCGACCTGGCTTCGCGCCTGGTCGAGATCCACGGCCAGCACGAACACCAGGCCCTGCTGTCCAAGGCCAGCCAGCTCGCCCTGCTCGACGCCTACGGCCGCAACGACGCCGCCCGCGCCGCGGTCGCCGCCGCCGCGCGCGACTGGAGCGAGCTGCTGCGCGAGCGCGACGTCCTGATCGCCAAGGGCGACGTGTCCGAACGCATCGGCTGGCTCGAACACCAGTACGCCGAACTCGAACGCGAAACCCTGGAACCCGACGCGATCGCGCGCCTGTTCGCCGACCACAAGCGCCATGCCCACGCCGCCGGCCTGATCGCCGCCTGCGACGACGCCTTCGCCCGCCTCGGCGGCGACGACGGCCCCTCGCTGTCGCGCACCCTGCAGCAAGTGCGGGTCGAACTGCAGCGCGTGGCCGAACACGAGCCGCGCCTGCACGACGTCGACGCCATGCTCGACGCCGCCGCGATCCAGATCGACGAAGCCCTGGCCCTGCTCGGCCGCGTCCACGAGGACCTCGACCTCGACCCGTCCGCGCTCGACACCCTGGAGCATCGCCTCGGCCGCCTGCACGAACTCGCGCGCAAGCACCGCGTCACGCCCGAACACCTGGGCGCGCACCGCGACGGCATGGCCGCCGAACTCGAACTGCTGCGCGGCGCCGGCGAACGCCTGACCCGCCTGGACGGCGAGATCGTCGGCGCGCGCAGCGCCTGGCGCCGCAGCGCCGACGCCCTGAGCGCCTCGCGCAAGAGCGCCGCCGCCGCGCTGTCGTCGGCGACCACCGCCCTGATCGGCGAGCTGGGCATGGGCGGCGGCCGCTTCGAGATCGCCCTGGAAGCGGTCGAAGAAGACCGACCCGATCCCAACGGCGCCGAGCGCGTCGAGTTCCTGGTCGCGGCCAACCCCGGCCAGCCCGCGCGCGCGCTGCGCAAGGTCGCTTCCGGCGGCGAACTCTCGCGCGTCTCGCTGGCGATCGAAGTCGCCGCGCTGGGCCTGGACGCGGTCCCGAGCATGGTCTTCGACGAGGTCGACTCCGGCATCGGCGGCGCCGTGGCCGAGATCGTCGGCCAGAAACTGCGCGCCCTCGGCGCCAGCCGCCAGGTCCTGTGCGTGACCCACCTGCCCCAGGTCGCGGCCCAGGGCCACGCCCACTACCGGGTCAGCAAATCGGCCAGCGAAGGCGTCACCCAGAGCGCCGTGCAGCGCCTGGACGCCAAGCAGCGCGAAGAGGAACTGGCGCGCATGCTCGGCGGCGTGGAACTGACCAAGGAAGTGCGCGCAGCGGCCAAGCGGCTGCTGGCGGATGTGGTCTGAGGTCTGAGGTCTGAGGTCTGAGGTCTGAGATCTTGGGACTTGGGACTTGGGACTTGGGACTTGGGATTCGACGCGATAGCTCCCTGCCCCGCGCAAACCGCGATCCGCCGCACCCGCTCCCTGTGGGAGCGGCGCGAGCCGCGATAACGCAACCACCCATCGCGGTGTCAGCTCAGGCAAATCGCGATGGCCGCGACGCGACGCCGCCTTCGAACGCACCACCGCAGCTAATCGGGAGCGCATCGCGACTTCGCCGCGCCCACAGCCGAGAACACTCGACCTTCGAGCAGAATCCACCGCCTTGGGGTAGGAGCGGCGTAAGCCGCGACCGCGTAGCTGCGGCCAGGATGCGGTCGCGGCTTACGCCGCTCCTACCCCACAGCCACAGCCGGCTTTCACGCTGCATTGGTTGAGTCGCCGCCTTCCTAGGAGCGACACACCTGGAAGGCCGGGTCCATGTCCTCGGCCCCTGCGCTCGCAGCGCCGACGGTCTCCAGCCCGCACCCCAAGAAAACGAAAACCCGCCATCGGCGGGCTTTCATGCTTGCAACCAGCGCGAGCGCTTCGGCTATCTCCGAACCCAATCCCGGCCTTCAGCGCTTCTTGCGCACGTACAGCACCAGCGAGTGCTCCTCGATGTCGTAGCCGTGCTTGGCCGCGATCTTGCGCTGCAGCTCTTCGATCTCGGAGCTTTCGAACTCGACGATCTTGCCGGTCTCGATATCGACCATGTGATCGTGGTGATGGCCGCGGTCGAGCTCGTACACCGACTGGCCGGCCTCGAAGTTGTGCTTGAGCACCAGGCCGGCGGACTCGAACTGGGTCAGCACGCGGTAGACCGTGGCCAGGCCGATGTCCTCGCCCTTTTCCAACAGCAGCCGGTAGATGTCCTCGGCGGTCATGTGCCGCGGCTTGGACTGCTCCAGCAGCTCCAGGATCCGCATGCGCGGATGGGTGACCTTGAGTCCGGCGTTGCGCAGGTCCTGCGATTCCATCTGAACGTCCCTCTTCGTGCTCGGCGGCGGTCCGCAGCGGCCGTCCGCGCCGGCAGCGCGGCGGCCGAGGCCGGAACGGCGGATGAACGCGCCGCGGCGCGTCCCGGTCCGCCCCTTGTGGATGCGGCCTTCAGTGTATCATCGGCGCGTTATCCGCCCGTCGCAGACATAGGTCCCAGCACACGATGCGCAAGCTCCTGCTCGTTCTTTCGATCGCTCTGGTCACGTCCGGTTGCGGCATCCTCTACAAGCAACCGATCTATCAGGGCAATCTGCTCGAGAAGAGCGCGATCGACCAGTTGCAGGCCGGCATGACCAAGCAACAGGTGCAGTTGCTGCTGGGCAGCCCCTCGATCGAAGACCCGTTCCACCACGACCGTTGGGACTACACCGCGACCCAGCGCACCGGCCGCCTGGCGCGGACCGAGAAGAAGAACCTGGTCCTGTACTTCGAGAACGACACCCTGACCCGCTGGGACGGCGACTACTTCCCGGAACAGGACGAGCAGATCGCCAAGGCCGCGCCGAAGCAGTTCGGCCGCAACCTGGCCAAGGAAAAGGACAAGAAGCGCCGCCGCTGAGGCCGCGCTTCCCCGCCCCGCTCCAAGCCTGGCGCGCTCCAACCCTGCATGCATAGACCCGGCGTGCGCGACCCGATCGCGGTGCGCCGCCGCTCCGAAACACCGACGCCGGCCCGCCCTCGCCCTCACATCCGGGCCCTGGTCCTCGCGTTCGCCGCCCTGCATGCGGCCTGCGCCGGCGCGCGACCTCCGCCGCTGCGCGACGGCGACCTGATCTTCCACGCCTCGCGCTCGGCCCAAAGTCTGGCGATCCAGCGTGCGACCGGCTCGCGCTACAGCCACATGGGCGTGATCCTGCACCGCGACGGCCGGCCTTACGTCTACGAGGCCATCGGCCCGACCGTCCACACCCCGCTGGCGCGCTGGATCGCGCGCGGCGATGGTGGACATTACGTGGTCAAGCGCCTGCGCACCCCGCTCTCGCCGCAACAGCAGGCCAGGCTGCGCGCCCAGGCCGGTGCCTTCAGCGGCCGCGCCTACGACCTGACCTTCGAATGGTCGGACCGCCGGATGTACTGCTCCGAGCTGGTCTGGAAGATGTACGACCGCGCCCTGGGGCTGAAGATCGGCCGCCTGCAGCGACTGCGCGACTTCCGGCTCGACGATCCGGCGGTATGCGCCAAGCTGCGCGAACGCTACGGCGCGCGGCTGCCCTTGGACGAACCGGTGATCTCGCCGGTGGCGATGTACGACTCGCCGCTGCTGAGCACGGTCGCCTCGCGCTGAGCCGTCGCCGTGGCGGCGCCCGTCCTCAGCCCGACGAACCGCCCTTGAGCGTCCCGCGCGCCTGCGCGCGGCGTCGGCGTGCGTCCTTCGGATCGGCCAGCAGCGGCCGCAGCAATTCGACCCGGTCGCCATCGTGCAGGGCCGCGTCGGGTTCCGCGCGCACTCCGTAGACCGCATAGGCGACCGTTTCCGGATCCTGCTCCCAACCGGCCGCAGCCAGGGCGTCGCACAGCCGCGCGCCCTCGGGCAGGTCCAACTCGCGCGATTCGAACCGCCGCGGCCAGGCCCGGACCAGCTCGATCCTCACGCCTCGTCCCCGCGGTCGGCCACCCGCACGAAGTCGTCGACCATGCGATCGGCCAGGCTTTGGAAGCCCAGCGCCATCGCCGGGCCCAGCAGCTTCACCGCCGGCTCGAACTCCAGAGTCAGGGTGACCTTGCAGGCCGACTCGTCCAGGGCGTGGAACTCCCAGCGTCCGCCGAGCTGGCGGAACGGGCCGTCGACCAGCTTGAGTTCGATGTGGTGCGGCGGCGACAGGCTGTTGCGGGTGGTGAACCAGGTGCGCAACGCCCCCAGGCCCAGGTCCAGCCGCGCCACCATATGGCTGTCGCTGGCCTCCAGGACTTGCGCGTTTTCACACCAGTCGAAGCGTTGCGGATAGGCGGCGACGTCGTTGACCAGCGCGAACATGCGCGCGGCGGAGTGTTCGACCAGGGCGGAGCGGCGGATGGTTGGCATGGGATGTTCGCTAGTGGCCCCGCAATCGGGGACAATGGCGCGATGTCCAAGAATGCAAACAACAAGGCCGGCAAGGATAAAGGAAAGGGCGCCGCCGGCGGCACCATCGCGCTGAACAAGCGCTCGCGCCACGACTACCACCTCGAGGAACGCTTCGAGGCGGGCCTGGCCCTGCAGGGCTGGGAGCTCAAGTCGATCCGGGCCGGCCGCGCTAACATCACCGAAGCCTACGCGGTCATCCGCGAGGGCGAGATGTTCCTGCACGGCGCCCAGATGACCCCGCTGATCTCGGCCTCGACCCACGTCGTGGCCGAAGAGCGGCGCACCCGCAAGCTGCTGCTGCACCGGCGCGAGATCGACAACCTGATCGGCCGGATCCAGCGCGACGGCTATACCGTGGTGCCCACCGCGCTGTATTGGAAGGGCAACAAGGTCAAGGTCGAAGTCGCTCTGGCCAAGGGTAAGCAGAGCCACGACAAGCGCGAGGCCAGCAAGGAAAAGGATTGGGCGCGCGAGAAGCAGCGCACGATGCGGCGGCACAACCGCGACGCTTGAGCGAGCGCTGCGCGGCGGACTGGAGACGGGATTCGCCAGCCCCTCTTTCTCGGAAAGGAGGATGGGGTGCGCTCAGATCGGCAAGAAGAAGCAGCCAGGCGCGGCGCGCATAGCCGTCGCCTCGGCCATGTGCCGCAGCTAATCGACTCCGCGCAACGATACGGTTCGCCTTCGGCTCACCGCATCCTACGAACCGCTGTTGCCGTTGCCGCGGAATTGGAATCCATAGCCCCGCACCACGACGAACAACCGTAGACCCGAAGGGCGGCGCGCAGGATGCGCGCCGTTTTTCGAAGGGACAGGGATGTCCCGTCGAAAAATCCCTGCGCAAGCACCGAGCTCGCAGGGGAGGTTTGGTCTCGCTAGCCCTTCTCTTTGGTTACTTTTGACCGAAGGGAATCCAGACGGACTCTTGGGCTAGCAAGAGAAAGTGACCCGCACGCGCAGCGGGCGGAAGCCTTTGACTTAAGAATCGAAACCTTCGCCGAACCTCGGAGTTCGCGGTCGCGGCTTACGCCGCTCCTACCCCAAAGCGAGAGCGGAGACCCGCCTAAGGCAACGGGGTTCACGATCGCGGCTCACGCCGCTCCCACAGAAAGCAGAAGGCGGCGAATCGGAAACGAAACCGCCGACGGCCGGCGAAGTTCGCGGTCGCGGCTTGCGCCGCTCCTACCCCAAAGCACGAGCGGATCAGGTGCGGCCACGCGGCTGGCGGTCGCGGCTCACGCCGCTCCCGCAGGACACCCTTAGCGCGTAACGCGCAGGCCCCGCCCTACTCCCCCGGCAAGGTAAACGTGAACGTCGCGCCCAGCCCCTCTACGCCCTCGGCGCGGATCGTGCCGCCGTGCCGCTCGACGATGCGCTTGACCGAGGCCAGGCCGATCCCGTGGCCCGGGAAATCGCTGTCGGTGTGCAAGCGCTGGAACGGCCGGAACAGCTTGCCCACGTACTCCTGGGCGAAGCCCGCGCCGTTGTCGCGCACGTAGAACTCCGGCATGCCCTGGGCGTTGCTCTGCGCCGCGAACTCGATCCGCGCGGCCGGGTTGCCGCGGGTGAACTTCCAGGCGTTGCCGAGCAGGTTCGCCAGCAGGTTGCGCAGCAGCGCCGCGTCGCCGACCACCTGCAGCCCCGGCGCGATCGCGACTTCGACGTTACGTTGCGGATCGCTCGTGCGCAGCTCCTCGACGACCTCGCCGGCCATCCGGCTCAGGTCGATGCGGTCCAGCTTGAGTTCGCTGCGCGCCAGCCGCGACATGTGCAACAGCGCGTCGATCAGCTCGCCCATGCGGCCGGCGGCCTTGCGCACCCGGCTCAGATAATCGCGTCCGGGCTCGTCGAGCTGGGCCGCATGCTTTTCGATCAGCACCCGGCTGAAGCCTTCGATCGCGCGCAGCGGCGCGCGCAGGTCGTGCGAGACGCTGTAGGCGAACGCTTCCAACTCCTGGTTGGCCTGGCTGAGCTCGCGCGTGCGCAGCGCCACGCGCGCCTCCAGCGTGCGGTTGAGCGCATGCACGCGCGCTTCCGCGCGCAGACGCTCGGTCACGTCCTCGACCTGGACCAGGCCGGTGATGTCCTGGCCGACGTTGCCCGGCACCGGCGAATAGGTCAGCTGGACCTGACGCACCAGCCCGTCCTCGCGGTGCAGGCGCCGGGTCGCACGGTGCACGCCGTCGGTGTCGGTGCGGCCGTTGGCCTTGCCGACCATCTCGTGGTCCTCGTTCTCGAACAGGCCGTCGAAGCGCATGCCGCGCAGCGCGGCCTCGTTCTTTCCGACGATCGCGATCAGCGACGGATTGGCCTCGACGATACGGCCCTCGCTGTCCAGCAGCGCCTTGCCGATCGCCGAATAGCGCATCGCGCTGCGAAAACGCGTCTCGCTGCGGCGGTAGTCCTCGGTCATGCGCAGGGCGATCTTGCGTGCGCGCGCCTCGGTGCGGGCCAGGGTCAGCGCCACCGCGTACAGCAGCAGCGAGGCGAACAGGCCCAGCGCCAGCATGTTCTGCAGGCTGGCCAGGCGCGGCGCGGCCTGCGCCTGCGGTGTGGATTCGAAGTCGATGCGCCAGCGCCGGCCGTACACCTCCAGCGTGGTCGCATGGCGGAAGGCCGAGGTTTCCTCGCTGGCCTCGCCGGGGCTGGCGTACAGCAAACTGGCCGTGCCCTGGCCGACGTCGTAGACGCGGAAGCGCGCGTCCTTGAAGGCCGTGCCCATCGAGGTCTCGACGAAGCGCTGCATCCGGAACGGCACGTAGACCCAGCCCTGCATCGAGCTGCGGCGCGCGTCCAGACTCTGCGGGCGGTCGCCGCCGCGGTAGACCGGCAGATACAGCACCAGGCCGACCTTGTGTTCGGTACCGTCCTGGATC
Source organism: uncultured Lysobacter sp. (assembly GCA_946480055.1). The sequence goes on along the minus strand of CAMLID010000064.1, from coordinate 8,343 downwards.
AGGTGCACCGGCCCGGTCAGCTGCGGCTGGCCGGTCTCCAACGCGGCCAGCATGGCCGCGGCGCGGGTCGGCTCGGAGTACATGTCGTAGCCGATCGCGGCGATGTTGGCCGCGGTCTTGGGCTCCAGATACAGGATCGGGCCGTAGTCGCGGCGCACGCCGCGCGGCCGCACCTCCAGCATGCCGTAGCCGGACTCGCGCCATTCGGTCTGCAGGTCCGGCAGGCGCGAGCTGCGCACGTAGCCGCCGAAGCCCAGGCCCAGCATCGCCGGGAAACGCCGGCTCAGGTTCATGCCTTCGACGTAGGCCCGCCACTGCTGCGGGGTCGGCCGCGACACCGAAGCGAACAGCGACACGCCGCCGCCGGCCACCAATTCGTAGTAGATCAGGCGCTGCCGCATCAGGTCGGTCACGACCTCGGTCCGGGCCTGGAACTCGGACTCGGCCGAACGCAGTTCGCGGTCGCGGGCGACGGTCCAGGTCGCGAACACCAGGATCAGCGCGCCGATGAACACCAGCAGCGCGAGCAGGTAGCTGCGACGCGGCACCAGGCCGGAGAGTTGGGCGGCGGCGGAATCGTCCAGGTCGGCTGCGCTCATCGCAGGAGCATACAAGCCACGCGCGGACCCGGGCACCTTTCCTGCGCCGGACGAGGCTCAGCGCTGGTCCGGCGGCGGCCGTGCGGCCTCGTGCCGCAGGCTCTCCAGCAGCAGCGCATTCACGCATTCCAGGTGCTCGCCGGCGATGCGGCGGCACAGCCTGGCCCAGCGTCGTTGCTCGCCGGCGCTACGGCCGGCGCGCTCCAACTGCGCGACGTGAGCCTCGATCTCGCGGGCCAGGTACAGCAGCGCGTCGCCGTTACGGCTCTCGCGCTCGGCCAGGCCCGGGCGATCGCGCCAACGCCGCGTCCACACGGCCAGGGCGAAGGCGGCGGCCGCGACCAGCAGGACCAACGCGGCGGCCAGAGCGGCCGTCGTGGCCGAAGCATCGAATGCCTGCAAGCGCAGCGACGGTGCGGATTCGGCGGCGACCATCGCGACCAGCGCCGTGGTGTCGGTTCTCTCGCGTTGCAGCGTCGCGGCCTGCGGTGCCGAGGCCTCAAGCATCGCCGCCTCAGGCGCGGTGTCCCTGCACTCCGACATCAGCCGCGCCCCGTCCGCCGCGGCAGCGCCAACAGCTCGACCGCGCTGATCCGCCCACCGCTGGCCTCGGCCATGCGCAAAGCCCGATTGCGCGTGGAAACGAAACCTTTAATGCGCATTTGACGCAGCATTTCTGTGGATACACCGGCGGCCTTGGCCGCCAATCCGACGGTCGCGAAGCAGGCGACGTAACGCAGGATCGGGTTTTTGCGGGATTTTCCGCTTTGCGCCAATGCAGGCGCCGGCTCGCGAGTGGTTCCGGTCACGACATCCCTATCGTCGTTTACGCGTCGAAAAATTTACCACCGTAAATTGCTAAATACAACACTTCAAAAGTGTGATTCGTTTCCACAAGGTGCGCAACAATGAGTTGCGCTCTCCCGCGCAGGAACGAGTGGACGCCCCGGTGAAGGACAACCGATTCAGCCTGGCAGGATGCACAGGCGGTACCGCATGAGCAGCACACCTCACGACGAATTCGCCCGACGCCTGCACCAGGCGCTGGATTTCTCCGGTTTCGCCAAAGGACGCGCCCGCACCGGTGCGCTCGCGTCGTACTACGGCGTCAGCCGCGAAACCGCGCGCAAATGGCTGATCGGCCTGGCCCTGCCGGAACTCGAACGCATGCTGTCGATCGCCGTGCAGCAGCATGTGAGCTTCGAATGGCTGGCCACCGGCCGCGGCACCATCGAAGGCAAATCGCTGTCGGTGCGCGACCAGACCACCAAGTACAGCGACCCCGACGAGCTGCGCCTGATGGGCTTGATGCGCAAGCTGTCGCGCAAGAAACGGCGCGCGCTGATCGAATTGCTGGACGGTCATTGATCGCCGGCGACGCGTCCAGCGTCGCCCTCTCCCGCTTGCTGCCGGCGCCTGATGCGCCGGTTTCAGCCTGCGCCGGCGGCGTCGCACGGGATGAGATCGCAACGAGTGTCGCCGCGCGACGATCGCCCAGGGGCAGCTCCGTGGTTCGCAACGAACCTGTTCTCCGCCGCCGCGAACGCCTTCCCGTCGCCGTAGTCGCCGACTTGTCGAAACTGAGCGTTACGGCTGACTGTGGAAGATCGACGGCTGCTAGTCTCAGCCGCATCGGCGACTTGTTTTGGGGGAAACGAGCGGATCCGCCTGTCTTTCGAGGCCGCCTGCCGGCAGTCGGTCCGCACGCGGACACATCGGCAGACGCTAGGCGCTACCCCCTCGGAGGGCCACGACGAGGCTGAGCAACCGCCGGTATGCACGCGCTCGCCGCTCAAGGATGTAGCCGTTCACGCGGCATGGATCGGATAAGGATGGTCTGATGCGTTGGTTCTGTTTTGCTTCGCGCCTGCGTCGCGAAGCCGCGGTGATCGCCGCCGCCAAGCGGCGTGGCAGTTGGGCGATGATCGCAATGCTGGCCGTGTGCGGACCGTCGTCTGCTCAGGGTGCGAGCGGCGACTGCCCCGGCCTGAAAGCGGCCCAGGTCCTGCCGGAACCGGCCCAATGCCTGCGCCAGGCCAAGATCGCGCCCGCGGCGGCCGCGAGCGACACAGCGGCCGGTGCTCTGTTCGAGCGCGCCAAGGCGCAGCTCGAGGCGGGCAGCATCGAGGACGCCCAACGCTCGCTCGATTGCGCGGACGCGGTCATCGGCGCCGATGGCCAGGCGTCCCTGCGCTACGAACTGGTTCGCCGGCGCGGCATCCTGGATTTCCGGCGCGAGTGGATCCCCCAGGCGCTGATCCAGTTCGAATGCGCGGCAACGCTGTCCAGCGCGCTCAAGGATCCCGCCGCGACCGCGCGCGATCTGAGCAACGTCGGCGCCGCCCTGCGCCGGCTCGGCGATTTTCGCGGCGCCCTGCGCAGCCTCACCGCCAGCCTCGATCTGCAGCGCGCGCGAGGCGAAGTTTCGGGCGCGGTGCTGAACAACATCGCCGATGTCTATCGCGAACTGAGCGAGACCGACACCGCGATGCGCTACTACCAGGACGCCCTGGCGATCTACCGCGCCAAAGGCGAGCCGGTCGAGGCCGCGCACGTGCTGGAAACCATGGCCGAGGTGGCGCTGGACACCGGCGATGCGCGCGAGGCCTCGGTCTGGTTGCAGGAGGCACTGGCCGTGTACCGTGCCGAAGGCAACCGTGTCTACGAACTGCGCGTGCACGACGGCCTGACCCGGGTCGCATTGGCGCAGGGCGACATGCCCCAGGCGCAGCGCTGGGCCTCCGGCGCGCTGGCCCTGGCCGATACCTGGAAACTGCCGCTGCCTCCCGCGCTGCAGTTGCAGATAGCGCGTACCGAGCAGTTGTCCGGCCGGACCGGCGCCGCCGCCGCGCGTCTGCGCGAGGCCCTGGCCGCGGTGCCCGAAGGCGATCCGATGCGGGTGTCCTTGCTGCAGGAGCTGGCCACTGCCCAGGAAAGCGCCGGCGACGCCCTGGCCGCCAATACCACGCTGCGCGACGCGCATGCGAAAGCGATCGAACTGGCGCGCGCGCAGCACGACCGTCAGTTGGATTGGCTGCGGGTCCGCTTCGACTCCGCCGAGCAACAACGCACCATCGCCGCGCTGGAGAGCGAGAACCGCCTGCGCCGCGCGGAATTCCATCGACGCACCTTGCTGCTGTGGTTCGCCGTGGCGGTGACCATCGCCCTGGCCCTGGGCTTCTGGCTGCTGTTGCAGCGGCGGCGTGAGCGCGAACGCCTGCGCGAGGAAGCGCGGCGGGTCCACCACGAAACCGAACTCGCCCGCTACCGACGCGAAGCCGACGCGCTAGCGGAGGACCGCAGCCTGTTGCAGGCCCTGCTCGACAGCCGCGACGACGCCCTGTGCCTGCTCGACGCTGAAGGCCAGTTGCTGGCGGTGAACCGCGCCGGGCGACTCTGGCTCGGCTCGCGCGAGGACGAAACCCTGGTCGGACAACCGGTGTCCGCCTTCGTCGGCGAAGCCGGCCGCGCCGCGTTGTCCTCGGCCCTGGAGCGCATGGAGGACAGCGCCAGCCAGCGGCTGGAAATCGCCGCCCGCGCGGGCGCGCCGCTGATCGCGAAGCTCAAGCCCTGGTCGGGCGGCGACGGCCTGATTCTGCTCGCACCGCACGACCTCGAAACCGCCGCGCCGGCGACGGACGCGGTCGACGGTCTGGCCGATGGCTTGGGGGAGCCGTCCGTGCGCGACGAGTTCCGCCGCACCCTGGTCGAACTGATGCTGGCGTCGGTCGACGCCTGGGAACGCGCCACCGGCACCAGCCGGCTGGAGTTCGCGGAAAAGAGCCGGCTGTGGCGGGTCAACATCGACGACGGCCGCTTGCGCGCACGTGCGCTGGAGCGCTACCTGGCCGTGTCCAAACTGCCGCGCAACCCGCGCTGGCGCGACGTGCTGCGCTCGGCCTACTTCGTGCTGGGCCGCTGCGAAGGCCTGCCGGCGGAAACCCGCGCCGCGTTGCAGGCCTGCGTCGATGCGGTGCTCGCCTACACCCGCCGCGACGCGCTGGTCTGAGCCGGCGCCCCGCACGGGCCGCGCCTAGGATCGGCGCTCACTCGGTCTTCGGCGGGCACACCGCGCACGACCCGACCAGGCCGTCGTCCAGCCGATAGCTGCTGTGGTGGTCGGTGGCGCGATAGTTGTCCGGCCCGACCACGAACGGCACCGCCCCTTTCAAGGGCGCGACGACCTTGCAGTACTCGACGATGGTCAGGGCCGCACTGCCCCACTCGTCGCCGTCTTCGACGATCCCGCATTTGTCCATCAGCTCGCGCAGCTGATTCCCGTCGAACTTGAACTTCGCGACGATCTGCGGCGCCCGCTTCTCGTCGACGCACCAATCCGAGGGGACGACCTCATGCGCGCCGGCTCCGCGCGGAAACGCGAGCAGAAGGCCGAGAACGACAGCGTGGGAAACGAATGCGCGGGACGAGGACATGGGCGATCCGAGTGGAGGGACACAACTCCAGCCTAGGCGCTGCGACGCCGCGGGTTCCAGCGCGGTCGCGGGTATAAAACGGGAATAAATTCCGCTAAGGCTTTGTTTTCTTTAGCGCCGTCATTTGTCGCGAGCAGCGCGGCGCGAAACAAGCACCGCCGTAGACCGTGTGCGCGTGTTTCATGGCGGTCGCGGCGCGGCCGGTCCCGACTCGCTCCCGGCCTGTCCCGATTTCGTCCTTGAGACCCGTGGAAGGCCTGCCTAACGTCGATTCGGCGCAAGCCAAGCGCCGAGACGCCACGGAACGGAACCCCCTTCCAGGCGTCTCGTCCATGCAGGGCGAGTCGTAGGTACTCCGCCCCAGTCCATCACTGAGAAAGGAATCGTCCATGAAGTTGAAGTCTCTCGCCGCCGCAGCCGCACTGCTGCTGGGTAACGCCTACGGCGCATCGGCCCTGGCCGCCAGCAACCCGGCCGACACCGTCGGCATCCAGCACAACATGTACCTGAGCTGCCTGCTCGAAACCGGCGCCACCCCCAGCAACTCGCTGGCCTACGTCGTCACCAAGTGCGGCTACGAACCCGGCGTGCCGGTCGAGCAGTTCGTCAAGGCCAACCAGCCGGTCCTCGACCTCGACCCGATGCAGCCGCTGGCCGAAAAGATGGCCTCGCAGCGCGGCCAGTACAGCGCGTACGAGTTCTCCTTCTTCGAGCGCATCGATGGCGTGGTGGCCAAGGCCGCCGACCTGGATCAGGCCGAGGCGATGTTCGCCGAGCTGGAGGCCGAGGCCATCGCCCAGCTCGACGCCAAGTCGCGCAACGGCCAGACCATCCTCGGCGGGCTGAGCGTGGCCCGCCACTCCACCCGCTTCTGGGCCAAGTACGCGGCCGAGCACGAAACCTCCGAAACCGCCGTGACCGGCAAGCGCCGTTGGTGGCAGTGGCTGATCGTCGCGGCAGTGGATGTCGGCGGCTACATGCTCTCGCACGACGTCGGCACCTCGGCCAGCGCGTCCAACACCGTCCACGGCATGCTCGGCGACTAAGCGACGGCCGCGCCCTGCGGAGCTTGGGGATCCGCCACGCCGGGTAGCGACACTGAGGGACGGAACAGGCCCGGCCGCGCCATGCGGCCGGGCTTTTCTTCTGAACGCTGCGGCGGCCTAGGGCAGCGTGAACTTGCGGGTCGAGCGCAGCGGCCAGACCGAGGTGAAGCGCGCACCGCCGACCAGGCGGAACGCGGCCGAGACGCCGTTCACCACGCCCAGGCGTCCCAGCACGTCGCGCACTCGCCGGAAGGTGGGCTTCGGATCGGCCGTCACCATGAACAGATTGATCTCTTTGGCGCTGACGTCGTAGCCCTCGAGCACGACGGCATCGCCCAGCACCGCCTTCAGCTCGCTTTCGACGGTCGCGAGGAAGGCTTCGTCCGCCAGAGACTTGCGCCAGAACTTGATGACGAGTTGGTAATCCATCCCGCGATTGTAAGCCTTGCTACCGCTCCGGCGGACGTAGCGATGCTGCCCTCATTCAGTCACTCCATCGGCCGGCCGCTCGGCCGGGCTGTGGATCTTGGGATGCGAAGAGCGATGCCGGAAGCGCCGCGTCAGCCATTCGCCCAGGTCGTCGACCACCGTGAACGCGGCCGGGATCACGATCAGGCTCAGCAGCGTGGAGGTGATCAGACCACCGATCACCGCGATCGCCATCGGCGCGCGGAAGCTCGAATCGCCGGCGAAGCCCAGCGCGATCGGCATCATGCCCGCGCCCATGGCCAGGGTGGTCATGATGATCGGCTGGGCGCGCTTGCGGCAGGCGTCGATCAGGGCGTCGTGCTGGGTGAGCCCGTATTCGTCCTCGGCGATCACCGCGTAGTCGACCAGCAGGATCGAGTTCTTGGTGGCGATGCCGATCAGCATCAGCAGGCCGATCAGCGCCGGCAGCGACAGCATGTTCTGGGTCAGCAGCAAGGCGCCGAACGCACCGCCGGCGCACAGCGGCACCGCGGTCAGGATCGTCAGCGGCATCAAGGCATGGTTGAACAGCAACAACAGCACCATGTAGATGCAGATCACGCCCGCCGCCATCGCCAGCAGGAAGCCGACGAACAGCTCGACGAAGACCTCGGCGTCGCCGGTGTTCAGGAAACTGACGCCGGCCGGCAACTGCTGCACGCTCGGCAGCTTCTGCACGGTCTCCATGACGTCGCCCAGCGGGCGGCCGTTGAGTTCGGCGGTCAGGGTGACGTTGCGCTGGCGCTGGTAACGCGAAATCAGCGAGGGGCCGCTGCCGGTCCGGATCTCGGCCACCGCGGCCAGCGGCACCGGGCCGTAGCGGCCGGGCACGCGCAGCTGACCGATCAGCGCCTGGTTCGACAGCGTCGATTCGGCGAAGCCGACCCGGATCGGGACCTGCCGGTCCGGCAGATTGAGCTTGGCCAGACGCTGCTCGTAATCGCCGGAGGTGGCGATGCGCGCCGCCTCGGCGATATCGGCGGTGGCGACGCCCAGATCGGCCGCGCGCGCCGGGTCGGGCACGATCTGGATTTCGGGTCGCAACAGCGAGGCCGAAGACGTGACGCTGCCCAGGCCGGGGATGCCGCGCAGATCGCGCTCCAAGGCGATGGACGCTTCCTGCAGCCGCTGCGGATCGTCGCCGGAAAGCACGAGTTGCAGTTGGTTGCCGGGTTCGGAGCTGACGTAGCTCACCCGCACCCCGGCCAGGTTGGCCAATCGGGCGCGCGCCTCGCGTTCCAGTTCGCGCTGATCGCGCTTGCGATCGTCGGCCACGCCCCAATCCAGCACCAAGGTGGCCTTGCGCGACTCGCCGATGCCGGTGGTCGACGGATCGCCCAGGTCCAGCACGCTGCCGATCGCGGTGTAGACCTGCTTGAGCTCCGGGATGTCCTTGAGCAGGCCGCGCGCCTGCTCGGCCATGGCCACGGTTTCCTGCAGCCGCGTGCCGGGAGGCAGCTCCAGCGTCAGGTTGCTGCGGCCCAGGTCGGATTGCGGGATGAAGGTCGCCGGGATCAGCGGCACCAGCGCCAAGGACGCGAAGAACAGCGCGGTGGCGATCCACAAGGTGCGCGCGCGATGACGCAGCGCCGCGTCCACCCAGCCCAGGTACCAACGCATCAGTTTGGAGTCGCCCTTCTCCTCGCCGTGCGGCTTGAGCAAGTAGGCGGCCATCATCGGCGTCAGCAGGCGCGCGACCAGCAGCGAGAACAGGACCGCGGTCGCCGCCGTCCAGCCGAACTCGCGGAAGAACTTGCCGGCGATGCCGGGCATGAACGCCACCGGCACGAACACCGC
>CAMLID010000063.1 GCA_946480055.1 uncultured Lysobacter sp. | reverse complement strand
TACCCCAAAACTCAGGCGTGCTGCTTCCTGTGGGAGCGACGTAAGCCGGGATGCGTAGCAGTCGGTCGCAGCGACATTCGGCATCGCGATGCTTCGATCGCGGCTTGCGCCGCTCCCACAGGAAGCCCGCCGCCCACAAGGCTCAACAACGCAGCTGCGTCGCTCGCGCGACTCAGCGCAGCAGCCCTGTCCGCCTCACACCCACTCGCGCGAGGGCAGGGTGTAGCGCCGCTGCGGCCGCCCGACCAGGTCGAGGAAGTTGTTGAACACCGCGTCCGCGCGCTGCTGCATGCTCGCGATGTGCTGGATGGTGTGGCTGCGGATCGCGTCTTCGCTGGTGTCGTGGCCGAGTTCGGCCAGTTCGCGCCGGTACACCGGGTTGGCGAGCCAGCGTTCGATCAGCGGCACGTCCATTTCCAGATGGAACTGGAAGCCGTAGGCGTTATCGCCCCAACGGAAGGCCTGTTGCTCGCAGCTGTCGGTGCGCGCCAGATGGGTCGCGCCCTGTGGGACCTCGAAGCTGTAGCGGTGCCATTGGAACACCGGCGCGCTTTCCGCCAGCGGCGCCAGCACGGCATCGTCGCGGCCGTGCTCGGTCGCGTGCAGCGGGTACCAGCCGATCTCGGGCCGATGGTGGCGACGCACCGGCGCGCCCAGCACATGCGCCAGCAATTGCGCGCCCAGACAGATGCCCAGCACCGGTTTGCCCTGTTCGAGCATGCGTTCGATCGCCAGCAGCTCGGTGCGCAGGTGCGGGCGCTGGGCCTGGTCCTCGACGTTCATCGGCCCGCCCAGCACGATCAGGCCGCGGTAGCGGTCGACGTTGGGTTGGGCCTCGGGGTCGCGCTCGAAGTTGGTGAAACGGATGCGGTGGCCGCGACGGCGGATCAACGGATCCAGCGTGCCCAGGGGCTCGGCGGCGACGTGTTGGAAGACCAGGATGCGGGGCATGGGACGACGAGGCGGCGGCTTACCTCGGGACTATGCCAAAGCCGGGCCGCGCCGGGGGAGGCGGGCTTATGACGATTGGTTGCTTGACGGGTTGAGTTGGGTAAACCGCCCTCATCCGCCCTTCGGACACCTTTTCCCGCAAGAGGGAGAAGGGAGGATTAAAAGTTAGCGGTGTTGGATGAGGACGGCGCGAGCGCGCAGCACCCACCTCATCCCGGACCCTCATCCGGCGCTGCGCGCCACTTTCTCCCACGGGGAGAAGGGAAGATCAAAGGCTCTGCGTACTGAGCCCCTCTCCCGGTGGGAGAGGGGCTGGGGTGAGGGTCCGGCGCGAGCGTGTCGCTCGAATCTCGCTGCGTGCCCTCATCCGCCCTTCGGGCACCTTCTCACCTTTGGACACCCTTCGGGCGCCGCCAGGCGGGAGAAGGGGCGGCGGACTACAGGACGTTCCTGCTCAACGCGGATCGCGCGGCTTGAACGGCTTGCGCGGGCCGGCACCATGCGGCTTGCCGCCGGCCGGTCGCGGACCGCCCGGGCCACGAGGACCGCCGGGGCCACCGGGACCGCGCGAGGCGCCGGGGCCACCCGGACCACGATGCGCGCCCGGGCCACCCGGGCCGCTGGGACGGCGGCTGCGGCCGCCTTCGCTGTCGCCGGGCTCGGCGCGCTGGATGCGCAGCGGCTGGCCGGCCACGCGCACCTTCTTCAGGTGTTCCATCAGCTCGCGCGGCATGCCTTCGGGCAGGTCGACCAGGGTGTAGTCGTCGCGGATGTCGATGCGGCCGATGTAGCGGCTTTCCAGGTCGGCCTCGTTGGCGATCGCGCCGACGATGTTGCCCGGCTGCACGCCGTGGCTGTGGCCGACTTCGATGCGGAAGGTCTCCATGCCGACTTCGGCGCCGGCCTGCGGCGGACGCGGCGCGCGCTCGCGCTCGACGCGCGGTGCGGGCGCCTCGTCGTCGAAGAACGACTCGGCGGCGTTGACCGAACGCGACGGCGACGGCGGAGTGAACTGGCGGGTCTCGTGGCGCGGCGTGGGCGCTGCGTCCTCGCGCGGCGCGTAGCTGCTGTCGCGCGGCGGACGCGGGGCTTCGGCGCGCGGATGCTCGCGACGATGGGCGCCGGCGTTGGAGGCGTTGTCGCGCTCGACGAACTTGCGCGTCGCCGCGCCGCGGTGCTCGCGCGGGGCGTCGCGTTCTTCGCGCTGGTAGCGCTGTGCGGCCGGCGGCGGGGCCAGCAGCAGCGGGTTGTCGCCTTGCACCAGCTTGGCCAGGGCTGCGGCGATCTCGACCGCGGGCACGTTCTTCTCGCGCTCGTAGCGTTCGACCATGTCGCGGAACAGGCTCAGGTCGCTGCTTTCCAGGGCGTCGCTGATGCGGCCGAGGAAGCGCGACACGCGCTGCTCGTTGACGGTCTCGACGCTGGGCAGCTCCATCGGCTCGATCGGCTGGCGCGTGGCGCGTTCGATCGCGCGCAGCATGCCGCGCTCGCGCGGGGTCACGAACAGGATCGCCTCGCCCTTGCGCCCGGCGCGGCCGGTGCGGCCGATACGGTGGACGTAGCTTTCGGTGTCGTAGGGAATGTCGTAGTTCAGCACGTGGCTGATGCGCTCCACGTCCAGGCCGCGCGCGGCCACGTCGGTGGCGACCAGGACGTCGATCTTGCCGTCCTTGAGGTTCTGGATGGTCTTCTCGCGCTGCGCCTGCTGCACATCGCCGTTGATCGCGGCGGCGGAGATGCCCCTGGCGGACAGCTTCTCGGCCAGTTCCTCGGTGCCCAGCTTGGTGCGCGAGAACACGATCATCGCGTCGAAGGTTTCGGCTTCGAGGATGCGGGTCAGGGCGTCGAGCTTGTGCACGCCGCTGACCGACCAGTAGCGCTGGCGGATGTTGGCCGCGGTGGTGGTCTTGGCCTTGATCGCGATCTCGACCGGCTGCTTCAGGTAGGTCTGGGCGATGCGCTTGATCGGCGCCGGCATGGTCGCCGAGAACAGCGCGACCTGGCGCGTTTCCGGGGTCTTCTTGAGGACGTTCTCGACATCGTCGATGAAGCCCATGCGCAGCATTTCGTCGGCTTCGTCCAGCACCAGGCAACGCAGCTCGGACAGGTCCAGGGTGCCGCGATCGAGGTGATCGATGACACGGCCCGGGGTGCCGACCACGACGTGCACGCCGCGCTTGAGCGCCTGCAGCTGCGGGTAGTAGCTCTGGCCGCCGTAGATCGGCAGGACGTGGAAGCCGGGCAGGTGCACGGCGTACTTCTGGAACGCCTCGGCGACCTGGATCGCCAGCTCGCGGGTCGGCGCCAGCACCAGGGCCTGCGGCTTGAACTGCTTGGGATCGATCTGGGCCAGGATCGGCAGCGCGAACGCGGCGGTCTTGCCGGTGCCGGTCTGGGCCTGGCCGAGCACGTCGCGGCCTTCCAGCAGCGGCGGGATGGTCGCGGCCTGGATCGGCGAGGGCGATTCGTAGCCGACGTCGGAGAGCGCGCGCAGCAGCGGCTCGGACAGGGCCAGGTCGGTGAATTTCAGCGACGGGGCTTCGGGGGTGGAAGCGGGATCGGAAGCGTTGGAACTGGGCGTCTCGGCGCTCATGGGGCGGCTCGGCAGCGCCGGCGGAGGCCGGTCGGAAGACCGCCTAGTGTACCGGACGTGGGTGGAGCACCGGCTCAGCGTGCGGGAAATCCAGCGAATTGTGCGGGATCGGGCGGGTTCGGCAGGGGGCGGTGGACGGTTGCGGTTCGGGGCCGCAGGGCTGCGGTTCGCGGCGGCAGCGTTGCGGTTCGGAAACTCTGATGTGCGGGTCAAGGCTCGAATGCAGCAGGTTAGGGCCTCAAGCGTGCGGGTCCGGGCTCGAATGCTGCGGTTTCGGGCCTCAGGCGTGCGGGTTTGGGCTCGAACGCCGCGGGTTAAGGCCTCAAACATGCGGATCCAGGCTCGAACGCTGCGGCTTAGGGCCTCAGATGTACGGGTTTGGACTCGAACGCTGCGGTTCAGGAGTTCAGGCTTGCGGTTCGAAACCGCAGCGGTGTGGATCAAAGCCACAAGCGAGGGGTTCAGGACTCGACGCAGCGGGTCGGGCGATCGGCCGGGATCGGAAATGGGAAAGGGCGGCGGGAGTCCTGTGGGAGCTGCGTGAGCCGCGATTGAACCCCACGCGCCGGCGTACGCTTCCGGGCAGGCCGATCGCGGCTTACGCCGCTCCCACAGGGGCTGCATGGGTGTTTCGCCGGGAGGGAAAGGCACGGAACGTCGTGACGTGCGGGTCTGTCTGGCGGGCGGGATTCGTCGCATGCGGTGTGGCGCGGTCGCGGCTTACGCCGCTCCTACCCCGAAGCTGAGGCGCGGACAGCGGACTTTATGCGGGAGCGACATGTGGGAGCGATGTGAGTCGCGATGCGTGGTTGCGGATCGCGACGAGGTTCGGCATCTGGGTACTTCGATCGCGACTCACGTCGCTCCCACAGGAAGCCACGCCGCCCCCACAGGAAGTCGTTCGCTTTCAATTGCGCACCGGCTCTGCCTTGGGGTAGGAGCGGCGTAAGCCGCGACCGCCATCCAACCCCTCACCGCGTCATCTCCGCAAGCTGGGGTGACGCGGTCGCGGTTTACGCCGCTCCTACCCCAAAACCCAGGCGCACTGCCTTGTGTTGGAGCCTGTTCCCACAGGGAGCAGGCTCCCGGGAACGGCGCCGGGTTCAGCGCGTCCGCGCGTCCTTCTCGATCCGCCCGTCCTTCATCACGAACTCGACCTGCTTGAGCACGGTCACGTCCTGCAGCGGGTCGCCGGCGACCGCGATCAGGTCGGCGCGTTTGCCCGGTTCCAGGCTGCCGACCTGGTCGGACAGGCCGAGCAGGTCGGCGGCGTTGACGGTCGCAGCCTGGATCGCCTGCGGTGCGGTCATGCCGTGGGCGACCATCAGTTCGAATTCGTCGGCGTTGCGGCCGTGCAGGCTGACCCCGGCGTCGGTGCCGAAGGCGATCTTGACGCCCGCCGGCACCGCGGCTTCCAGGGCCTTGCCGGTGATGCCGATGCGCCATTCGATCTTGGCCCGGACCTCGCCGGTGTAGGCGTCGGGGTTGCGGGCCAGGCGTTCCTTGTAGCCGTTGACCGTCGACAGGGTCGGTACGTAGTAGGCGCCGGTCTTGCGGAACAGGGCGATGTCCTCGCGGTCCAGCAGGGTGCCGTGCTCGATCGAATCGGCGCCGGCGCGCAGCGCCACCGCGATGCCGTCGGCGCCGTGCGCGTGCACCGCGACCTTCTTGCGGTACAGGTGCGCGGTCTCGACGATGGCGCGCGCTTCGTCGTCGAACATCTGCTGGCCCAGGCCGGCGCCGATGCGGCTGTTGACGCCGCCGGTGGTGGCGATCTTGATCACGTCGACGCCGCGCGCGACCTGGCGCCGCACCGCGCGCCGGCAGTCGTCGGCGCCGTCGCAAGTGTTGCCGTGCACGTCCAGCGCGGCATGCAGTTCCTCGCGAAAACCCAGGGTCGGGTCCATGTGGCCGGAGGTGGTCGAGATCGCCGAGCCGGCGTCGAGGATGCGCGGCCCGGGCAGCTTGCCGGCCGCGACCGCGTCGCGCAGGGCCAGGGTCACGCCGTCGTCGTCGCCGAGGTTGCGCACGGTGGTGAAGCCCGCATGCAGGGTCTTGCGCGCGTTCACCGCGGCCTCGTAGGCGTGGTCGGCGACGCTGCCGGCGACGCTGTCGAGCTGGCCTTCGACGCCGGCCTTGTCCGAGACCAGATGCACGTGACAGTCGATCAGGCCCGGCAGCACGTAGCGGTCGCGCAGGTCGACCACGCGCGCGTCCGTGGGCACGCCGGCGAACGCGGCGGCGTCCTGGTAACCGTCGCGCACCGCTTCGACCCGGCCGGCGCGCAGCAGCAGGGTGCTGGCGCCGCGTGCGTCCTGGCCGGGGCGGTCGAGCAGGCGGCCGGCGTGGACCAGGGTCCAGTCGGTGTTTTTCGTGGACGTCTGCGCGGACGTTTGCGCGGCTGCGGCCAGCGGCAGGCAGGCCAGTACGGCGCAGGCGAGAGCGGCCGGCATGCACCAGGAGAGGCGGGACAAGGGACGGCGGCGCGTGCTGGGGCTCATCGGGTCGGGTCTGGTGGGCACGAAGCCCCGAGCATACCCGGCGCCGCGAGCGCGTCGGGCGGGTCGGTGTTTGCCTGGCGTGGCGGTGTCGCGGCCGCGAGTCCGCCGCGCGCGTCACGGCGCGGCGGCGCGCGCCGGCTCGCTCAACGCGGCCGCTGCGCGATCCAGCGATCGAGCTGGTTGGCGAAGGCCTGGCGGTCGCGCGCGTGGAACACCGGCGGGCCGCCGGTCTGGACCCCGGCGCCGCGCAGCTCGTCCATGAAGTTACGCATCGACAGGCGCTGGGCGATGTTGTCGGCGGTGTAGAGATCGCCGCGCGGGTTCAGCGCGACCGCGCGCTTTTGCAGCACCAGCGCCGCCAGCGGAATGTCCTGGGTGACCACCAGATCGCCGGGCGCGACCCGCTGCACGATCTCGGTGTCGGCCACGTCCAGCCCGGACGGGACCTGGATCGCGCGCACGTAGCGCGAGCCGGGCGTGCGCAGCCATTGGTTGGCGACCAGGGTCACCTGGATGCGGGCGCGTTCGGCGGCGCGGAACAGGATCTCGCGGATCACGCCGGGACAGGCGTCGGCGTCGACCCAGATCTGCGGGGCAGGGGTTGGCGTGTCGGTCATGGCGGCGAGTTCAGGGCGCGGCCGTTATGGCCTGGCCCGGGGGTGTCGGGGCGGACGCGGGGTCCGCGCGCCGACAGCGGCTGCGCCGGGTCGGGCGACAGCGGCCGCCCGGACGTTGCGCGCGGTGCGGCTCAGCCGTTGCCGCGTTCGCCGTCGCGCGGCGGGGTGCCGCTGCTGTCGGACGGAGTGCCCGAATCCTTGGCTGCGGCCTTCTTGGCCGCCTTTTCGTCCTGCTTCTTCTTCTTGGCGATCTCGCGCTGGCGCTTTTCGAACGAGTAATTGGGCTTGGCCATGAATGGCGTTCTCGATGGGGAATGCCGCCAGTCTAGGCCATGCGCGGCCTCAGACCGAATCCCGGGCGCCGCCGGCACCGCTACCATGGGGTCCGACCCCACCACGCAGACCCCCCATGATCCGCGTTCACCATCTGAACAACTCCCGTTCCCAGCGCGTGCTGTGGCTGCTGGAGGAGCTGGAACTGCCGTACGAAGTCGTGCGCTACCAGCGCGACGCCCAGACCATGCTGGCGCCGCCGGAGCTGCGCCAGGTGCATCCGCTGGGCAAGTCGCCGGTGCTGGAGGACGAGGGCCGGGTGCTGGCCGAGTCGGCCGCGATCCTGGAATACCTGGCCGAGCGCTACGACGGCGAACACCGGTTCTCGCCGCCGCCGCTGCCGGCCGACGCCCCTGAACGGCTGCGCTCCCGCTATTGGCTGCACTACGCCGAAGGTTCGGCGATGCCGCCGTTGCTGCTCAGCCTGGTGTTCGCGCGGATCAAGCGTGCGCCGATGCCGTTCTTCGCCAAGCCGGTCGCGCGCGGCATCGCCGACAAGGCGATGGCGGCCTTCGTCGGCCCGCAGCTGAAACTGCACCTGGACTACATCGAGGCCGAACTGGGACGCCACGCATGGTTCGCCGGCGAGCGCTTCGGCATCGCCGACATCCAGATGAGCTTCCCGGTCGAGGCCGCGGTCGCGCGCGCCGGCGGCGACCGTCCGCGCATGCGCGCCTTCCTCGAGCGCATCCATGCCCGGCCCGCCTACCAGCGCGCGCTGGAGCGCGGCGGTCCCTTCGACGTGCTCGGCTGAGATGCTGCGCTTCGACTTCGACAACGCCTTCGTGCGCGACCTGCCCGGCGATCCCGAGCGGGGGCCGGGCGTGCGCCAGGTCGCCGGCGCGCTGTACTCGTGGGTGCAGCCGACGCCGGTGGCGGCGCCGCGCCTGCTCGCGCACTCGGCCGAGATGGCGGCGCGCCTGGGCCTGGACGAAGCTACGCTGCGATCGCCGGAGTTCGCCCAGGTGTTCGGCGGCAATGCATTGCTGCCCGGCATGCAGCCGTTCGCGTCCAATTACGGCGGCCACCAGTTCGGGCATTGGGCCGGCCAGCTCGGCGACGGCCGCGCGATCAGCCTGGGCGAGGTCGTCAACGCCGCCGGCGAGCGCTGGGAGCTGCAGCTCAAGGGCGCCGGCCCGACCCCGTACTCGCGCACCGCCGACGGTCGTGCGGTGCTGCGTTCCTCGGTGCGCGAGTTCCTGTGCAGCGAGGCCATGCACCACCTGGGCGTGCCGACCACGCGCGCGCTGAGCCTGGTCGGCACCGGCGAGGAGGTGGTCCGCGACATGTTCTACGACGGCCACCCCAAGGCCGAACCCGGCGCGATCGTGTGCCGGGTCGCGCCCTCGTTCCTGCGCTTCGGCCATTTCGAACTGCCGGCCTCGCGCGGCGAGACCGAGCTGCTGCGGCGCCTGACCGAATTCTGCATCCGCCGCGATTTCCCGCATCTGTCCGGCGCGGGCGAAGCCCTGTATGCGGCCTGGTTCGCCGAAGTCTGCGAGCGCACCGCGGTCACGATGGCGCATTGGATGCGGGTCGGCTTCGTGCACGGGGTGATGAACACCGACAACCTGTCCATCCTCGGCCTGACCATCGACTACGGCCCCTACGGCTGGATCGACGACTACGATCCGGACTGGACTCCGAACACCACCGACGCCGGCGGACGCCGCTACCGCTTCGGGGCGCAGCCGCAGGTCGCCTACTGGAACCTGTCGCGCCTGGCCGGCGCGCTGTCGCCGCTGTTCGCCGACGTGGCGCCGCTGCAGGACGGCCTGCGCCGTTACGTCGAAGCCTGGAATGCGGCCGAGCGCGATACGATCGCGCGCAAGCTTGGCCTGCGCGACTGCGGCGATGAGGATCTGGCGCTGATGGACGCGCTGCGCGAGCTGATGCGCGCGGCCGAGATCGATATGACGCTGTGGTTCCGCGCGCTGTCGGATCTCGATCCGGCGTCGCCCGAGCCTTCATTGCAGCCGTTCGCGGAGGCGTTCTACAGCCCCGAACGCCGCGCCGAGCACGAACCCGCGCTGCTGGCCTGGCTGTTGCGCTACTGCGCCCGCATCGCCGCCGACGCATGGCCCGCCGGCGAGCGCAGCGCGCGCATGCGTGCGGCCAATCCGCGCTATGTGCTGCGCAACTACCTGGCCCAGCAGGCCATCGACCGCGCCGAGCAGGGCGACCTGGACGGCGTGCGCGAACTGCTGGACGTGATGCGCCGGCCCTACGACGACCAGCCGGGGCGCGAGGCCTATGCGCAGCGCCGCCCCGAGTGGGCGCGCGACCGCGCCGGTTGCTCGATGCTGTCCTGCAGTTCCTAGGCGCGCGGCTCGTAGGCGCCCGGCGGCAAGCGACGCCTCCGGATGCGACGGCGGCCGCGATCGCGGCCGCCGCGCGGCTCAGCCGAATGGCTCAATCGAGCTGGTTGATCCGGATCAGATTGCCGGAAGGATCGCGCACGGCGCAGTCGCGCACCCCGTAGGGCTGATCGGTCGGCTCCTGCACGATCTCGGCGTTGCCGGCCTGCAGGCGCGCGAAGACGCCGTCCAGATCGGGCGTGGCCAGTGTGACGATGGCGTAGGTGCCCTTGGCCATCATCTCGGCGATCACGCGGCGCTCCTCATCGGTGATGCCGGGGCTCGCGGCCGGCGGGTGCAGCACGATGGACGTGCCGGGCTGGCCGTTCGGGCCGACCGTGATCCAGCGCAGGCCCTTGTAGCCGACGTCCTTGCGGACCTCGAAGCCGAGGGTGTCGCGGTAGAAGGCCAGCGCGGCCTCCGGATCGGAGTGGGGAAGAAAGCTGGCGTGAATGCGGATGTCCATGGCGTCGTCCTGAGGTTGGGGAGCCGTCATGCTAGGTCGGGTTCGGCGGCCGATGCTTCTCGATTCCTGACCGGTCGCGTCACTTGTTTGGCAATGCAGGCCGGCATGCCCTGCGTCGCCAGCGTCTGCTCGCGCCGATAGACGCTGGGCGATACCCCGACCAGCTCGGTGAAACGTGTGCTGAAGGTGCCCAGCGACGAGCAGCCGACCGCGAAGCAGACCTGCGTCACGCTCAGCTCGCCGCAACGCAGCAGCGCCATCGCGCGCTCGATGCGCCGCGTCATCAGATAGGCGTAGACCGACTCGCCGTAGGCCAGCTTGAACTGGCGGCTGAGGTGCCCGGCCGACATGTGCACGCCCTGGGCCAGCGCCTCGACATCGAGCGGCTGCGCGTACTCGCGGTCGATCCGGTCGCGGACGCGGCGCAAGCGTGCTAGGTCGCGCAGGTGCTGCTCCGCGGCGGGTCGGCTGTTCATCGGCGCGATCGTGCCACGTCGCGCCACAGGTGCCTAGCGACGCCGGCTACGGCTTTTTTCACCCGGCCTTAGCCGCGGACGCGGTCTGATGCGGATACGGCGATGCGTCGCGTCGCCGCAGGAGACCGTCATGACCGAGCGCAATGCCGCGGTGCGCAAGCTCGCCGCGCTGATCGAGGACGTCGAGATCGCGATGTTCACCACCCACGCCGCCGACGGCCGCCTGGTGAGCCGTCCGCTGGGCACGCAGCAGGTCGAGTTCGACGGCGACCTGTGGTTCGCGACCTCCGCCGACAGCGCCAAGGCGCGCGAGATCGCCGACGACCCGCGGGTCAACGTCGCCTACGCCTCGCGCGGCAAGAATGTCTACGTCTCGGTGTCCGGCACCGCCAGCCTGGTCGCCGACCGCGCCAAGATCGACGAGATCTGGTCGCCGGCGATGAAGCTGTTCTTCCCCAACGGCAAGGACGACCCGCAACTGCGCCTGATCCGGGTCGCGGTCGACACCGCCGAATATTGGGACGGGCCGGGCACCCTGGTCGGCAATGCGCTGAATTTCCTGATCAGCGCGGTCAGCAACGACCCGACCGACCTGTCCGAGCACGAAACCTTGCACCTGGGCCATCGCTGAGCCGCGGCCATGCTGCGTCTGTACTTCATCCCCGGACGTTCCTGGCTGCCGCGCTGGCTGCTGGAGGAACTCGAACAGCCCTACGAGCTGGTGCGCCTGGACCGTGAGCAGGGCGAACACAAGCAGCCGGCGTATCTGAAGATCAATCCGCTGGGCAAGGCGCCGTCGCTGGAGATCAACGGCCAGGTCATGAACGAGACCGCCGCGATCTGTCTGTACCTGGGCGACCGCTATTCGACCGGCCGCCTCGCGCTGGCCGGCGATGAGCCGGAGCGTCCGCGTTATCTGGCGCTGATGGTGCACGCCAGCGCGGCGCTGGATCCGTCGATCTCGGACTGGATCTTCAAGCGCAAGACCGTGCCGGTCGAAGTCGGCTGGGGCACGACCGCGCAGGAACTGGCGTTCGTGGAGGCCCAGCTCGGGCACGGTCCGTACCTGTTCGGCGAACGTTTCAGCGCGGCCGACGTGATGATCGGCGGCACCCTGATCTGGGGACGGCTCAGCGGCGTGGCGCTGCCGGAGGCCCTGCAGGCGTACACCGGCCGGCTGCTGCAGCGGCCGAAGCTGGTGGCCTTGTTCGAGGAAGTGGGCGGCGTGCCGGTGTAGGCGGGCGGGCCCGGTACGCGGCCCGCGCGAACGCGCGGGCGCGGGTGGTGACGGATCGGATCGACCCGATCAGGTCGGCGCGAAGCCCTTGGTGGCCTTCTTTTCGTTCTTTTCGGCGCGCTTTTCCTTGATCGTCTTGGTCGGTTTCTTCTTGGTTTCCTTCTTGCGGTCCAAGCCCTTGCTCATGGCAGGCTCCTCGATTCGGTGGCGGCGGCCGCGGCCCGATGCCGGCGGCTAGGCCCAAGTATGCGCCGCGCCGGCGTCCGGCGCGCGCCCGGACGGCGCCCGGGGGGCGTGCGCCGGCTACAATGGTCGGATGCCTTTGATCACCGTTCAGAACGTCGACTACAGCGTCGGCGGCCCGCTCCTGCTCGAAAACGTCGAACTGTCCATCGAACCTGGTGAGCGCATCGCCCTGATCGGTCGCAACGGCGCGGGCAAGTCCACGCTCATGAAATTGCTCGCCGGGGAAATCCAGCCCGACGACGGCCGCATCCTGGTCGACGGCGGACGCCGCGACGGCAATACCCGCATCGCCCGGCTCGAACAGGAAGTCCCGCCCGGCGCCAACGGCACCGTCTTCGACGTGGTCGCCGACGGCCTGGGCGAACTCGGCCACTGGCTGGCCGAGTACCACCACCTGACCCACGCCGATACCTACGACGCCGACGCGGTCGCCAACGTGCAGACCAAGATCGAGGCCGCGCAAGGCTGGGGCCTGGATCAGCGCGTCACCGAGACCCTGACCCGGCTCGACCTGGACGGCGACGTCGAATTCTCCGGCCTGTCCGGCGGCATGAAGCGGCGCGTGCTGCTGGCGCGTGCGCTGGTGTCGGCGCCGGACCTGCTGCTGCTGGACGAACCGACCAACCACCTCGACATCGAAGCCATCGACTGGCTCGAACAGTTCCTCAAGTCCTGGCAGAGCGCGCTGGTGTTCGTGACCCACGACCGCCGCTTCCTGCGCGCGCTGGCGACCCGGATCGTCGAGATCGATCGCGGCCAGGTCACCAGCTGGCCCGGCGATTGGGAGAACTACGTGCGTCGCCGCGAGGAGCGCCTGAACGCCGAGGCCCAGGAGAGCGCCCGTTTCGACAAGTTGCTGGCGCAGGAAGAAGTCTGGATCCGCCAGGGCATCAAGGCCCGCCGCACCCGCGACGAAGGCCGCGTGCGCCGGCTCAAGGCGATGCGGGTCGAGCGCCAGGCCCGGCGCGACACCGTCGGCAACGTGCGCATGGATTTCGCCCAGAACGAAGCCTCCGGCCGCAAGGTTGTCGAAACCAAGTCGGTGTCGTTCGATTTCGGCGGCAAGCTGCTGTTGCGCGACGTCTCGACCACGATCTTCCGCGGCGACCGGATCGGCCTGATCGGGCCCAACGGCAGCGGCAAGACCACCTTGCTCAAGATCCTGCTCGGCGAGCTGCAGCCCAAGTCCGGCGAAGTGCGCGAAGGCAGCAAGCTGCAGATCGCGTATTTCGACCAGTACCGCGCGACCTTGCGCGAGGACTGGAACGCGATCGAGAACGTCGCCGAGGGCCGCGAGTTCGTCGAGGTCGGCGGCAAGAGCAAACACGTGATCGGCTACCTGCAGGACTTCCTGTTCACGCCCGAACGCGCGCGCGCGCCGATCACGCGTTTGTCCGGCGGCGAGCGCAACCGCTTGCTGCTGGCCAAGCTGTTCGCGCAGCCGTCCAACCTGCTGGTGATGGACGAACCGACCAACGACCTCGACGTGGAGACGCTGGAGCTGCTGGAAGAGCTGCTCGGCGACTATCCGGGCACCTTGCTGTTGGTCAGCCACGACCGCGACTTCCTCGACAACGTGGTGACCTCGACCCTGGTGATGGAAGGCGAGGGCCGGGTCGGCGAGTACGTCGGCGGCTACACCGACTGGCTGCGCCAGCGTCCGGTGGCGTCGGTCGGCGCGGGCAAGCCCGGCGCGGCCGTTGCGGGAGCAAGCAAGGCCGAGCCGGCGAAGGTCGAAGCCGTCGCGCCGGTGGTGGCCAAGCGCAAGCTCAGCTACAAGGAAACGCGCGAGCTGGAGCAACTGCCGGCGCTGATCGAAACCCTGGAGACGCGCGTCGCCGCATTGACCGTGCAGATGAACGAGCCCGCGTTCTACCAGCGCGACGCCGCGGCGATGGCGGCGCACAACGCCGAACTCGCCAAGACCCAGGCCGAACTCGACCGTGCCTATGGCCGCTGGAGCGAGCTCGAGGGCTGAGCGGCTTCGGCCATAGGTGTTGTGCTGGATCGCGGTTTCCTCTGGTGGGCACCGCGATCGGTGGCTACGCAGTCGCGGCTTACGCCGCTCCTACCCCAAGGCGGTGGATCTGCTCGAAGGTCGGGCGGCCCCGGCTGTGGGAGCGGGGTGCGGCGGTTTGCGCGGAGCACGGCGAATTGCGGTTTGCGTAGGGAAGGGCGTTATCGCGGTGATGGCTGTTGGGTAGGAGCGGCGTGAGCCGCGACCCCGTCGTTGCCGAAGGTGCGCGGTCGCGGCTTACGCCGCTCCTACCCCAAGGCGGTGGATCTGCTCGAAGGTCGGGCGGCCCCGGCTGTGGGAGCGGCGTGAGCCGCGATGCGCGTTCCGACTGACCGCGGCGGTTTCGTTCGCAGGCAGCCGCGGCGCCCCCAACTTCCGTCGCTTGCGCGCCGGCACGGCCCCGGTTCCTAATCGCCGCATCGGCCCGACGTGGGCTCGGCGAGAGGAGGGCGGCTATGGATCGGATCGCAATGGCATGTGCCGCGGCGCTGTTGCTGGGCGCCAGCGGTGCGGCCTCGGCCGCGGTCAAGGATGTCGCCGCGAACGGCTTCAGCATCGAGAACGAGCAGGTCGTGCCGGTCGATCAGGCGACGGCCTGGAAGGCGCTGGTCGGCGACGTCGATCGCTGGTGGCCGAAGGACCACACCTGGTGGGGCGCGCAATCCAGGCTCTCGATCGAGCCGCGCGCCGGCGGCTGCTTTTGCGAAGCCAACCTCGACGGCCAGCAGCAGGCGCTGCACATGACCGTGGCCTTCGTCGATCCCGGCAAGACCCTGCGCCTGCTCGGCGGGCTCGGTCCGCTGCAGGGCATGGGACTGAGCGGCGCGATGGAATTCCGCCTGGCGCCGGCCGACGGCGGCGGCACCCGCATCACCCTGAGCTATCGCGCCGGCGGCTACACGCCGGATGATCTGAGCAAATTCGCGCCGGTGGTCGACAAGGTCCAGGGCCTGCAACTGCTCGGTCTGGCCGATTACCTGCGCAGGCCGGGTACCCGCTCGGGCGCGGCCGGTGCCGGTGCATCCGGCGACGCGCGCGCTGGTTCGGAGCGCACCGGTTCGGAGCGCACCGGTTCCCAGACCGACAGCACGCCAGCCACACCCTCGGAGCCGCGCGAGTGAATCCTGCCGGCGCCGCCTACCGCACCCGCCACGCACGCGGGGCGACCCTGGCGACGCATCGCCATCGCGCGCCTTACGCCGCCTTGGTGCTGGACGGCGACTACACCGAATCCAGCCTCGACGGCCCGCTGCCGTGCCGCCCCGGCACCTTGGTCCTGCATCCGGCCTATCACGCCCACGGCGACCGCTTCGGCGGGCTCGGCGCGAGCGCGATCAATATCGAACTGGCCGAAGCGAACTTCGAACCGGCCGCCAGCGCCTGGCAGGTGCACGACCTGCGCGAGGCGGTCGAGGTGTTCGAACGTTGCCCGCAGCGTCTGTCGGAACTGCTGGCCTGTGCCCGGCCGCAGGCCGCCGTCGAACTGCCCGACTGGCAGGGCGAGCTGCTGCGCACCATGGCCGAGTCCGAACACGACATCGCCGTGCTCGCGCGGGGGCTCGGCGTCTCGGCCGAGCACGCCAGCCGCGCGTTGAGCCGCAGCTACGGCATGTCGCCTCGCGCCTTGCGCCGCGAGGCGCGCTGGCGTCGCGCCCTGCAGTTGCTCGGCGGTGCGCTGCCCCTGGCCGAGGTGGCCGCGGCGGCGGGTTTCGCCGATCAGAGCCATCTGCACCGGATCGTCGTCGCCCATGCCGGCTGCACACCGGCGCGGCTGCGGCGGCAGATCAAGTACGTACAAGACCGGCACGCCGCCATCGCGGCCTAATGGCTCCAACGCGCCCCCCGCGCCTTTGGAGTCTTCGCGATGAAACTTTCCCTGTTGTCCGCCGCGACCGCTTTGCCCGTGCTGATGGCCTGGGCGCTGGGCGGTTCCGCCGAGACTCCGGCGCCGACGCCGGAGCCCAGCGGCCCGCTCGCCGCCAAGGCGGTCAGCGAAGCGCTCGGCGCCTCGCTGCGCGCCGACGTGCCGACCGCGTTGACGGCCTTGAAGGCGGCGCCGGTCGAGCAGTTCAACGCCAAGGACACGGCATTCCGCACTTGCATGCTCGATCGTCACGAGCGCAATTCGCCGCCGCCGTCGGCCGGCGAGGTCAGCGATCCGCTGGCCCGGCGCGTGCTCGAAATCTATCAGCGCTACTGGTGGCATGCGGTCCGCGATCCGGCCCAGCGGCCGGCCGAGGACGCCAAGCTCAAGGCCGATCTGGCCGCCCTGATCGGCGAGAAGCCGCCGGCCGACGGCGACGAGGCCTTCGACGCGTTGAGCGAACGGATCAACGTCAAGTTGCGCGCGAGCGGTCTGCATCCCTTGCAGGGCCGCACGCCGCCGCTGTACGACCTGTTCCTGTGGGGCGAGCAGGAGGAGCGCGACTACACCGTCGCGTTGCCCGGCGGCGAACAGCAACCGGTCAAGGTGTTCGTGATGGACGGCTGGCTCAGCCGCGGCTGGAGCCACTACAGCGCCTGCGGTTCCACCGGCGCGGCCGGTTGGGCCAAGCCCGAAGGCCTGTACGCGGTGCGCTCGGCCTACGGCGATCTGAAGGGCGAGGATTTCCAGGTCAGTTTTCTCGGCCATGAATCCCAGCACTACGCCGACATGAAGCGCTGGCCCGACATGCCGGCGTGGGCGCTGGAGTACCGCGCCAAGCTGGTCGAGCTGGCCAAGGCCGACAACACTCGGATCAAGTTGATCGACCGTTTCTACCGCAGCCAGGACGACGAGCCCGATCATCCGCATCCGTATGCGAACAAGCGCGTGATCGCCGACGTGCTGGCCAAGCTCGGCCTGCCGGCCACCGGCGATCTGCGCCAGTCCGACCCCGAGGCGGTGCGCCGCGCCGCGCGCGATGTCCTGATCGAGGACACGCATAAACGCGAGGCGGAAACGCCTGTGGCCGCCGCTGCCGCGCCGAAGACCTGAGTCGGTTGGAGCCGCGGGCGTTAAACTGCCGGACATGCAACAGAACTTGTTCGGCGCAGCGCCCGCAGCGTCTTCCGACATCCACCGTTTGTTCTTCGCGCTGCTGCCCGATGCGGCCACGCGCGAACGCATGGCCGAGCTCGCGTCGGCCCTGCGTCAGCGTCACGATGCCGGCGGCCGCTTGATCGGCGCGCATCGTTATCACCTGACTCTGCAGTTCCTCGGCGATGCCGACCGTTTCCAGGACGAGCGCGCGCAAGCCGCGCAGGCGGCCGCGGCCGATGTCGCCGCGGACGTGTTCGATCTGTGCCTGGACCGCGCCGGCAGTTTCCGCAATCGCTCGATTCCTTGGTGGCTGGGCTGCGAGCGCACGCCGGCCGGATTGCAGGCGCTGTGGGACCGGCTCGGCGTCGCCCTGGCCAAGCGCGGCGTGCGGGTGGAGGGCGGGCATAGCCTGACCCCGCACGTGACCGTCGTGCGCGACGCCGCCGGCCCTCTGCATCCGCCGGTCGCGGTCGAGCCGATCCGGTGGCGGGTCGCGGATTTCGCCCTGATCCACAGCCAGCTCGGCAGCCGCAATGCTTACACCGTGCTGGGGCAGTGGCCGCTGGCGGAGTGAGCGGGGCAGAATAAGGCCGTCCTCGCCACGGAGGCCGTCATGGGCCAGACCGATCCGCGCATCGACGCCTACATCGTCCAATCGGCGGAGTTCGCCCGGCCGCTGCTCACCCATCTGCGCGGCGTGATCCACAGCGCCTGCCCCGAGGTCGAGGAGACCTTGAAGTGGGGCATGCCCAGCTTCGTCTACCACGGCCAGATCCTGTGCGGCATGGCCGCGTTCAAGCAGCACGCCAGCTTCGGCTTCTGGCAGGGCGCCAATATCGTCGGTCCCGACGGCAGCAAGGGCGACGAGGCCATGGGCCAGTTCGGGCGCCTGACCGGCGTGAAGGAACTGCCGGGCAAGCGCGAGCTGTCCGGCTACGTGAAGCAGGCCATGGCCCTGATCGACGCCGGCGTGAAGCGGCCTTCGACCAAGAGCGCGACGCCCAAGCCGCCGGTGGACGTGCCGCCGGATCTGGCCGCGGCGCTGAAGAAGAACGCCAAGGCGCGCAAGACCTTCGATGCGTTTGCGCCCAGCCACCGCCGCGAGTACGTGGAATGGATCACTGAGGCCAAGCGCGAAGCGACCCGGCTCAAGCGCGTCGAGCAGACGGTGGAATGGCTGGCCGAAGGCAAGCAGCGCAATTGGAAATACATGGGCGGTTGATGCGCAGGCTCTGCGGCGCTCGAACGCCAGCGGCATCGCGGCAGCGGTGTGTGGGAGCGACGCAAGTCGCGATCGAACTGCGGCGGCGACGCCATCCGATCGCGACTTGCGTCGCTCCCACCGTGGTCGATCAATGTGGTCGATTCCCCTGGCGCGCGACCCGCGTGGTGGCGCGCGCCAGGGCGTCAGTGCCCGGTCTTTCCAGGCGCGTTCGCTGCGGGACGCGGGAGCAGGCGTAGCTGCGTGTGCACGCCGTAGTGGTCGGAGGCCCAGACGCCGTCGGCGTCGGGCGCGCTGAACAGGATCTGCGCCGAGTCGGCCGCGAATGCCGCCGGTTCGTACCAAATGTGGTCGATGCGCAGCGGCGCGTACTGGGTGAGGTTGAGGGTGCTGTGCTCGCGCGCATCGTCGGCGATGCCCGGGTGCAGGCGGCCGTAGGCGTTATCGAAGCGCTGGCGGAATTGCGCGAACTCGGGCGCGTGCTCGGGCGCGTTGAAGTCGCCGGCGACGATGCTGGGCGCGCCGTCGGCGCTGGCGTCGATGTAGGCCAGCAGGTCGTCGATCTGGCGTTTGCGGATCGCGCCGCCTTCGGGTTTGTAGTGCAGGTGGGTGGCGTAGAGATTGACCGTGCGCCCGCCCAGGGCGATGCGGGCGTGGGCGACGGTGCGGTAGTCGTCGGTGGGCTGCAGCGGTTTCCAGTCCAGCGACAGCACCGGGAACCGGCTCAGGATCGCATTGCCGTAACGGCGCGGCGCGTCGGCGGCGTCGACCGAGACGAAGTAGGCGCGGTAACCCAGGGCCTCGGCCAGGGTCTGCGCCTGGTTGGGCAGGTTCTCGTGCTGCAGCACTTCCTGCAGCGCGATCACGTCGGGCTGCAGACGGCGCAGTTCGGCGACGATCTGGCGCTGCCGCGCCGGCCAATCGCCCTTATCGTGCCAGAGGTTGAGGGTGACGACGGAGAGCATGCTTTCCGAAAGTATGCGGTCTGCCGGCTCGCGACCGGAGGAATGCGTCTTGTGTTCGGCGGCGTGGGCCGGCGCGGCCGCGACCGCCGCCAGCACGGC
>CAMLID010000062.1 GCA_946480055.1 uncultured Lysobacter sp. | reverse complement strand
AGATCAAGCGCGGCGAGTCGGCCGAAGTGGTGCTCAACAACCTCTATCAGCAGACCCAGATGGAGTCGGTGTTCGGCATCAACATGGTGGCGCTGGTCGACGGCCGCCCGCAGTTGCTGAACCTCAAGCAGATCCTCGAAGCCTTCATCCGTCACCGCCGCGAAGTGGTGACCCGCCGCACCATCTTCGATCTGCGCAAGGCGCGTCAGCGCGCGCACATCCTGGAAGGCCTGACGGTCGCGCTCGCCAACATCGACGAGATGATCGAGCTGATCAAGACCTCGGCCAATCCGAACGAGGCGCGCGAGCGCATGCTCGCCAAGACCTGGGAACCGGGTCTGGTCGGCGCGCTGCTCGGCGCGGCCGGCGCCGAGGCTTCGCGGCCGGAAGACCTGGCGTTCGAGTTCGGCCTGCACGACGGCCGTTACCGGCTCACCGAGATCCAGGCCAGCCAGATCCTGGAGATGCGCCTGCACCGCCTGACCGGCTTGGAGCAGGAAAAGCTCACCGAGGAATACAAGCTGCTGTTGGAAACCATCCGCGGCCTGATCGAAATTCTCGAGAACCCCGACGTGCTGCTCGAGGTGATCCGCAGCGAACTGCTCAACCTCAAGGAAGAGTTCGGCGATGCCCGTCGCAGCGAGATCCGCGCCAGCGAAGAAGACCTCGACATCCTCGACCTGATCGCCCCGGAAGACGTGGTGGTCACGCTGTCGCATTCGGGCTACGCCAAGCGCCAGCCGGTCAGCGCCTACCGCGCCCAGAAGCGCGGCGGCAAGGGCCGCAATGCGGCCGCGACCAAGGACGAGGACTTCATCGACAAGCTGTGGCTGGTCAACACCCACGACACGCTGCTGACCTTCACCAGCACCGGCCGGGTGTTCTGGCTGCCGGTGCACCAGTTGCCGGACGCCGGCCCGAATGCGCGCGGCCGTCCGATCATCAACTGGCTGGCGCTGGAAGCCGGCGAGCAGGTTCAGGCCGTGCTGCCGGTGCGCGCTTACGACGACGAGCATTTCGTGTTCTTCGCCACCCGCAAGGGCATGGTCAAGAAAACCCCGCTGACCGAGTTCGCGTTCCGTCTGGCGCGCGGCAAGATCGCGATCAACCTCGACGAGGGCGATGCCCTGGTCGACGTGGCGCTGACCGACGGCCAGCGCGAAGTCATGCTGTTCGCGAGCAACGGCAAGGCCGTGCGCTTCGCCGAGAGCGGCCGCGAGGACGAGGCGGACGTGATCGACGAGTCGGTCGAGGCGGATGGCGCCGAGGACGGTGCCGACGCGGACGTCGAAGCCGCGGGCGAAAGCGAAGGCGCCGACAAGTCCAAGCGCGGCAAGGGCGGCGTGCGTTCGACCGGCCGCAACAGCCGCGGCGTGCGCGGCATCAAGCTGGCGCCGGGCGAGATGGTGGTCAGCATGATCGTGGTCGACGGCGACGGCGACATCCTGACCGCCAGCCAGCGCGGCTACGGCAAGCGCACCCCGGTCGACGAGTACCCGTGCAAGGGTCGTGGCACCCAGGGCGTGATCGCGCTCAAGACCACCGACCGCAACGGCGCGCTGGTCGGCGCGATCCAGCTCAGCGACCACCACGAAGTGCTGCTGATTTCCGACGGCGGCACTCTGGTGCGCACGCGTGCGGCGGAAATCTCGCAGGTCGGCCGCAACACCCAGGGCGTGACCCTGATGCGTCTGGCCGACGACGAGACCCTGCAGACCATCGAGCGCGTGGACGCCTCGCTGGACGAGGACGTCGAGGGCGAAGCGCTGCCGCCGGCCGCTATGGCGGGCGAGAGTGCTGGCGAGGCGGCGAGCCCGGAAAGCTGATCCGGGTCCGCGTCGTGCAGTCGAAAACGCCACCTCCGGGTGGCGTTTTCGTTTGTGGAGCTAGCATGCCGTGGAGCTAGCACGCCGTGGAGTTCGCACGCCGTGGAGCGCGCCGTCGTCTCGAGCGCAATCGCGATTCCCTGATCGCGTCGGCGGGAACCTCCTGCGTTCGCGCAGATATCACGCATCCGTAAAGATCGGGCGCGCTCCGCCGCAAGCCGTACACGAGTCGTCGCTAGGCGTTTGTCGCCGAAACGGTTCGGCGCGCCGTTGGCCGCAGTCGGCGCACGCCTCGCCGCAAACGCGGCGCATCGCGTTGATCGCCGTTCGCGACGCTCCCTATGGTCGAAGCCGGACATGGATGTCGATGACAGGGGCGACATCGGTCCGAACGTCACGCGAGCGCACCGCCGATACGCAGGCGCATCGCGTTGTGTCTCAATCGACTCTGGAGCCTTCCCCATGAAATTCGCCACGACCGTCCTGACCGCCGGCCTGCTGCTGTCCGCCCACAGCGCAAGCGCGGGGCAACCGCAATACTTCGGTTACTACGCCAACAGCGGCAACACCGCCGACAACGGCGACCACACCAATATCACCTTCATTCAGACCTATTCGATTCCGAACCAGCAGGACGCGATCAACCTGATCTTCTCCGAACTGGCGCAGGCCAAGTCGCGCAACCTCAAGGCCGTGATCGACGTGCACAAGCTGTTGTTCACCACCGGAGCCAACGACAGTTGTCCGTACAAGCCCAATCCGGGCCGGGCGCTGCAGTGGAACCAGTTCGTTGATCAGCTGATCAACCAGGGCTATCTGGTGCCGAACAATCCGACCGCCAGCACCGTGGCCGCGTTCTATCCGGTGGACGAACCCGAGCTGTGCGGACTCAACGACGCCAAGGGGCCGGACGGTTGGACGACCCGAGCCAACCCGACCCTGACCGACGCCTTGTCGACGGTGCGCTGGAACGCCTCGACCGCGAACGTGCCGATCGCCGCGATCGTCAGCGCCCGCTACAGCAAGCCCGGCACCGAGGGCCTCACCTTCGGTGTGCGTCAATTCAACTGGGTCGGCCTGGACAACTACGGCGCCAACGACGACGAGTACCTCAAGCAGATCAATCAACTCAAGACCCGGATCGACACCAACTGGCAACGCGTGATCCTGGTGCCGCAGGCCGCGACCAACGCTCCGGGTTTGGACGGCTGGCCGCACACGCCGCAACGCATGTACGACTTCGCGCGCGCCGACGGATCGGTGGTGATGCTGATGCCCTTCCTCTGGTTCCATCCGCAGGGCCTGGGCACGCGCGATATCCCGTGGATGCGGGCCGAGTACACCCGCATCGGCGGCGAGATCAAGTACGCGCCCTGAGTCGGGCATTCGCGCAGCGCGAGCCGCTGGCGAGATAACGAGGCCGCAATGCTCGCAAGAAAAGCCCCGGCCGAGGCCGGGGCTTTTGTGGGTGCACGCCGAAACCGGGCCGCGTGCACGGCCCGGCGAGGGCGATCAGAACGTGATGCTCCAGATGTCGATACGGCCGGTGTCCAGCGCCGCATTGTCGTTGACGCGCAGCTTCCAGGTACCGTTCAGCGCTTCGCTGGTCAGGTTCTTGGTGAAGGTGCCCGTGACGTTGTCGGCGCTGCCGCCGGTGCGGTTGTGGATGTTGTAGAGCGTGCCGTCCGGCGCGACCAGGTCCACCTTCAGGTCGCCCTTGTAGGTGTGGATGATCGTGACCGAGATCGAGGCGTTGCTCGGACCGTTGCCGGTGCGGCCGGAGACCGAGATCGGGCTTTCGACGGTGGCGTTGTCGTTGATCGCGAAGTCGGTACCGTTGCTGTAGGTCTGGGTGCCGGTGCCGCCGACCGTGACCGAGGAGGTCTTGGTGTTGGTGGCGCCGTCGTCGTCCGTCACCGTCAGCGTGACCGTGTACGTGCCGGCCGTCGCGTAGGTCTTGCTCGGATTGGTCGCGGTGGACGTGGTGCCGTCGCCGAAGTTCCAGCTACGCGAGGCGATCGTACCGTCGCTGTCGGTGGAGGTATCGGTGAAGGCCACGCTCAGGCCGCTGACCGAGGCGCTGAAGTTCGCGACCGGAGGAGCGTTGCCGCCGCCTGGGCAGTCGACGCCGACCAACGCGAAAGCCGCACTGACGTCGGCGACGTTGTAGCCCAGATCGGTGGCCGCGGTTTCGACGCCGCAGGAGCCCTGGATGAAGTTGGTGCTCGCTGTCCAGTACAGCTGGTTGGCGCGGGCGAAGGCCTTGAACGCCTTCTGGGTATCCCAGCCGGACGTGGTCGCCAGCTTCCAGAACGCCTTGTTGTACACGCCGGACGAGTAGTGCACGTCCATGCCGCTGGTGTAGTTCGAGGCGTGGCCGATCGAGTTGCCGTCCTGCGGCGGATTGGCCATGTAGCGCAGGGCGCCGCTGGCCTTGAAGATCTGCGCGCCGACCAGGAAGTCGTTCGTGCCGTTCATGTAGTACTCGGCGGCTTCGCCGGCCATGTCGGAGAACGCTTCGTTGATGCCGCCGGACTGGCCGGAGTAGGTCAGGTTCGAGTTCTGCTCGGTGAAGCCGTGCGAGACCTCGTGCGCCGACACGTCCAGGCTGACCAGCGGGTAGAAGGTCGAGCCGCCGTCGCCGAAGGTCATCGCCGAGCCGTCCCAGAACGCGTTCTGGTAGCTGTTGCTGTAGTGCACGCGCATGGTCAGCTGGAAGCTCAGCGGGGGCACGCCGACATAGGCGCCGTACATGTCGTATACGACCTTGCCGAAGTAATGCGCATCGTTGAGCGGCGAGTACGCGCCGTTGATGGTCTTCACGGTGTTGCGCGGGCAGGTGTACGAGAACGCCGTGCTGCCGCTGGTACCGTGATTGAGGTTGACCGTCTTCACGTTCGCGTTGTTCATGGTGCAGGTGGTGCCGCTCTGGGCGACGTCCAGATAACCGAAGTTGGTGCCGTACTCGTACTGGCCGGTCTTCTGGTTGCCGCCGGGGCCGGTGCCGTTGGCGTGGGCGAGCGCGTCCCACTGCTTGAGCACCGCGCCGGTGCCGGCGTCGACGATCACGAACGGACGGGTCGGCGCGCCGCCCTTGGCGGAGTCGGCGAAGTAGGACACGACATAGGCCAGATGCGCGCGGCCGGCGTCGTCGACGTAGATGACCTGCTCGGTCTTCTCGCTGCGGGTGCTCAGCAGGCCCTGGCGGTTGCCCAGGCCGGCGCGCTTGCCGATGCTCAGCGCCTGCGCCTTGGCGAGCTTGGGCGTGACGCTGGGCAGGTCGGCATCGAGTCCGCCGATCATCTGGCCGAACAGGGTGCGGACGTTGCCGTTGGCGTCTTCGCTGACCACGACCTGCTCGCCGAAGATCGGCACGCCGCGATAGCTCTGCTGGTAACGATAGTGACGGGCGCCGCTACGATCGGCCTTGATCGCGACCGCCTTGAGGGTCGACTGCGTATCCAACGCCAGCATCTCGGCGTGACGGGCGCCGGCATCGGCGCTGGTGCCGACGCTGGCGGTCGCCGCGCGGTACTGCTGGTTGAGCTGGGCGACATTGCGCTGGTGCAGATCCACGCGCTGCGCAGCGTCGGCGGCGCCTGCGGTCAGGACCAGGGCGGCCGCGGCCGCGAGTGCATGCAGTTTCGGTACGGAATGGCGATTCACTGGTGATACCCCCGAACTAGTGTTGTTGGTCAGGCCGCGGGCGCGGCCGGCTCACTGCAGGTGGTGCATCCGCCCCCTGTCACCAACACGCCCTGGCCTGCGCACCGATACGTCCTTGTGCGTGCGGTAGGTCGTGGGTCTATCGGATGCCGGCGCGGTGTCCTTCGCGGCGGCCGGGCGACGCTAGGTCTGTGTGCAAATCGGCGTCAAAGTAGTGGAACCAGGTCACATTCGTTAAGGAATCAATCCGTACTGATGCAGCGCACGGCGCTTACATCTGAAACCGTTTTTTTGCCGGTTTTGGCGTGTGAATCTAGATTTCACGAGACCGAAATCGATTTGTAATAATGTTTTAAATATTATGTTGCGCCGCACAAAGATAATGCGCCGCAGAAACGGGGCGCGAATGGCCTGAACGCGGTGGCGGCGTTATTCATGCAAATCAATGGTTTTCATCGCTCATTGCGCGAATATTCCGGGTTCCTTGATTATTTTCACGGGAATAATCAATCGGCTAATGTGATGAAATTCCGCGAATAAGCGTGGGCGCTATTCCAATTATCGAGGTGCCCCCCGATGCCGGCTGGGACGCGCAGCCAAACAAAAACCCCGGCCGGAGCCGGGGTTTCGGGTTGCGTCGCGAACCGGGCGCGGGCGCCCGATTGTGGCGGCATCAGAAGGTGATGCTCCAGGTGTCGATGCTGCCCACGTCCTGCGAGGCGCGATCGGCGGCACGCAGCTTCCAGGTGCCGTTGAGCGCTTCGGTCGACAGGTTCTTGCTGAAGGTGCCGGTGACGTTGTCGGCGCTGCCGCCGGAACGGTTGTGGATGTTGTAGACCGAGCCGTCCGGCGCGATCAGGTCGACGATCAGGTCGCCCTTGTACGGATGGACGATGTTGACCGAGATCGAGGCGTTGGCCGGGGCATTGCCGGTGCGGCCCGAGACCACGATCGAGCTGCTCACACCGGTCGCGTTGTTGTCGGGAATGCTGACGTCGGTGCCGTTGGTGTAGGTCTGCACGCCGCTGGTGCCGACCGTGACCGAGGCGGTCTTGGTGTGGGTCGCGCCGTCGTCGTCGGTCACCGTCAGCGTCACCGTGTAGGTGCCGGCGGCCGAGTAGGTCTTGCTCGGATTGGTCGCGGTCGAGGTGGTGCTGTCGCCGAAGTTCCAGCTGCGCGAGACGATGCTGCCGTCGCTGTCGGTCGAGGCATCGGTGAACGCAACGGTCAGGCCGCTGGCCGAGGACGTGAAGTTGGCCATTGGCGCCACGTTGGCGCCGGGGTCGGCGCGGAACGCCGCCATCGCCGCCTTGGTCTGGACCAGCACGCGCTGGTTGTGGCTGAGGTTGGTGTTGCCCATCGGCACGCCGTTATAGGTGACGTCCGGGTTGGACCAGTAGTTCAGGCGGGTGCAGGCGGCGCCGCTGCACTGGTAGGCCATGATCGTGCGCCAGCGGGCGCCCGAGGCGGGCGTGTACTGGTAACCGTGACCGTAGGCGTAGGGCGTGCTGCTCGGGTCGTTGGCCGGATCGTGGCGCGCCGACAGCAGGTGGCCGATCTCGTGGGCGAAGCTGTAGTAGCCGGTCGCGCAATCCCAGTACACGGTCGCGAACGCACTGGCCGCGTTGGAGCCGATCGAGCTGGCGCGGCCGCAGTTGCTGTCGTCGTTGATGACCAGGACGTTGACGTCGGCGGCGTTGGCGTCGCGGCTGGCGTGGACGTCGTCCATATAGCCGTCGCTGGTGCCGGCGAAGCGCTGCACGTCGGTGGCGTGACCGTCGCCGACCGAGCTGTATTCCACCGTGCGGTAGTTGGCCAGGACCATGTTGATGCCGACATTCGAATTGACGTAGCCCTGGTTGCTCTCGGCCACGGCCAGCTCGATCAACGCTTCCATGTCGCCGCCGTAGGCCGTGACGGCTTGGTTGGTGGCGACCACCTGGACGCGGATGGTGGCGGTGGCGCCGGGGTCGATCGCGGCCGCGCCGACCAGGCCGCCGCTGCTGCGGCTGGCTCGAGCGGCGGCGGCACGCATGTCGATTTGCGGCATGTCGGCTTCGCTGTAATCGGCGGCGTGGTCCGGCGGCATGCGCGTTTCGTCGACTTCGATCACCGCATTGCTGCCGTCGGGCAGGGACTGGATGCGGTACAGGGTGCCGTCGACGCGCACGTTGCCGGTGATGCGGTTGCCGTGGCGGACCAGGGCGACCGAGTTGCGCTCGTCGACGCGCACTTCGCGCGCACCGCGCAGGGCCGAGGCGCCGCGCGAGTCGCGCAGACGGCCGAGCCACACGGTGTTGCCGCGTTCGGTCTGATGCGCGTTGTCGAGCACGGCGTTGACCAGGCGCGAACCCAGGCGCAGTTCGATTTCGCGGGTCTGCGCGCTGACCACCGAAGCGTCGGCGCGTTCGATGCGCAGGCTGCGGGTCGGGCCGGCTTTGGACAGTTGCTGCGCGGTGGCCAGTGCGGCGCGTTGCGGCGCTGGCGCCTGCCCGCCGACGAACAGCGGTTTGGCGGCGAAGGCGGGCGCGCTGGCGATGGACAGGAGCAGGGCGGCTTTGGCGAGCCGCGCTGCGTGCTTGCGGGTGGTCATCGGGTTCTCTCTCCCTGGTCGGCCGGGTGATGGCCGTGTCGATGGCGATCCCTGGCACGGCCTCCGTGCTGCCGATGCGCAGGGTCTGTGGCGAACGGGTCGGCGACCCGCTCTTTTTCCAAGCTAGCCAGGACCCGCCTGGTCGTAGAGGGAAAAAGCAGCCGCTAATGCACGCGCAATGTGATTCTGGTCATGCATCGGTACACGGGTTGCGCCACGCAGGGCGACGGATGCGTGATTTGAAACAATGTTTCAGATGCGCTTTGGGCACGCTGCCCATCAGGCGAATCGACGGGCACCGGCCCAGGGCCGACTTCGTTCGAGCAAGTGCGAGCGCGCCGGCGACCGTCTCCGTCGATCAGCGTCCCGCATGCGCCAGGCCGGTGCCGATATTTCGCCTGCGGACGCAAAAAGTTGTCTAAACCCTCTCTGCGTGACGCCAACGTCGCTCTATACTTCGTCGCAAACCAGGGAGAGACAACGATGGAACGCGTGGGTCCTGCTGTGAGCCTGATCCGACGCGTCGCGCGTCCGGTCGCTGTCGTCGCCCTGGCCCTGCTGCTTGCAGCCGGCCCGGTGGCATGCAAGCGCGACACCACCGGCCAGTTGCCCGAAGTCAGCGGCGAAGCCATCAAGGCCAAGCGCGAAACCGTGCAGGGTTTCGGCCTGGTCGCGGCTTATCCCGATCAGAAAGCCGACGAACAGCTCGCGATCGCCCTGGAATTCAGCCAGCCGCTGGTCGGCACCCAGGCTTTCGACGAACTGATCGCGGTCGCCGACAAGAACGGCGCCGTGGTCAAGGGCAGCTGGGTGCTGGACGAGGGCGGCAAGCTGCTGCGCTTCCCGCACGTGGAGGCGAGCAAGGATTACGTGGTCACCATCAAGGGCGGCCTCACCGCCGCCGACGGCGACCGCATCGGCAAGACCCTGACCCGCAACGTCTACACCGGTCCGCTGGACCCGGTGGTCGGTTTCGCCTCGCAGGGCAGCGTGTTGCCGGCGCGCGAGAGCCGCGGCCTGCCGGTGGTCTCGATCAACGTCGCCGAAGTCGACGTCGAGTTCATGCGCATCAAGGACAAGGAACTGCCGAAGTTCTTCGCCGAGTACCAGCGCGGCGGCCGTCGCGGCAGTTGGGAACTGGAGCGCGACTGGGACGACAAGACGCCGTTGTCGCAGCTCGCCGAACCGGTCTACGTCAATCGCTTCGTGCTCGGCGGCAAGCCCAACGAGCGCGTGCTGACCTATCTGCCGCTGCAGGACATCGAGGAGCTGCAGAAGCCCGGCCTGTACTTCGCGGTGATGAAGCGCACCGGCCAGTTCAAGGACGAGTTCGAGACCGCGTTCTTCACCGTCAGCGATCTGGGCCTGCATGCGCGTGCCTACAAGGACAAGCTGTTCGTGCATACCGCGTCGCTGGAGAACGGCGAGGCGGTCGGCGGGGTCGAGCTCAAGGTCATCGACGCCGACGGCGAGCCGGTGATGAAGGGCGAGACCGACCGCAACGGCAACGTCATGCTGCCCTACAAGCTCGACGCGACCCAGGTGCTGGTCGCGCAGCGCGGCAGCGACGTGTCGATGCTGCCGTTCAACCAGCCGGCGCTGGACCTGTCCGAGTTCGCGGTCTCCGGCCGCGAGCAGGCCTGGTTCGACGTATTCGCCTGGTCCGGACGCGATCTCTACCGCCCCGGCGAAACCGTGCGCCTGTCGGCGCTGCTGCGCGATCAGGACGGCAAGCCGGTCGCGCTCAAGGGCAAGGCGCTGCAGCCGGTGTTCCTGCGCTACGTCCAGCCCGACGGCAAGACCTTCCTGGAAACGCGCCTGCAACCCGATACCCAGGGCTACGTGCGCCACGCCCAGCTGATTCCGGCCGACGCCGCGACCGGGCGCTGGCGAGTCGAGTTCCGCACCGATCCGGCCAGCAAGGAAGCGGTGCAGGGCATGACCCTGCGCATCGAGGAATTCCTGCCGGAGCGTCTCAAGCTCGACCTCAACGCCCAGGCCACGCTCAAGCCCGGCGAGCCGATCAAGCTCGCGGTCGACGGCGCCTATCTGTACGGCGCGCCCGCGGCCGGCAACCGTTTCACCGCCAAGCTCGCGGTGACGGTGGAGCAGCATCCGCTGGAACAGCTGCCGGGCTACTTCTTCGGCGACCCGACCCTGAGCCTGCCCAAGGAAGCCAAGGACGTGGTCGACGCCACGCTCGACGCCCAGGGCAAGTTGCAGCAGGACATCGCGCTGCCCAGCGAGGCCAAGCCGGTCAGCCCGATCGCCGCCATCCTCACCGGCAGCGTCTACGAAAGCGGCGGCCGCAGCGTCAACCGCAGCCTCAAGCGCGTGCTGTGGCCGGCCGATGCGCTGGTCGGCGTGCGTCCCTTGTTCGACGACAAGGAAGGCACCGATTCCAACGGCAATGCCGGCTTCGAGCTGACCCGCGTCGGTGCCGACGGCAAGCCGCGCCCGGGCAAGGCCCTGCGCGTGACCCTGGTGCGCGAACACCGCGACTACCACTGGAACTACGACGCCGACGGCGGCTGGGACTACGACTTCAACCGTCGCTACGAAGACATCCAGACCCGCACCGTCGATCTGGGCGCTTCGCCGCTGCGCCTGGACTTCGCGGTCGAATGGGGCGAGTACCGCGTCGACGTCTACGACCCGGCGACCAAGCTCACTTCGCGCTATCCGTTCAAGGCCGGCTGGAGCTGGGACGACCAGAACCGCGGCCTCGACGCGCGTCCCGACAAGGTCAAGATCGCGCTCGACAAGACCGCCTACAAGGCCGGCGACACGCTCAAGGTCACCCTGACCCCGCCGCACGCCGGCAAGGGCCTGCTGATGGTCGAAAGCGATCGCATGCTGTATGTGCAGGCGATCGACGTCAAAGCCGGCAGCAGCTACGAGATTCCGGTCACCGCCGACTGGGAGCGCCACGACGTCTACGTCACCGCGCTGGTGTTCCGCGGCGGCAGCGCGCCCAGCAAGATCACCCCGGCGCGTGCGGTCGGTATCGCGCACGTGCCGATGGACCGGCGCGATCGCACGGTCGCGGTCGGCCTCAACGTACCCAAGCTGATGCGGCCCGAGCAGAACCTGCCGGTCACCGTCAGCGCGCCGCAGCTGGCCGGGCAGGAGGCCTACGTCACCGTGTCCGCGGTCGACGTCGGCATCCTCAACATCACCCGCTTCCCGGTGCCGGACGCGGCCGCGCATTTCTTCGCCCAGCGTCGCCTGGGCGTGGATTCCTACGACGTCTACGGGCGCGTGATCGAAAGTTTCGAAGGCGGCACCGCCAAGATCCGCTTCGGCGGCGACATGGCCCTGGAGGCGCTGCCGCAGGCGCGGCGTCCGACCGCCAAGGTGCAGACCGTGGACCTGTTCGCAGGGCCGGTGCGCTTGGACGCCAAGGGCAATGCCGTGGTCAAGCTGGCCGTGCCCGACTTCAACGGCACCTTGCGGGTGTCGGCGCTGGTGTATTCCGGCGGCAGGTACGGCAAGCGCGACCGCGAAACCATCGTGCGCGCGCCGGTTCTGGCCGAGGCCAGCACGCCGCGCGTGCTCGCTCCGGGCGACCGCAGCAACGTTACGCTCGACGTGCAGAACTTCACCGGCCGCGCCGGCGAGTTCGAGGTCAAGGTCGAAGGCATCGGCCCGCTGTCGCTGAGCGACGGCAACCGCAAGGCCGCGTTGGGCGTCGAGGCCAAGACCACCTACACCTTCCCGATCGTCGCCCGCGAGGGCTACACGGTCGCGCAGGTGCGCGTGCGCGTGGAAGGCAATGGCTACAAGGTCGACCGGCGCTACGACGTGCCGGTGCGTCCGGCCTGGCCGCAGGTGCTGCGTGCGCGCACCCAGGTGCTGGAGCAGACCGCGCCGGTGCGCCTGGGCGCGGACTTCGCCGACGGCCTGATGCCGGGCTCGGTCAACGCGCGCATGACGGTCAGCGCACTGCCGCCGATTCCGTTCGCGAGCGCGCTGCAGGGCGCCCTGGAATATCCGTACGGCTGCGCCGAACAGACCACCAGCAAGGGCTACGCCGCGCTCGAACTCGACGAGGCGACCGCGAAGATGCTCGGGGTCAAGGGTCTGGACGCCAAGCAGCGGCGCGCGCGCATGGAAGGCGCGTTCGGTCGCCTGGCGGCGATGCAGATCGGCTCCGGCCACTACTCGATGTGGGGCGACGGCGACTACGTCAATCAGGCGATCACGCCGTACGTGGTCGAGTTCCTGCTCGACGCGCGCGACGCCGGCTTCGCCGTGCCCGAGGCGATGCTGCAGAAGTCGCTGAAGGTGCTCAACGAGGACCTGCTGTCCGGCGGCGCCCAGTTCTTCGGCTACGATCGCCGCGAACACCTCAAGTTCGCCTACCAGGCGCACGCCGGCTACGTGCTGGCGCGGGTCAACCGCGCCCCGCTGGGCACCTTGCGCGCCTTGTACGACAACGAGCGCAAGAACAGCGTGACCGGCCTGCCGCTGGTCCACCTGGGCCTGGCGCTGTCGCTGCAGGGCGACAAGGCGCGCGGCAAGAAGGCGATCGCCGAAGGTTTCGCGAAGGATTCCAAGGACCGTCCGGAGTACCTGGGCGACTACGGCAGCCGCGTGCGCGACGACGCGCTGATGATCGCGCTGGTGCACGAACGCGGCTTCGCCACGCCGGCCTACGACGGCCGCGCGGTGCCGCTGGGCCTGGAACTGGATGCGCGCCGCAACCGCGGCTGGCTGTGGCTGAGCACACAGGAACAGGTCGCGTTGGCGCGCCTGGGCAAGGCGCTGATGGCCGATCAAGCCAAGACCGTGTCCGGCCAGTGGAAGGTCGGCGACATCGTGTCCGATGCCGGCGCGGCCAAGATCGTCGGTCGCGTGTTCGACTACGACGCGCTGGCCAGCGGAGTGAGCTTCGATCCGGTCGGGCAGCCGCCGCTGTACGCGAGCATGGAGATCGCCGGCGTGCCGCGCCGCGCGCCCGATCCGGACAGCTCGGTGATCGAGGTCAAGCGCAAGTACTACACGACCAAGGGCGAGGCCTGGGAGGGCGGCACCCTGGAGGAGGGCGACGCGCTGATCGTGCAGGTCAGCATCAAGGCCAGCCGCGCGATGCCGGACGCCTTGCTCACCGACCTGCTGCCGGCGGGCCTGGAGATCGAGAACTTCAACCTCGGCGACGCCAAGCAATGGGCCGGCGTGGTCGTGGACGGGATCGAGATCTCCGACCGCGACTCGGCCGCCGAAGTGCGCCACGAGGAGTTCCGCGACGACCGTTACGTGGCCGCGCTCAAGCTCGATGTCGGCGACACCGCGCGCGTGTTCTACCTGGTGCGCGCAGTCACGCCGGGCACCTACACCGTGCCGCCGTCGCTGGTCGAGGACATGTACCGTCCCGACCTGCGCGGCGTCGGCAAGGCGGTGCCGGCGATGCTGACGGTGAAGCAGCCGGGTAGGTGAGGGAGTTGGCCGGGGGCTCGTAAATCGCCCTACGGCGATTGAGCCTTCTCTCAGTGGGAGAAGGTGGCCCGTAGGGCCGGATGAGGGTCCGGGATGAGGTTCGAGCTATGCGCTCGCGCCGGACCCTCACCCCAACCCCTCTCCCGGTGGGAGAGGGGCTACGCGCGGCCCGCTATCGAAGGGCTGCCTGCTTTATCGAATGACGACGGAAGCTCGGTAGATCGTGTGAGCAATTCGGAATCTCCGGGCCAGCCCTCACCCCAGCCCTCTCCCGCGAGCGGGAGAGGGGACGCTGGTGCGTGGAAGCGGTGGTGGCGTCGTGGCGATGGAGCGAAGTCGGATCCGGCAACGGTAGCGGCAACGCCGCCGAAGCCGCGCCGCCTCGGCCTCAAGTTGCTGCTCGCCACGCTGCTGTTCGCGACCTCGGCGATGCTGCTGGATCTCGCGTTCCCTTTGCCGTTGCCGCGCGACGGCCAGGCCGGCGCGGTGGTGGTGGCCGCCGACGGCACGCCCTTGCGCGCGTTCGCCGATCGCGGCGGCATCTGGCGCTATCCGGTCACGGTCGAGCAGGTCTCGCCGCTGTACCTGCAGGCGCTGCTGAACTACGAGGACCGCTGGTTCTGGAAGCATCCGGGCATCAATCCCTACGCCTTGCTGCGCGCAGTCGGGCAATGGCTGGGCAGCGGACGGGTGGTGTCCGGCGGTTCGACCCTGACCATGCAGGTCGCGCGCATCCTCGACCCGCATACGCGCACGCCCTGGGGCAAGTTCAAGCAGCTGCTGCGTGCGCTGCAGTTGGAAGCGCATCTGTCCAAGCGTGAGATCCTGACCCTGTACCTCAACCGCGCGCCGTTCGGCGGTACGGTCGAAGGCGTGGAGGCGGCGAGCTGGGCCTACCTGGGTAAACCGTCGTCGCGCCTGTCGCATGCCGAGGCCGCCTTGCTGGCGGTGTTGCCGCAGGCGCCGAGCCGGCTGCGGCCGGATCGCGAACCCGAGCGTGCGCGGATCGCGCGCGACAAGGTGCTCGCGCGCATGGCCGCGTTGCAGGTATGGTCGCGCGCCCTGGTCGCGGACGCGCGCATCGAGCCGGTGGTCGCACGTTCGCTGCAGCCGCCGCAGCATGCGCCACTGCTGGCGCAACGGCTGCGCTTCGAGCAGCCCAAGGCAGCGCGGTTGCAGTCGACGATCGACATAGAACTGCAGCGCACCTTGGAAGACCGCGTCGCGGCCTATTTCTCGAATCTGCCCGAGCGCACTTCGGCGGCCTTGCTGGTGATCGACAACGCCAGCCTGGAAGCGCGCGCCTACGTCGGTTCGGCGACCTTCGCCGACATCGCGCGCCTGGGCCACGTCGACATGGTCAAGGCCTGGCGTTCGCCGGGTTCGACGCTCAAGCCGTTCCTGTACGGCCTGGCCCTGGACGACGGCCTGATCCATTCCGAGAGCCTGTTGGTGGATGCGCCGCAGGCGTTCGGCGACTACCGGCCGGGCAACTTCGATGCGACCTTCAATGGCCCGGTCGGCGCCGCCGAGGCGCTGCGTTTGTCGCTCAATGTGCCGGCGGTCGATCTGCTGGACCGGGTCGGGCCCAGCCGATTTTCGGCGCGGCTCGCGCATGCCGGCATCGAACTGCACTGGCCGCGCGGCGCGACCCCGAACCTGTCGATGATCCTCGGCGGCACCGGTGCGCGTCTGGAGGATCTGGTCGGCGCCTACGCGGCCTTGAACCGCGAGGGCCTGGCCGGGCGCGTGCGTTACAGCCCCGATGCACCGGTGCTGGAGCGGCGTCTGCTGTCGCCGGGTGCGGCCTGGATCGTGCGCGAGATCCTCGAAGCCAATCCGCGTCCGGGCAGCATCGCCGACACCTTCGACACTTCCGGGCGCCCGCGCGTGGCCTGGAAGACCGGCACCAGCTACGGTTTCCGCGACGCCTGGGCCCTGGGCAGCACGCGCCGCTACACGGTCGGCGTCTGGGTCGGCCGTCCCGACGGCACGCCGCTGCCCGGGCAATACGGCGCGGTCACCGCCTTGCCCTTGCTGTTCGAAGTGGTCGACAGCCTGCCGCGCCAACGCGGCGACGGCGCGCTGCGGCCGCCGCCGGCCAACGTCGAGCACATCGACGTGTGCTGGCCGCTGG
The DNA here is from genome assembly GCA_946480055.1 of uncultured Lysobacter sp. Next base: position 3,816 of record CAMLID010000062.1, on the reverse strand, counting down.
GCCTGCCGGCGGACCCGCAGGCGCCGCAGCTGTGCCAGAAGAAACTGCAGGCCTGGACCCTGGACGGCTCGGTGCCGCCGACCTTCGCCGAACGCGACGCGCGCCTTTGGAATGCGGGCGTGGAGCGCTTCGAGGTCGATGCGCGCAGCGGCTTGCGCCTGTCCGCCGATTGCTCCACCCCGCATCAGCGCCGCAGCGCCCAGATCGCGCGTTGGCCGGCGCTGGCCTCGCCCTGGCTGGCGGCGGAAACGCGGCGCGCCTCGCGCCTGCCGCCGCTGGCGCCGGACTGCGAGGGCGACGGCCGCGACGCCAGCGAAGAGCTGCGTATCGAGGGCCTGGCCGACCTGGCGACGATCGCGCGCGCGCCCGGCAGCGCGCATCCGTTGCGGCTGTCCTTGCGCGCGATCGGCAGCGCGACGCGGATCCGCTGGCTGCTCGACGGCCGCCTGATCGGCGAGACCGACGGCGACGCCGGCTTCGTGCACGACTTCGGCGAGCCCGGAGACCACCAGCTCACCGCGCTGGCCGACAGCGGCGCCTGGTCGCGGGTGCGGTTCCGGGTATTGCGCTGAGGTGCAGCGCGGTGCGCCTCAGTCGTCGGAGCGCGACACGCGTCGGCGATGCTCGTCCAGCGATACGACCTTGCCGCGTTCGCCGCCAGCGGGCCGCCGCTTCTTCTTCGCGGGCGGGCGCGTGCGTGGGCGCGCACGCCAGCGTGCGCCCAACCACGGCGGCACGCGCCAGGCGCGGGCACCGTCCAGCGGCGCGATCGGCAACAGATTGAGCACCATCAGCAACAGGTTGAACGGTCCCCAGGCGACGACGATCGCGGTTTGCACCGCCGCCACCGGGCCGGGCGGGAAGGGTAGCAGCCCGATCAGCATCGCCAGCACGAACAGCGCCGCCTGCGCGCCGATACCGCCCCAGGCGACGGCGATGTCCTGCGCCTGCGTACGCGCCGCTTCGTGTTGGCACTGGCCGTGCATCGGGTAGATATGCAGGCTGTGCACGTACAAGCGGTTGCGGCGCGCGACCCAGGCATGCCCGGCCTCGTGGGCGACGATCAGCAGCAAATAGGCGAGCGCGCCGACCAGGCCGGCGACCGAGAAGCGCTTCAGCGCCAGGACCAGCAGCGCCATCAGCAGCACGGTCCAATGGAACACCACCGGTGCACCGAACAGGCGGAACGGGACGAACTCGCGTGGCAGACGGCGCATGCGGCAGGGGACCGGGCAGGGTATGCCACGAGTCTAGCAGCGGCCAGTCGCGGCACAGGGCGCTCCCATCTGCCACGAGTCGCGGCGCGAGCAATATGCATACGACGTCGCGGCGTCGCGATCACGCACGCACAGGTGGCATCGGCAGCCGGCCGCTACAGTTGGGCCGATGCGCCCGTCCTCAGCCGCCGGTCCAGCCGTTGAGCAGGTCGGCCAGCTCGTCGGCGTGTTCCTCTTCCTGGGCCAGGATGTCTTCCATCAAGCGCCGCGTGGTGGTGTCGCGCTCGCCGAGGTAGTCGATGATCGCGCGGTAGCTGTCGATGGCGATGCGTTCGGCGACCAGGTCTTCTTTGACCATGTCGCGCAGGTCGGTGCCCTCGACGTATTCGGCATGGGCGCGGCCGGAAAGCACGTCGGGATTGAAGTCGGGCGCACCGCCCAGCTGCACGATGCGTTCGGCGATACGGTCGGCGTGGGCCTGTTCCTCGTTGGCGTGCTCGAGGAATTCGCCCTTGACCGCGTCGGCCATCAGGCCGCTGGCCATGAAATAGTGGCGCTTGTAGCGCAATACGCAGACGATCTCGGTCGCCAGGGCTTCGTTGAGCAGCTTGATCACGGTGCCGCGATCGGCGGTGTAGCTGTCGGTGATCGCGCCGTCCTCGATGTGCTGACGGGCGCGGGCGCGGATGGCCTTGATGTCGGCGATCATCGCCGTTTCGGGTTTGCGCGCGGGCTTGCTGGAGGGGGTTGCGGTGGCCGCGGTCGCGGCGCGTGCGGGCTTGCGGATGGGCTTACCGTCGGGCTTGGCACTCATGTCGACCTCCTGGCGGGTCGCTGGGGGCTCAGTGCCCCCAACGATGCCTAGCGGTCGGTGACGGCAATGTCGGCGCCGTCGCCCGCGTTCAGACCAGCGACAGCATGTGTTCGGCCGAGGACACGCGGTATTCGCCCGGCGCTTCCACTTCCAGCTGCGAGACCACGCCGTCTTCGGCGTAGAGCGCGAAGCGCTTGGCGCGCGTGCCCATACCGTAGGCGCTGGCGTCGAGTTCCAGGCCGAGCGCGCGGGTGAAATCGCCATTGCCGTCGGCGAGCATCAGCAGGCCGTCGGGCACGTCCTGGCTCTGGCCCCAGGCCTGCATCACGAACGGGTCGTTGACCGCCATGCAGGCGACCTCGATGCCCTTGCTGCGGAATTCGTCGAAATGGGCGATAAAACCGGGCAGGTGCTTTTCCGAGCAGGTCGGGGTGAACGCGCCGGGCACGGCGAACAGCAGCACCTTGCGGCCGTCGAACAGGGCGTTGGTGTCGATCGTCTCGACGCCCTCGCGGATGCGTTGCAGGGTGACTTCGGGCAGGCGGTCGCCGACCTGGATGCTCATGGGATATCTCCGGTTTGGGGGGCAGTCTGATCGGCGCGCGCGTAACGGGGCGTCAAGGCCGTCGTACGCTGCGCATTGTGCGCGCAAGGATTGAAAAGCGCAGGCGCAGCGGCCATTTCAGCCCGGTCTTCCCGCGCGGCCGCGCGCCGCCTACCCTGTGGGCCGGTGCGGTCGCGCACCCGCAAGTCTGAGGGCGCTGCAATGCAATTCAAGGATTACTACGAAGCCCTGGGTGTGGAACCCAGTGCCGGCGAAGCCGAAATCAAGACCGCGTACCGGCGCTTGGCGCGCAAGTACCACCCGGACGTGAGCAAGGAAGCCGGCGCCGAAGACAAGTTCAAGGCCATCAACGAGGCCTACGAAGCGCTGCGCGATCCGCAGAAGCGCACCGCCTACGACCAGCTGCGCGCGCGCGGCTACCGCCCCGGCGACGAGGTGCAGCCGCCTCCGGGCGGCTTCGGCGGCGGTTACGGCGGTGCCGACTTCGACGAGATCTTCGCCGGCGGCGGCGCGGGCGGCGGTTTCAGCGATTTCTTCGAGAGTCTGTTCGGGCGCGGTCGTGGCCCGGCCGGTTTCGGCGGCCAGCCCGGGCGGGCGCCGCCACGCGGCGACACCCGCGCCAAGCTCGCGGTCGCGCTGGAGACGATCTACGAAGGCGGTTCGGTGCGTATCTCGGTCAACGACCGCACCCTGGAAGTCCGCATACCCAAGGGCATCCGCCCGGGCCAGCTGATCCGCCTGGCCGGCCAAGGCGGCCGTGGTCGCGACGGGCAGCCGGGCCCGCACGGCGATCTGCTGCTGGAGATCGAGTACGCCGCGCATCCGCAGTTCGAAGTCGACGGCCGCAACGTGATCCACGTGCTGCCGCTGGCGCCGTGGGAGGCCGCGCTGGGGGCGACCATCAGCGTGCCGACCCTGGGCGGCGCGGTCGAACTGAAGATCCCGCCGAACTCGGAAGCCGGGCGCAAGCTGCGCCTGCGCGGCCGCGGCCTGCCGGGCACGCCGCAGGGCGATCAGATCGTCGAACTGGAAGTGCTGGCGCCGCGTGCGCACACCGACGAGCAGCGCGAGGCCTACGAGCGCATGCGCGATGCGTTCGGAGACGATTGGCGACGCGGCTGAGCGCGTTCGCGACGATGCCGTAGGGTGCGGTTCGCCTACGGCTCAACGCATCCTACGTATCGGTTGTGTACGCAGCCAAGCTCGCGCCGCACGCCGAC
>CAMLID010000061.1 GCA_946480055.1 uncultured Lysobacter sp. | reverse complement strand
GAATGCTGGCCTGTCACGCCGGAGGTCGCGGGTTCGAGTCCCGTCCACTCCGCCAGTTTCGCCAAAAGCGCCGGAAACGGCGCTTTTGTTTTAAGTGAGAGCCTTCGATTTTGTTGCGCGGCAACAGATGCGCAACAATTAAATCGGACACACGAGTTTCGAGCAGTAAAGTTTCAAGCACGCGGAGTGGTAGTTCAGTCGGTTAGAATGCTGGCCTGTCACGCCGGAGGTCGCGGGTTCGAGTCCCGTCCACTCCGCCAGTTTTGCCGAAGGCGCCGGAAACGGCGCCTTCTTTTTTTCCGGCGCCCGCCGCCCGGATTCTGCCGACGCCGTCCCGATTCAGGGCCCGGCCGGGACCGCCCGCCGGCCCCGCCGCGGCCGGCCCGCGCGCCCGGCCCCAAGCGCGCTAAACTGTCCGGCTTACGACCCACGCGACCCGGATATGCTGCAGAAACTTCGCGACAAGACTTCCGGCTGGATCGCCACCGCGATCCTCGGCCTGTTGATCATTCCCTTCGCCTTCGTCGGCATCGAGCAGTACATGGGCCAGCGCACCGATACCTCGGTCGCGCATATCGACGTGCCGCCCTCGTACTGGCCGACGGCGCCGTCGTGGTGGCCGGTGTCGATGCTGTGGCAGCACGAGAAGATCGAGACCACCGACTTCCGCACCGCTTTCGAGCAGGAGCGCCAGCGCCGCCGTGCGGCCGAAGGCGAGGCCTTCGATGCGCGCGATTTCGAGAGCAAGGAAAACAAGCTCGCGATCCTCGACATGCTGATCGATCGGCGCGTGCAGGAACTGGCGGCCAAGGGCGAAGGCCTGGTGGTCAGCGACGCGCTGGTCAAGAAGACCATCGCCGAAGTGCCGGCGTTCCAGGTCGACGGCAAGTTCAACCTCGACCGCTACCGCCTGGCGTTGGCCTCGCAGGTGCCGGCGCAGACGCCGAAACAGTTCCAGGAAACCGTGCGCCAGTCGCTGCAGCAGTCGCTGCTGGCCGGCGGCCTGGTCGAAAGCGAGTTCGTGACCAGCTCCGAGATGGATCGCCTGATCCGGCTGATGGGCGAGACCCGCGACGTCGGCCTGGTGATGCTGCCGCAGCCGGCGCCCGACACCGGCGCGGTCAGCGCTGCCGAACTGCAGTCGTGGTACCAGGCGCACACCGCGGACTACCGCGCGCCGGAGAGCGTGACGCTGGAATACGTGGAAGTGAACGCGGCCAGCGTGCCGGCGCCGCCGGCGGCCGACGAGGCCACGCTGCGCAAGCGCTACGAACAGGAAAAGAGCCGTTTCGTCGCCCAGGAACAGCGCCTGGCTTCGCACATCCTGGTGCGCGTGGCCGAGGGCGCAGATGCCGCAGCGCAGAAGGCCGCCGAAACCAAGGCCGCCCAGCTGGTCGCGCAGGCCAAGGCACCGGGTGCGGACTTCGCGGCGCTGGCGCGCGCGAACACCGACGACACCGGCTCCAAGGCCGGCGGCGGCGATCTGGGCTGGGTGAGCAAGGGCATGATGGTGGCGCCGTTCGAGCAGGCGCTGTTCGCCGCTCCGCAGGGCGCGATCGTCGGCCCGGTCAAGACCGACTTCGGCTGGCACGTGATCCAGGTGCGCGAGGTCAAGGCCGGTCAGCAGGAAACCTTCGAGCAGGCGCGCGAAGCGCTGGCGCGCGAGCAGGCCGATAGCGACCGCGAGCGCGTGGTCAGCGATTTCACCGGCCGCCTGGTCGACCTGGTCTACAAGAACCCGTCGTCGCTCGGGCCGGCCGCGCGCGAGATGAAGCTGCCGGTGCAGAAGCTCGGCCCGATCACCCGCGAAGGCGCGCGCAACGGCGCCCAGGGCCTGGCCGCGAATCCGGCGCTGCTGCGTGCGGCGTTCTCCGACACTCTGATCCAGGACGGCACGGTCAGCGATCCGATCGAACTCGCCCCGGGCCAGAGCGTGCTGATCCGCGTCATCGCGCACACCCCGGAGCGCTCGCTGCCGCTGGCGCAGGTACGCGACCAGGTGATCGCCGCGGTGCGCGCCGACCGCGCGGCCAAGGCCGCCGCCAAGGAAGCCGACGCGCTGCTGGTGCGTCTGCGCGCCGGCGAAACCCTGGAAGCGGTGGCGACGTCCAAGCAGTTGCCGGCGCCGCACGCGATTCCGAACCTGCCGCGCGGCGCGCCGATTCCGGACCCCAGCGTCAGCGAGGCCGTGTTCGCGGTCGCGCCGCCCGCGGCCGGCAAGGTCGCCCCGGGCCGGGCGATGCTGCCCGACGGCCGCGCGGTGCTGTTCGCAGTCAGCAAGGTCACCCCGGGCGATCTGGCCCAGGTCCCGCCGCAGCAGCGCGAGCAGATGCAGACGCAGCTGGCGCAGATCAGCGGCGCCGACGACATCAAGGCCCTGGTGGCGGCGCAGCGCAAGCGCATGAAGGTGACGGTGGTCGATCAGAATCTCTGATCGGTACTGGCCTTATCGCAAACAAGAAGCCCGGCAACCGCCGGGCTTCTTGTTTTGGGGTGAGCTCGAGCTTTCCCTTCTCCCGCTCGCGGCGCCCGGTACGCAGGGCTTTGATTTCCCTTCTCCCCGTGGGAGAAGGTGGCGCGTAGCGCCGGATGAGGGTCCGGGATGAGATTGGAGCGTCGCGCTCGCGCCGGACCCTCACCCCAACCCCTCTGCCACGGGAGAGGGGCTTAGCAACGCAGGGCCTTTGATCTCCCTTCTCCCTGCGGTCGCGCTGGGAGAGGGGCTTGATGCGTAGCGCTCGTGAGTCTTCTGCGCTTGTGGAAGAGAGAGGGCAGGACGCGCCCAAAGAAAAAGCCCGGCATCGCGCCGGGCTTTTTTCTCATGCATCCCGCGCCAAAGCGCGGCGCGCCATCACTCGCCGTCGCCGATGCCGGTCATGCCCAGGATGTTGTAGCCCGAGTCGACGTAGGTGACTTCGCCGGTCACGCCCGCGGCCAGGTCCGAGCACAGGAACGCGGCGACGTTGCCGACCTGTTCGATCGTGACGGTGCGGCGCATCGGCGCATTCTCCTCGACGTGGCCGAGGATCTTGCGGAAACCGGCGATGCCGGCCGCGGCCAGGGTCTTGATCGGGCCGGCCGAGATCGCGTTGACGCGGGTGCCCTCCGGGCCGAGGTTGTAAGCCAGGTAGCGCACGGTCGCTTCCAGGCTGGCCTTGGCCACGCCCATGACGTTGTAGCCGGCCAGGGCGCGCTCGGCACCGAGGTAGCTCAGGGTCAGGATCGAACCGTTGCGGCCCTGCATCTGCGGACGCGCGGCCTTGGCCATCGCGGCCAGCGAGTAGGCCGAGATGTCGTGGGCGATGGCGAAATTCTCGCGGGTCAGGCCGTCGAGGAACTGGCCGGCGATCGCTTCGCGCGGCGCGTAGGCGATGGCGTGGACGAGGATGTCGAAGCCGTCCCAATGCTTGCCCAATTCCTCGAAGCAGGCGGCGATCTGCTCGTCGCTGGTGACGTCGAGCGGGATCACGATATCGCCGGTCTGACCTTCCTGGCGGTACTCGGCGGCGGCCTTTTCGACACGCGACTTGAGCTTTTCGGTCTGGTAGGTGAACGCCAGTTGCGCGCCTTCGCGGTGCATGGCCTCGGCGATGCCGCTGGCGATCGAGCGCTCGCTGGCGATGCCGGTGATCAATGCGCGCTTGCCTTGCAGGAAACCCATGTGCACTCCCTAAAACTTGGTGGACGCGGCCGTCGCCGGACGCTTACGGAACCGCCCGACCGATGCGCGGTCGAGCAAAGACTCTAGTGTACCCGCGCCATGGCGACGGACGGGCCGGTACGGTTCACGGCGCCGCGCCGCCCGGACCGGTGTCGATCAGCAGCGCCTGGCCGGGTTTGAGCACGGCTTTGGCGCCCAGGCCGTTGCGTTGCAGCAGATCGGAGACGCGGATGCCGTAGCGCTTGGCGATGGTCCAGGCGTTGTCGCCGCGGGCGACGGTGTGGCGGCGCGGTTCACCGGCGGATGCGGCGATGGCGTTGCCGGCGGCGGCGGGCGGGTCGGCGACGGGCAGGTTCGTGGCGGGCAGGTTCGTGGCAGGCAGATCCGTGGCGGGCGCCGAAGCGACGCTGGTCGTCTGCGCCTTGCCTTCGTCGATCGCGCCGACCGCGGCCACGGGCACCGCCAGCAGCGGCGCGCGCTTGCCGCCGGCCTGGCCGATGCGGCCGCCGGCGAACACCGGATTGAAGCGCTGCAGCTGGGCCGGGTCCTGGCCGCTACGGCGCGCCCAGGCGGCGATGTCGGCGACGTCGTCGGGCACGGTCACCGCCTGCAGCCGCGGCACCGGGCGATCGAGCGCGCGCAACCATTCCTCGCGGTCGTCGGCCTGCTCCATCAGGCACGACAGCGCATGCAGCTTGCGCACGTAGGCCTGGGTGATGTCGGACAGGCCGACCAGTTGCTCGGGCTTGGCGTTGCGCGCGGTCTGGCCGCTGCGCTTGAGCGCGCCGAGGATTCGGTATTCGCCGGCGTTGTAGGCCATCACCGCCAGCCGCCAGTCGCCGGCGAACATGCCGTGCAGGGTCTTGAGATAGCGCACCGCGGCCTGGGTCGAATCGACCGGCGACAAGCGGCCGTCGTAGCCGTCGCGGATCGGCACGCGGTGGTTGCGCGCGGTGATCGCGATCATCTGCCACAGCCCGGCCGGGCCGGCGGCGCTGCGCGCGCCGGGCTTGTAGCCGCTCTCGACGAAGGGGATCAGCGCGTATTCGGTCGGCAGATGGGCCTCGCGCAGGGCATCGACCACGTAGCCGAACAGCGGCAGGGTGTCGTCGTTGCTGGCGGCCAGGCGCTTGGGCGCGGTGGCGAAGTGCTGGCGCCAACGTGTGCTGGCGCCGGCTTCGCAGGTCGGGTCGGCCAGGCCTTCGCGGAAGCGCTGATAGATCTCGCGGCCGTTGCGGGTCGGGCCGACGATCGCGGCCTGTGCGGACCCGGATGCGGCGCCGGCGGTCTGGGTCGGCGCGGGCGCGTCCTGGGCGAGGGCCGGTACGGTCAGCGCGGCCGACAACGCCAATGCGGCGCTCAGGCAACGCAGGAACGGGGCCCGACTCATGCCTGGAACCCGTCTTTCCAGCGCCGCAGTTCGGCGAAGGCCTCGACGTCGTCTTCGGGTTCGCGACGCAGGCGCCGGGTCAGCGCGGCGCGCACTTCGGGCTGGGCCACGCGCAGGAAGGGATTGGCCGCGACTTCGTCGGCCAGGGTGCTGGGCAGGGTCGGACGTCCGGCGTTGCGCATGGCCTGGGCTTCCTCGATGCGGCGCAGCAGCGCCGGGTTGGACGGTTCCACCGCGCGCGCGAAGGCGGCGTTGGACAAGGTGTATTCGTGGCCGCAGCAGACCCGGGTGTCGCCGGGCAGGACGGCCAGGCGCGACAGCGAACCGTGCATCTGCGCGGGCGTACCCTCGAACAGACGGCCGCAGCCCAGGCTGAACAAGGTGTCGCCGCTGAACAGCAGTCCGTGGCCGCCCACGTCCTCCAGGTGATAGGCGATGTGGCTGAGGGTGTGGCCGGGCACAGCGATCACGCGCGCGCTCCAGCCGCCCAGGTGCAGGCGCACGCCGTCGCCGACGCGCGCGGTGGCGGCGCCGATACGGTCGTCGTCGGGGGCGAACACCGGGATCCCCGGCCAGTGCGCGAGGATCGCCTCGACACCGCCGATGTGGTCGTGGTGGTGGTGGGTGAGCAGGATCCCGGTCGGGCGCAGGCCGTGTCCGGCGGCGCCCAGCACCGGTGCGGCGTCGCCCGGGTCGACGATCAGCGCGGATTCGTCGTCGGCCGACAGGGCCCAGATGTAGTTGTCGTTGAGGGCGGGCAGGGCCAGCAATCGCATTCGTTAGAGCTCCTGGGCGGCCGGGCGCGCCGTACTCCCGTCGCGCATGCAGGGCATGCTGAACGGGGACCGCGCCGCCGGGCCTGCGAAGGGACCGCGCTTTCAACGGGATGTTCCGACAGAATGGCGACCATGCCCGCCCTGTCCACCGGCCGTCAACCCGACGCCGCCCTCGCCTGGTTCGGCGGGGTCGCCGGCCAGGGCCTGCTCGACGTCGAGTCCGCCGCGATGGCGCGGGTGGTGGCCGGCTGCCAGGCCATGCCCTGGGCCTGGATCGGCGTCGATGCGACCTCGCCGCCGGGCGGCCCGGACGCGCGCGGCGTGCGCCTGCGCCGGCAGGGGCTGCGTTTCAACGGCGCGTTCCGCAGCGCGCTGCCGCTGCCGCTGGCCAGCGAGGCGCTGGGTGCGGTGCTGCTGCAGCACGTGCTCGACGACGGCATCGATCCGCTGCCGCTGCTGGAGGAGTGCGCACGCGTGCTCGCGCCGGGCGGGACCTTGTGGCTGGCGGCGCTCAATCCCTGGAGCCCGTACCGCGCGCGCTGGGCGCGCTCGGGCCTGCACGCCCACGACACCGGCAGTTGGCAGTCGATGCTGCGCGGCGCCGGCTTCGCCAGCGAATCGGTCAGCCTGCAATGGCTGGGCCCGGTGTGGCGGCCGGCGCACGGCGCGGTCGGCATCGGCGCGGCCGATCGCCTGCGCGCGGGCATCGCCCTGACCGTGTCCAAGCGCGTGCCTGCGCTGATCCCGCCGTCGCGCCTGCGCAACCTGCGCTGGCAGGCCGGCGGCGCATTGGCCGCGCCGGGTGCGCGCCGTTACGCGTCGCAGCGGCGATAATGCGCGGCCCTCTTACAGGACCGCAGGCTTTGCACGATCACGCATTGGCGACCGACACCAAAACCGTCGACATCCATACCGACGGCGCCTGCCTCGGCAACCCCGGGCCCGGCGGCTGGGCCGCACTGTTGCGCTACAAGGGCCGCGAGCGCGAGTTGTCCGGCGGCGAGCCCGACACTACCAACAACCGCATGGAGCTGATGGGCGCGATCATGGCGCTGGAAGCGCTGAGCGAGCCGTGCGTGGCGACCCTGCACACCGACTCGCAATACGTGCGCAAGGGCATCACCGAGTGGATGGGCAACTGGGTGCGGCGCGGCTGGAAGACCGCCGGCGGCGATCCGGTCAAGAACCGCGACCTGTGGGAGCGCCTGCACCAGGCCAACCTGCGCCACAAGGTCGAGTGGAAGTGGGTCAAGGGCCATTCCGGCGATCCCGACAACGAGCGCGTCGACGTGCTGGCGCGCACCCAGGCCCAGCGCTACCGCGGCGCACGCTGAGTTCGGCGACAATCGACCCATGCGCCAAGTCATCCTCGATACCGAAACCACCGGCCTGAGCTGGGAGCGCGGCAACCGCGTGGTCGAAATCGGCTGCGTCGAATTCGTCGAACGGCGCCCGACCGGACGCACCTTCCACACCTACCTCAACCCGCAGCGCGAGTTCGAGCCGGGCGCACAGGAAGTGACCGGCCTGACCCTGGAGTTCCTCGCCGACAAGCCCAAGTTCGAGGCCATCGTCGACGAATTCCTGGCCTTCATCGACGGCGCCGAGCTGGTGATCCACAACGCCGCTTTCGACGTCGGCTTCCTCGACAACGAACTGGCCCTGGCCGGGCCGCAGTACGGCAAGCTCACCGACCGCGCCACCGTCGAGGACTCGCTGCTGCTCGCGCGCCAGCGTTTCCCGGGCCAGCGCAATTCGCTGGATGCGCTGTGCAGGCGCCTGGGCGTGGACAACGCCCACCGTCAGCTGCACGGCGCGCTGCTCGACGCCCAGTTGCTGGCCGAGGTCTACATCGGTCTGACCTCGGGCCAGAGCGATCTGGGCTTCGGCCAGGCCGAAGAGGGCGGGTCGCAGGCCGTGGCCGCGTTCGAGATCGACGCCAGCGCGCCGCGGCCGCGGGTCCAGGTCAGCGCCGAGGAGTGGGCCGCGCACGAGGCGCGCCTGGAAAAGCTGCGCAAGAAAGCCGGCAAGTGCGTGTGGGACGCGATGGAGGCGGCTGCGACGACGTAGGTCGAGTGCACCGGCGTCGTCCGCGACGTTGCCGAGCAGCCGTAGGGTGCGGCGATAACCGCACCGCGTCGGTCGCCGAAAGCCGCGAGACGATGCGGTTCGAGTCGGAACGGTGCGGTGGGTAGGGTGCGGTGGCGACCGCACCATCGACATTCGGCCAACGGCGTGGCGATGCGGTTCGCCTGCGGCTCACCACATCCTACGGATCGCGTTAGAGCGATGAGGCCAGCAGTGCGGTGACCACCGCACCATCGCGAAGCCTAGTGGCTGCGAACCAGGATCACCGTGACGTTGTCCGAGCCGCCGCCGTCCAGCGCGGCCGCGACCAGGCTGTCGACGCATTCCTGCGCGCTGCAGTCGTTGTGCGCCAGGACCTTGGCGATGCTGCGGTCGTCGACTTCCTCGGTCAGGCCGTCGCTGCACAGCAGCAGCTGCATGCCGGGACGGAGCTCGCCGGTCATGGTCTCGACATTCAGGTTGCGCGGGTCGGTCACGCCCAGGGCCTGGGTCACCACGTTGCGGTGCGGATGGCTGCGCGCCTGCTCGTGGGTGATGGCGCCGTTGGCGATCAGTTCCTGGACGTAGCTGTGGTCCTGCGAGAGCTGGGCCAGTTGGCCGTCGCGCCACAGATAGACCCGGCTGTCGCCGACCCAGGCCACTTCGAAGCGGTTGCCGTTGACCCGCGCGGCGACCACCGTCGTGCCCATGGGCAGGGCGTCGTTGCGCCGGCGCGAGGTGCGGATGATCTCCTCGTCGGCGATGCGGATGGCCTGCGCCAGCGGCGTGCCGTCGCGGACCTCGCGCACGATCGCCTCGCGCGCCAGCGCGCTGGCGACCTCGCCGTACTCGTGGCCGCCCATACCGTCGGCGACCAGCCACAGTCCCAGTTCGCTGTCACCGTAATAGGTGTCTTCGTTGAGCTCGCGGCGCAGGCCGACATGCGTCAGGTGTCCGAATTCGATCATGAGTCGATCATGCCGGTCGCGTAGTCGGGGGCTCTATCGGTAGGTAAACGGAATCATCGGGGCGTAGCGGCCGTGCAGCAAGCCAAGTCGCATCCCCATGCCGACCATGACCCGTGTTGCAGTAACGAAACATGACCGGGGCCGCGCATCATCGCGTAAAAACTATGCTTTGCGACACGGTTTGGCGCTAATCCGGGCAAGTTCCGGCACGTTCCGGCGCCCTTGGCCGAGGCCGCGAGCAACAAAAAAGCGGGCCCGAACGGGCCCGCTTTGCGCAATCTGGCGGAGAGGGAGGGATTCGAACCCTCGGTACGCTATAAACGTACGCCTGATTTCGAGTCAGGTACATTCAACCACTCTGCCACCTCTCCGGGTGCAGCGAACCGAGAATGATACGGATCGCGGAGCCTTCCGACAAGGCATGCGTGTGCCCGGCTACACTGTGGCCCCCCTGAACGAAACGCTGCCATGTCCGAAATCCTGGTTCCGGTGTCCTTCGGCGAGCTGCTCGACAAGATCGCCATCCTGCAGATCAAGTCCGAGCGCATGAGCGATCCGGCCAAGCTGGCCAACGTCCGCAACGAATTGTCGGCGCTGGAGCAGACCTGGATGGCCCATCCCGCCGCCGGCCACGACATCGTCCGCCTGCGCGCCGAGCTCAAGGCCGTCAACGAACGCCTGTGGGTGATCGAGGACGACATCCGCATCAAAGAGAAGGCCCAGGCCTTCGACGACGAGTTCGTGCGCCTGGCGCGCAGCGTCTATTTCGAGAACGACGAGCGCGCCCGGATCAAGAAGGACATCAACCTCGCCCTGGGCTCCAGCTACGTCGAGGAAAAGTCCTACCAGGACTACAGGAGCGGCGCCGCGGCGCCCTGAGCCGGGACGGCGCATGCCGACCTCCCAGAACGGCGGCACGTCCGGGCCACGCGCCGCCGGCGCCTGGCTGTACGACGATCTGTTGGCCTGGCTATGCCCGGGCGGCCTGTTGCTGACCGCGTTGGCGCTGCGTTACCCGGACTCCCTGCGGCTGCTGCGCGCACAAGCGCCGGAACTGACGCTGCCCACCTGGTTTGCCGGGGCCTACGTGCTGGGCCTGGCCTTGAGCCCGCTCGGGCGCCTGGTCTACGCCTTCGCCCAGGCCATCGTCTGGCCGAGGCTGCGCCAGGCCTGGGCGCCGGCGATCGCGTTCCTGGCCCAGCGCCTGCAGCGCGACGAAGGTCTGAGCCTGCCCGACGCCGCGCATATGTCGACATCGGTGTTCCACGACGTCGACCGGCGCATGCGCGAATATCTGGAGGCGGTCGACCCGTCCTCGCGGCCGGCGCTGAACCGCATGAAGGTGCTGTGCAGCCTGGCCTGCAATGCCGCCGCCGCGACCCAGGTGTTCGTCGCGATCGACGCCGCGCTCGGCGGCTACCGTTACTGGACCACCGCCCAGGTCGGCATCGCCGCGCTCGCCATCGCCTTGGCCCTGATCGCGGCCGTGTACCGCGAACGCCGGCGTCAGCGCACCCAGTTGTCGATCTGGCGACGGCTGCAGGTCGGCGCCAACGGCTGATCGCCGCCGTTCGGTTTCGCCCCCCACAGCAACTTCGGATTGGACCGCAGCGCCAGCCGGCGCGGGATTCCGCCGTGTCCTTCGGCTCCGACGCCGCACTGGCGCCACCCAGAGTGCCCCGGCGAGCGCGAGTCTCGTCAGCCTGTCTGCCTCCGGTAGCGGTCGTCGCCGGCCCCGCCGCGCGAGCCAGTGGCCGCGGACTGGCGCCGCCGTGCCGGCCAGCCAGATTGGCCTGCGCGCGGAACCGCTGCGCATTTTTCGCCGGGGGCTGTCGCTAGGGTGGCCGCGCTCCGCACCGGCCCGCGCCCCACGCGCAGGCCGGGCGGCGCGCCAGCGGGCGGCTCCGGTGGCGTTTCGCTGCAGGACGCAGCCCGATCGATCAATGGATGGACGAATCAAGGAGCAACAACGTGAAAAAGGAACACGTGATAGGGACGATATGGATGGCGGTGCTGCTGGCCGTTTCGCCGCTGGCGATGGCCGACGGGTCCGAGGAGGAAACCCCCAAGGAGGAGCAGGAGTTCAAGCGCAACGAACCGCCGGTGCCCGAGGCGGTGAAAGCGCATCTGGCCTACGTCGAGGACCTGGACCGGCGCTATCCGGACACTTCCAAGGTCGACCCCGACCGCTTCATGGCCGAGGAAGGCGAGAAGGCCGCGCTGATCTACTGCCGCGCGCTGGGCTTCGACGGCCCCTGCGAACCCGACAAGAGCGGCCAGTCGATACTCGGCCGCGCCGGCTTCGTCGCGCTCGATGAGGAGCGCGCCGCCGCCAAGGTCGGCCGCTACGGCTGGTTCGACTGGCTGTTCAACCTGCTGTACAGCGTCGGCGTGATCCCCGACAAGGCCTCGTGCCCGTCGCCGCACGTGCTGGTACAGATGCACATGGACGACGAGGACCGCCGCAACGCCAACTCGCGTTGGGGCTGGATCGGCGCGACCGTCTCCAACAGCAACACCACCTGGCGTTTCTGCCGCCTGAGCTGGAACGCGTCGTTCGCGTTCCACCCGCTGGCGAACGGAGGCAACCAGTACGACTACGCGGTGCAGAACCTGGGCATGTTCTGCCCGCCGGGTTCGCGTCGCGTGCTGCGCCGCCACGACAACGAGGATTGGGCGAACGCCAACTGGTCCAGCGGCGGCGTGTTCCCGAGCTTCAACCTGGGCGGCAACTGGTGGACCTACACCTGCCAGTTCGACGGCGGCACGCCGGCGCCGCTGATGTCCTCGTTCCCGACGCTGGGCTTCGCCTACGGCGTGTTCTCGCCGACCAACCTGCCGTGGCCGTACGCGCTGGCCAACGGTTACGTCTACCAGGACGACGAGGATTTCCTCAACTTGAACTTCTGGATCGGCTCGCCTGACGCGGTGATGGGCGGCGGCAACAACACCTGGCGCGGTCTGTCGCGGGTGAAGTAAGCGATCTATCGGCCCGGTCCGGCCTTGTGCCGGGCCGGGTTTGCGCGGTTCGGTAGGGCGCGGACTTGGTGGAAGCGCGTTTCGACGCGGTAAGGATCAGGCGCCGGCGGCCAGGCGCTGGCGCAAGTCGTCGATGAGGGTTCTGCGGCTGCTGCCGGGATACTCGATCGGCGAGAACGGCATCGCCGCGAGATCGTAATCGTCGATCAGCGCGGCCAAGCCCGGGATCCGGTGCAGATCCTGGCGTCGGCCGGCATCGGTGAGCGTGCGCAGCTTCTCCTGCACGATCTCTTTCCATGCGATCTCGCGCTCGCCGAGCGGACGCGCCACGCACAAACCGTAAGTACCGGCCTGGTGTTCGGTCCACATGCCCTCGATACGCACGGCCAAGCCGTCGGCGATCGGGGTTCCGGCGTCGTCGAAGGCGTCGGGCAGGCGCCACAGGCGGCGGTCGAGTTCGGCCAGCGCCTCGGCCATCCGTTGCGCGAACGTTTCGTGCAATCGGGCCAACGCATCCTGCGGCCCGAAGTCGGCCAGCGCCTGACGAGCACGTTCGACCCACACGGCCATGTCGGGATGGAAGTAGCGCCCGTCGCCCGCGCCGGGCGCCGGGCGCTCGCCCAGGACGTGGGCGTGCATGAGCCCCGCCCTCACCACATAGGACGGGGCCGGGATCAGGCCGTCGTCGATCCATGCGGCCAGCGTGGTCTCCTCCAGCGCACAGACCCGTGCCAGACCGGCTTGGTCGAGATAGTGCAGGGCGAAGTAGTCGTCCAGCCGCGGCGGACGGGAGATCGGTCCGATGGGCGTTGACGCGTCGGGTGAGTGCATCGGTCGAGTGTCCATTGAATGCGGGGAAAGCGCTGCGCCCGTACGGAGCTGCGCTGGCAAGGGCGGGGCATGTCGTATGGTGGTTGGATTGGGGACTGCGCCGATCGCTCGCTGGTTTGGCGTCTTCGTATCGGAACATACAGGGGAGGCCCACCGCATGATCACTATTCACGAGTTGAGGATCGGAAACCGATACATGGCGAGGCCTTGCGATGCGTTTCCCGACGGAGGCGAGGTCGTGCTGGATTTCTCCCACATCGAACGATTCGTCAACAACGGCCAGGACATCACCCAGCATCTGTCCGGGGTCGGATTCACGGACGAATGGCTGAAGGAAACCGGCTTCGTCATTGCCGACTGGCCGTCCGGCTCGATGGAGTTCACCACGGCTACGTTGAATCATTTCAGCCTGATAAGAACCTACAGCGGCCCCTGGGGGGTCGCCACAGGCAATGCGTACGTGCGTTTGCATGGCGGCAGCCAGGAAATAAAGTTCGTGCATCAGTTGCAGGATGCCTACTTCTCGATCCTGGGCACTCCGCTCACGCCGGCGTCGTAGTCTCCGGCGGTGCCTGCACGGCAGGCTCAGCCCACCGTGTGATCCTCGACATAGCGCTCGAACGCAGCGATGCCGTCCTCGACCGTGATCAGGTCCATGACCCCGTCGTGCTCGATCTTGCTGCCCCATTTGAGCTCGGCGGCGGGCTTGCCCTTGTACTTGCGCGCGGCGTCGTCGTAGCGGTCGGCGCAGTAGCGGCGGTCGGAGTAGGGGCCGCTGCGGGCCGGGTTGCTGGCCGCGTGCAGGCCCAGCACCTTGGTGCCCATGGCGTTGGCGATGTGCATGGGGCCGGAGTCGGGCGTCATCAGCAGCTGGCCGCGTTCGAGCAGGGCCGGCAGCTGCTTCAGGGTGTCCTTGCCGACCAGGTCCAGCGCCGGCGCGGACATCGCGGCCAGGATTTCGTCGGCGGTGCGGCGTTCCAGCTCGCTGCGGCCACCGCACAGCACCACTCGCCAGCCGCGCGCGGCAGCGTGGTCGGCGACCGCGGCGTAGCGTTCGCTGCGCCAGTTGCGCAGGGCGTGGCTGGAGCAGGGCGAGATCAGCAGGGTCGGCCGGCCGTCGTCCGACCATTGCGCGCGCGCCCACTCGTAGGCCTCCGCCGGCACCGGCAGGTCCCAGCGCACCTGGGTCTGGCGCAGGCCCAGCGGCTCGCAGAAGCTGCCGATCGCGTCCAGCACATGGATGCCCGGACGGTCGGGGATGCGTTCGTTGACGAACAGGCCGTGCAGGTCCTTGGCGCGCGAACGGTCGTAGCCGATCCGGCGCCGCGCCGGCACGAAGGCCGAAAGCAGGTTTGCGCGCGCCGCCACCTGCATCTGCAGCAGGGCGTCGTAGCGGCGCTGTTCGCCCAGCCGGGCGCGCAGTTCGCGACCCAGCGCACGCATCCCGGCCCAGCCGGTCTTCTTGTCGTACTCGACGAAGCTCACGCCTTCCAGGCCTTCGAGCAGGCGTCGTTCGCCCTTGCCGATCACCCAGGTCAGCGCCACCTGCGGCCAGGCTTCGCGCAGGGTGCGCACCAGGGGGACCACATGGGTCACGTCGCCCAGGGCGGAAAGCCGCAGCAGGCAGATCGAGCGGGGTGCGTTGTTCACGTGACTTGTTAGACTCCGGCGGATGACGGGCTACGACGCCGCCGAAGGATTGACGCCGTTCCGCGACGACAGCGGCTACGGCGCGATTCTGTTCGACCGCACCCGGGTGCGGCAAGCGAGCCCCGAATGGTTCTCGCCTGCCTTCTGGGGCGAACGCGCGCGCCCGGTCGACAGCGGCGGCCGCGGCGGCGCCTGGTTCGTCGATGCGCCGTTCGGGCCGACCGTGCTGCGGCGCTATCTGCGCGGCGGCCTGGTCGCGCGCTTCAACCGCGACCGCTACTGGTGGCGCGGCGCCAACGAGACCCGCAGCTTCGCCGAATTCCGCCTGACCCGCGCGGTGGCCGAGAAGGGCCTGCCGGTGCCGCGTCCGGTCGCCGCCTACTATCGCCGCGACGGTTTCTACTACTACGCCGCGATCCTGCTGGAGCGCCTCAACGACGTGCGCTCGCTGGCCGACCGGGCCGCGGTCGCCGGCGACGGCGCGCCCTGGGAAGAGGCCGGGCGCCTGATCGCGCGCTGCCACCGCGTCGGCCTGGACCACGCCGACCTCAACGCCCACAACCTGCTGTTCGACCCGACCGGGCGCGGCTGGGTGATCGATCTGGATCGCGGCCACCTGCACATCCCCGCCACCGGCTGGCGCGAGCGCAACCTCGCCCGGCTCAAGCGCTCGCTGCTGAAACTGCGCGGTGCGCGCTCGGTCGAGGAAATCGAACGCGACTACGGCCGCTTGCGCACCGCCTACGATCGCGCCTGGGACAAGGGATACTGATGAGCTGGCATCTGCGCCTGCATGGCGTCGGCAACGCCTCGGCGGTCGAGCTGGGTTCGGCGATGGCGACCATCGAGCGCGACGGCGCGCCCTGGCTGACCATCGACTGCGGCGGCGAGGGCTTGACCGCCTACCTCGATCATTACGGCGAGGCGCCGCGCGCGCTGTTCGTCACCCACACCCACCTCGATCATGTCGCCGGCTTCGAGCGCCTGTTCGTCTCGACCTATTTCGACCCCGAACGCCGCGGCCGGGTGAAGCTGTACGTGCCCGCGCCGGTGGTGCCGCTGCTGCACCAGCGCGTGGGCGACTACCCCAACGCCCTGGCCGAGGGCGGGGTGAACTTCTGGGACGCGTTCCAGGTGATCCCGGTCGGCGCCGCGTTCTGGCACCGGGGCGTGCGCCTGGAGGTGTTCGCCACCCGCCATCATTGGCCCGACACCGCCTTCGGCCTGCGCCTGCGCGGCAGCGTGGTCTGGACCGGCGACACCCGGCCGATCCCGGAAACCCTGGCCAAATACGCCGACGCCGGCGAACTGATCGCCCACGACTGCGCCCTGCACGGCAACCCCTCGCACAGCGGCATCGAGGACCTGGAGCGCGAATACCCGCGCGAACTGCTCGCGCGTTGCCTGCTCTACCACTACGCCAGCGCCGGCGAGGGCGACACCCTGGCCGCACGGGGGTATCGTGTGGCTCGACCGGGCGAATGCGTCGCCCTGGCCGAATCCAGCGCAGAGCAGGTGCCGCCGTCGTGAGCGCGTTGCCGGATCCGAAGCAGACGCCGTTGCCGCAAGACGCCTACGGGCGTCCGCTGCGCGACCTGCGCCTGTCGGTGATCGAGGCCTGCAATTTCCGTTGCCCGTACTGCATGCCGACCGAGCGCGTGCCCGACGACTACGGCCTGGACGCGGCCTCGCGCCTGAGCTTCGACGAGATAGAAACCCTGGTGCGCGGCTTCGTGCGCGTGGGCGTGCGCAAGCTGCGCCTGACCGGCGGCGAGCCGCTGCTGCGCAAGCGCCTGCCCGAGCTGATCGCGCGGTTGGCGGCGATCGAGGGGCTCGACGACCTCGCCCTGACCACCAACGGTTCGCTGCTCGCGCGCCAGGCGCGCGCACTGCGCGAGGCCGGGCTGCGCCGGCTCACGGTGAGCCTGGATGCGCTCGATCCTGAACTGTTCAAGCGCCTGTCCGGCGGCCGCGGCGACGTCGCCGAGGTGCTGGCCGGCATCGACGCCGCGCGCGACGCAGGCTTCGAGTCGATCAAACTCAATTGCGTGGTCCAGCGCGGCGTCAACGACGACCAGGTGCTGCCGCTGGCCGAGCGCTTCCGCGGCAGCGGCCACGTGCTGCGCTACATCGAATACATGGACGTGGGCACCTGCAACGGTTGGGACGCCGCGCGCGTGGTGCCCTCGGCCGAACTGCGCGACCGCCTGCACCAGCGCTGGCCGCTGCGCGCCCTGGACGCGCACTACCGCGGCGAAGTCGCCGCGCGTTACGCCTACGCCGACGGCGCCGGCGAAATCGGCTTCGTGTCCTCGATCAGCGCGCCGTTCTGCGGCGACTGCCACCGCTCGCGGGTGTCCGCCGACGGCCGCCTCTACACCTGTCTGTTCGCCTCCGACGGCGTCGACCTGCGACCGGCCTTGGCGCAGGGCGAGTTCGACCTGGCCGAGCGCGTCGCCGCGCTGTGGTCGCGCCGCGCCGACCGCTACAGCGAACTGCGTGCCGCCGACGCGCCGCGCCCGAGCCGGCACGTGGAGATGTTCCTCGTCGGCGGTTGAGCGCTGCGGCGTATCATGCCCGCAGGGCGGCCTAGCGCCGCGCCGAACCACGCCTTTCCCCGCTGCGCGACGTCCCCGTCCTGCCGGAGCCCGATTCTTTGAAATCCCCGAAAGCCAAGCCGGTCAAGGCGCGCTCCGCGCTGACCCACCTCGACTCCGACGGCCGGCCGAGCATGGTCGACGTTTCGGCCAAGGCCGCGACCGCGCGGGAGGCGCGCGCCGAGTGCCGGGTACGGTTTCCGGCGGCGGTCGCGACGCAGTTGCGCGCCAGCGGTCTGCGCAGCGCCAAGGGCGGCATCGTCGACACCGCGATCGTGGCCGGCACCATGGCGGTCAAGCGCACCGCCGAACTGATTCCGTTCTGCCATCCGCTGCCGATAGACGGTTGCCGGATCGCGATCGACTGGTTCGACGAGAACTCGCTGCGGATCGATTGCACGGTGCGCACCACCCACCGCACCGGCGTCGAGATGGAAGCGCTGACCGGCGCCACCGTCGCGGCCTTGACCGTCTACGACATGTGCAAGGCGCTGTCGCACCGGATCGTGCTGGGGCCGGCGAAGCTGGTCGCCAAGTCGGGCGGCAAGCGCGATTTCGGGGGCGCGGCATGAACCGTCTCACCGTGCTGTACTTCGCCAGCCTGCGCGACGCCGCCGGCCGCGGCGATGAAGCCGTGGACACCGATGCCGCCGATCTGCGCACGTTGTACGACGGCCTGCGCGAGCGTTACGGCTTCGCGCTGCCGGCCGAGCGCCTGCGGGTCGCGGTCGACGGCGCGTTCGCGCGCTGGGACGACGCGCCGCTCGCAGGCAGCGAGGTCGCCTTCATACCGCCGGTGTCGGGAGGCTGAGATGATGCGCTTCCGTTTGTCCGAAACCGCTTTCGATCCGGCCGCCACGCGCGAGTGGCTGATGCGCGACGAAGCCGGCGCCTACGCCAGTTTCGAAGGCTGGGTCCGCGATCACCACGGCGGACGCGCGGTGGCCGGCTTGCGCTACGAAAGCTATGCGCTGCTGGCCGAGCGCGAAGGCGAGAAGATCGTCACCGAGGCGCTGCAGAATTTCGCCATCGTCGAGGCGCGTTGCGTGCATCGGGTCGGCGAACTCGGGGTCGGCGAACTCGCGGTCTGGGTCGGCGTCAGCGCCGCGCACCGCGATGCTGCGTTCGCGGCCTGTCGCTACATCATCGACGAGACCAAGTCGCGGGTGCCGATCTGGAAGCACGAGCGCTATGTCGAAGGCGATGCGGGCTGGCTGCATCCGGAACCGCCTGAGGCGCAGGGGTAGGGGATCGCTGCGGCCTTCGGTTGCGGTCGCGCCGTAGGTGCGGCGGCGCGGTCGCGGCTTACGCCGCTCCTACCCCAAAGCATGAGATTCGATTCATTGCGAGGAGGGCTGCGATGCGACTGCGATGGCTGGCTGTTTCCCTGGCACTGACCGCGACCATGCCCGCGGACGCGGCCGAGATCCTGGTCGGCAACAAATCCGCCGACACGGTCTGGCGCCTGTCGCTGGACGACGGCCGCAAGCTCGGCGAGTTCGCCAGCGGCAAAGCGCCGCACGAGATCGTGGTCAGTCCCGACGGCGCCACCGCGCTGGTCGCCAACTACGGCGGCACGACGCCCGGCAATACCCTGAGCGTGCTCGACCTGCGCGGCGGCTCCGCGCCGCGCGTGCTCGACCTGGGCCGGCACGGCCGCCCGCACGGTCTACGTTTCCTGCCCGACGGGCGCGAAGCGGTGGTCACCACCGAGGAGTCCGCGCGGCTGCTGCGCATCGATATCGCCAGCGGCAAGCTGCTGGCCGAGATTCCGATGGGCGAGGGGCGCGGGCACATGGTCGCGGTCTCGGCCGACGGCAAGTCCGCCTACGTCAGCAAGATCGATCGCGGCACGGTCAGCCGGGTCGATCTGGTCGCCGGGGCCAAGGTCGCCGAAGTCGAGGCCGGCGCGGGCGCCGAGGGCATCGCGGTGCGGCCCGGTGCCGACGAGGTCTGGGTCAGCAACCGCGCGGCCGATACCGTGACCCTGCACGACGCACGCACGCTGCGCGTGTTGGCGACCTTGTCCAGCCCGGGCTTCCCGATCCGGGTCGTGTTCACCGTCGACGGCCGCCAGGCGCTGGTCAGCAACGCCCGCGCCGGAACCCTGGCGGTGTTCGATGCCGAACGCCGCAAGCCGTTGGCGACGGTCGCGCTCGCGCGCAAGGGCGTGGAGTACCGCGACACCCTGCTCGGACGCGCCGCCTTGCCGATCGGGGTGATCGCCGACCCGAAGCGGCCGCGCGCGTACGTGGCGATCAGCGGCGGCGACGAGATCGTGGTGATCGACCGCAAGCGCTGGAAGGCGATCGCGCACTGGAAGACCGGCCGCGAGCCCGATGCGCTGGCCATCGCGCCTTGAGCTGGGTCGTCGTGCCTTGATCTCAATCGTCATTCCGGCACAAGCCGGAACCCATTGCCGCTCGCCGCGGCTCATCGGCGGCGAGAAGGGAACGAAAATCAGCGGGTTCCGGCTTGCGCCGGAATGTATGCGTTGGGGGCACGGTTCAGGCGTGGCAATCGACCGCAAACGTTGGCATCTCCCCCCTTTGAAATGGGAGCGAAGATCCCCCCAAGACGCCCTTAGCTCCCTTGGTAAGGGGGCGCTCGCGCAACGAGCGGGGATTGGAAGCACAAGCCGGGGCCCAAGATTTGCGAAGCCAATCTTGGGTTTCATAGGGCGTAGCCCATGAAAGGCGGCGGCCCCGCCGGCTGACCTCGGCGCCCGCGTCAGTCGATACCGTTGCTGCCTTCCGGCCCTGGCGGGATTTTCGACCTAGCGTCGCGAGGGGCCGACGGGGCC
>CAMLID010000060.1 GCA_946480055.1 uncultured Lysobacter sp. | reverse complement strand
TTCGAGCTGGCCGCCGATTACCTGGTCATGGCCGCGATGCTGGCCGAGATCAAGTCGCGCATGCTGCTGCCGCGCGCGCCCAACGAGGAAGGCATCGAGGAAGACCCGCGCGCCGACCTGGTCCGGCGCCTGCAGGAGTACGAGCGCTTCAAGAAGGCGGCCGAGGACATCGACTCCCTGCCCCGCCAGGACCGCGACACGGTCCCGGTGCAGGCCTTCGTCCCGGACCGCGCGTCGATCCGCCTGCCGCCGCCGGTAGACCTGAAGGAAATGCTGCTGGCCCTGCACGACGTGTTCAAGCGCGCCGAGCTGTACACCCAGCATGCGATCAAGCGCGACGCGCTGAGCGTGCGCCAGCGCATGGGCGAGCTGCTCACGCGCATGGCCGACGGCGTGTTCCACCGCTTCGAGTCGTTGTTCACGGTCGAAGAAGGCCGCCTGGGCGTGGTGGTGACGTTCCTGGGTCTGCTCACGCTGGCCAAGGAGCAACTGATCGAGATCGTCCAGGAAGGCCCGCTGGAACCGATCTACGTCAAGTCGCTGGCGCTGATGAAGGACCCCGACGAGATCGAGCTCAGCAGCGAGTTCGACCACGCCGCCAACGACGACCCGGCGGGCTGACCGCCCGCACCTTCCGGGCCGCGCGTCCGCCCTGCGGGCGCGACGGCCGCAAGCCCCGCATACCACGGTACGACGCACGCCCCATGGATCAACACTTCGTCACCCGCATCGTCGAGGCCGCCCTGCTCGCGGCCAACCAGCCGCTGACCCTGGCGCAGCTGCACAGCCTGTTCCCGGAAGACCAGCCGGCGCCCGCCGACAGCGTCGAGCAAGCGCTGGAAGCGCTGCGCGAGGGCTGCAAGGAGCGCGGTGTGGAACTGGTCGAGCTGGCCTCCGGCTTCCGCTACCAGGTCCAGGCCGACGTCCACCCCTGGGTGGCGCGCCTGTGGACCGAGCGTCAGACCCGCTACACCCGCGCCACCCTGGAAACCCTGGCCCTGATCGCCTACCGCCAGCCGATCACGCGCGGCGAGATCGAGCAGGTCCGCGGCGTCGCGGTCAACAGCAACATCATCAAGGCCCTGGAAGAACGCGAGTGGATCCGCGTGGTCGGCCACCGCGACGTGCCCGGCAAGCCGGCGCTGTTCGGCACCACCAAGACCTTCCTGGACTATTTCGGCCTCAAGCGCCTGGACGAGCTGCCGCCGCTGTCGGAACTCAAGGACATCGGCGAGCTGGAACCGCAACTGCAGTTCGACGGCCCGCCGGCGCCCAGCCAGATCGAAGCCGGCGGCATCGGCAACGGCGGCAACGCCGAGGACTCGCAGGCCGACAACGATGAGGCCGGCAACGAGGACATCGGCGACGACGAACTCGGCGGCACCGATGCCGAAGTCGACGCCGACGACGCGAACGTCGAAAGCGCGAACGACGCCGACACAGATTCCGAGACACCCGAACACACCGCCGTCGCCGATTCCAACTCCGACTCCGGCGTCGACGACACCGACGCAGGCGATTCCGCCGGCGACGGGCAAGACGAAACACCCGAATCCGTCCCCATGGACGACCCCGATGCCGCGCCGGGCGAGCGCGCGGCAGACGCGAACGATCACGAGCAAGACCCTCACGCCGTCGAGACGACGACCGTTCCGAATACAGAGGCCGAGTCCGAAGACGACCGGCCGGAGCAACAGAAATGAGCGAACACAAACCCCGCAAGCTTTCCCTGAAGCGCAGCGGTGACGCCGCCTCCACCGAGGCGCCGCGTCTGGAAGAGCGCCTGCACAAGGTGCTGGCGCAGGCCGGACTGGGCTCGCGCCGCGCGCTCGAACAGCGCATCGCCGACGGCCTGGTCAAGGTCAACGGCGAAACCGCGCAGATCGGCATGAGCATCAAGGGCGGCGACAAGATCGAACTCGACGGCCGCAGCTTCGTCGCCAGCGCGCTGACCGAGCCGGCCCGGGTGCTGATGTACAACAAGCCCGAAGGCGAAGTCACCACCCGCGACGATCCCGAAGGCCGTCCGACCATCTTCGAATCCCTGCCCGCCCTCAAGGGCGCGCGCTGGATCGCGATCGGCCGCCTCGATATCAACACCACCGGTCTGCTCCTGCTGACCACCGACGGCGAGCTCGCCAACGCGCTGATGCACCCGTCGTTCGAAGTCGAACGCGAATACGTCTGCCGCGTGCGCGCACCGGAAGGCCAGGACAAGGTCGCCGACAACATCGTCGACCGCCTCGCGCGCGGCGTCTCGCTGGAAGACGGCCCGGCCAAGTTCGACGAGATCGAACGCATCGGCGGCAGTGATTCGCACGACTG
The DNA here is from genome assembly GCA_946480055.1 of uncultured Lysobacter sp. Next base: position 17,470 of record CAMLID010000060.1, on the reverse strand, counting down.
GTTCCGCGTCGTGGTGAAGGAAGGCCGCAACCGCGAAGTGCGCCGCCTGTGGGAATCGCAGGGCTGCCAGGTCAGCCGCCTCAAGCGCATCCGCTACGGCACCGTCTCGCTGCCGCGCGAACTGCTGCGCAGCCAGTCGCAGGAACTCGCGTCCGACAAGGTCGAGAGCCTGCGTACCGAACTGGGCCTGGAAGACGGCACCCCGTCGGCGCTGACGCTGCAGCCGGTGATCGGCCAGCGCAAGGCCACCAAGTCCACCGTGCACCTGTCCGGTGGCGAACGCTCGCCGGGCTACGTCAGCGGCCATAACACCGCCGACGAGGGCCGCGAATTGCGCCGCTTCGACAACGTCCGCGAAGATCGCGGCGGTCGCGGCCGCGGCGGTCCGCGCAAGCACGGCGGCCTCACGGTCAGCGGCGAAGCCGCGGCCAACCAGTCGCAGAAGCCGTTCAAGCAGCGCAAGGACAAGGGTCCCAAGCCGCTGCCGGACGGCAACCCGGCGGCGTTCCGCACCTGGTACGTGCCCGATGGCGTCGACACCGGTCCCAGCGGTCACCGCAATCCCGACAGCCGCGGCCCCAAGAAGCCCTACGGCGGCAAGCCCGGCGGCGGCGGTCGTCCCGGTGCCGGCGGCGGCTACGGCGGCCAGGGCCGCTCCGAGCGTGGTCCGGGCGGCGGCGGCGGCTTCGCCGGCGAACGCAGCGGCGGCGGCAACAGCCCCTACGGCGAGCGTCGTGGCGGTGGCGGTGGCGGTGGCGGCGGTCAGGGACAAGGCCAGGGTCAGGGCCAGCGCTCGCGTCCGTACGGCCATCCGGGCAACGCCCCCAGCTTCCCGTCCGATCATGCCAACCCGGGCGCGGGCGGCTTCAACCCCTACGGCGATCGCCCGCGCACCCCGCGTCCGGCCGGTGGCCCGGGCGGCAAGCCCGGCGGTCGTCCCGGCGGCGCGCCGCGCCCCGGTGGCGCGCGCCCGAACCCGAGCGGCCCGCGTCCCGGCGGCCCGCGCGGCGGCGGTCGTCCCGGCGGCGGTCGCGGTCCGCGCGGCTGAGGTCCGAAGACGTTTGACGCCGATCTTTCGCGATTCGCTTTCAGAGCGAATCGCGTCGGATTCCGGTTCGACCAAGGGCGCTACGGCGCCCTTTGTTTTTGCGGCGACACCGCGTTACGCGCCCGCCCTCATCCGCCCTGTGGGCACCTTCTCCCGCGAGCGGGAGAAGGAAGCAGCCGGAGCTTGCCGCGCTCGGCTCGCGGGTCGCGGTTCGGATGAGTGTTCGCGGCCGCAGAGCGCGTGTGCGGCACTGAACCTCCGCCCACGCCGTCGACTTCACATTCGCCCCATCCACGCTTCATCGCCTCGCGCGAGAGTAGCTGCGTCCCCTGATTCGGATGCACGCCATGTCCCGCCACGACCCCTCCTACGACTGCGACGTGCTCGTGGTCGGCGCCAGCTTCGCCGGCGCGGCCTGCGCGCTCGCGGCCGCGCGCGCCGGCCTGCGCGTGACCGTACTGGAACGCAAGACCGATCCCGGCGAACGCCTGCGCACCACCGGCATCGTGGTCAAGGAAGCCGCCGAGCAGACCTGGCTCAACCGCGCGCCCAGCGACTGCCTGCACCGGGTCGAGCGCGTGCGGCTGTACTCGCCGCGCCTGCGCAGCCTGGCTCTCAATGCGCCGGGCTACTACTTCCTCACCACCGACACGCCGCGGCTGATGCGCTGGCTGGCCGACGAACTGCGCCGCAACGGCGTCGACCTGCGTCTGGGCGCGTCCTTCACCCAGGCCCGTCGCGACGGCGACGGCTGGCTGGTCGAAGGCGTGTCGCAGGGCCTGCTGCCGATCGCCTGCCGCGCGCGTTGCCTGGTCGGCGCGGACGGCGCCAAGTCGCGCGTCGCCGAGCGCGCCGGACTGGGTCGGGTCAGCGAGTTTCTGTACGGGATCGAGTACGAATTCGCTGGTGCGAGCCTGCCCGAGCCCGACGCCCTGCACTGCTTCGTCAGCAAGCGTTACGCGCCGGGCTACATCGGCTGGGTCGCGCAGAATCCGACCGGCGTGCAAGCCGGTCTGGCCCTGCGCCACGATCCCGAACGCGCGCGTGTGCCCGACATCGACGGTTTCCTGGCCCGGGTCGGCGCCCTGGTCGGCCTGCCCGCCGACGCCGCGCCGGACTCGACCCGTGCCGGGCTGATTCCCTGCGGCGGCCCTGTTTTCCCGCTCGCACGCGACGGTGCGCTGCTGACCGGCGACGCCGCCGGCATCGTCTCGCCGGTGACCGCCGGCGGCATCCATTCGGCTTGGGCGCACGGCTGGACCCTGGGCCAGGCATTGGCCGCGCATGTACGCGGCGGCGGCCCGGCGCCGGAGCAGGTCGCGATCGACAGCGCGCCGCGCTTCCGCACCAAGCGTGCGCTGCGCTGGGCCTTCGACCGCTTCCAGTTCGACTGGCCGTTCGACCTGTTGCTGCATTCGGCGCCGCTGCGTTGGGCGGCCGAGCAGGTGTATTTCCACAAGCGCGGCGAAAGTCAGGCGCAGGCGCAGTCGATACGCCGCGTGGAATGAGGCGCCAGCCGGCCTGGTTGAGCGAGTGCACGTATCGTGCCGACGCTGTCCCTCTCGCCGCAGGACTTGTCGCCGCAGAATCCCATCACTCTGGCGCGCTATCGCACCGGCCGCGATCAGGCCGAGATCGTTCTGGCGAAGGGCATCGGCGCCGTGTCGGTCCGCACCGGGTCCACGTCTTGAAGTCGATGGCGCGGAGGCCGCGTCGCGCCAACGCCCCAAGACCAGGACTCAGTGACGCGTGAGCGTCGCTACGTGCGGATGCACCAGTTGCTCGAAGTCCGACCAGGCCATGCGCATCAGCTCGCGATGATTGCCGGCGTTGAACGCGATCCGCTCCTCCACCGCCAGGCTGTCGGCCGCGTAGACCTCCAGGCCGTAGAGATTGCCGAACGGCGGCATCGCGCCGACCTCGCATTCGGGGAAGCGCTCCTTGAACTCGGCCTCGCTGGCCAGGGCCACGTACTGCGCGCCGCTGGCCTCGCGCAGGCGCGTGAGCCGTAGCCATTCGTCGGCGGGCACCAACGCCATCGCCAGGCGACCGTCGAGTTTGACCATCACGGTCTTGGCCATTTCGTGGTCGTCGATTTCGGCGCTGACCGCAGCCGCGTGCGCGGTGGGCGCGTAGGGATGGGCGAGCGTGTCGTAGGCCACCTGATGCGAATGCAGATAGTCCTGTAGTCGTTGCGATGCCATGGCGGGCTCCTCCGGTGCGGGGAACCGACGCCGCGGTCCGGACCGGCCGGACGCTGGGCGCCGGCATCCGTTGGATGCGGTTACCGTGCGGCTTGCGCGGTCACGCCAGTGTAGTCCTCGCCGCGGATGCGGGTGTCGGCGCCGCGTGAGCTGGTAATGAATGGGGCACCTGGGCAGTCGCAGGTCTTCCGGGGTTAATCGCTTCGTCGATCGCGGCTTACGCCGCTCCCACAGGAAGCGGCGTAAGCGGCTTTGGGGTAGGAGCGGCGTGAGCCGCGACCGTGATGGGTCACGGTGCGGCGTGAATCGGGGAAGTGGGAGATGCAGGGGCGACGAAACCGGCGCAGGCGACCGGAGTTCGTGGTCGCGGCTTACGCCGCTCCTACCCTAGGCGATCGGAGTTCGTGGTCGCGGCTTACGCCGCTCCTACCCCAAGGCGGGCGACGTGCGCGCCCTACCCTTCACTTCAACTCGAACGCGTCGCCGTCCAGCATCGCCGGGAAACGCGCACGATGCGCGGCCAGCTCGTCCGCCAGCAGGGTCGTGGTCGCCACCACTTCCTCGTCGGTGCATTCGCTGACCGCATGGCCGAGGAAATCGATCACTGCGCTGTCGCCGGAATAATGCAGGCCGTTGCCGTCGTCGCCGACCCGGTTGAGGCCGGCGACGTAGCACAGGTTCTCGATCGCGCGTGCGCGCAGCAGGGTCTTCCAGGGATAGGCGCGCGCCGACGGCCAGTTGGCCACGTACAGCAGCAGGTCGTAGTCCAGCGCGCCCGGCCGCTCGACGTCGTAGCGGTTGCGCGAATACACCGGGAAGCGCAGGTCGTAGCAGACCTGCGGGCAGATCCGCCAACCCTTCCACTCCACCGTCAGGCGCTCGCGGCCGGCCGCGTAACGCTCGTGCTCGTTGGCGTAGCGGAACAGATGACGCTTGTCGTAGGTCTGCAGCGCGCCGTCCGGCGTGGCGAACAGCAGCCGGTTGAACACGCCCTCGTCGGTGCGCAGCTGCACGCTGCCGGTGACCGCCGCGCCCAGCTTGGCCGCCTGTTCGCGGATCCAGGCCACGGTCGGGCCGTCCATGGTCTCGGCGTTGCCGATCGCTTCGTTGCTGAAGCCGCTGGTGAAGGTTTCCGGCAGCAGCACCAGGTCGGTGGTGCCGTGCAGCGCGGACATCAGGCGGCCGTAGTAGTCGCGATTGCCGGCGGGGTCGTGCCAGCGGGTGGCGCCTTGGACCAGAGAGATGCGCAGGTTCTGCATGGGGGATGTCGGGGCATGGGGCCGCGGGGTCGGCCGATGAGCGACATCGTATCGCCGCGGCCGCGTTCGTGCAGCCGCCGCGCCGGAATCCGGCGACGGCGGTTAAAAACGACACGCTAGGACGGCGCGCTCAAGACGGCAGGATCAGGCGCGCAGGTTCAGGGTCGGCACTTCGACCTTGGGCAGCAGGCGCGAGGTGAAGTGCTTGTCCTGGTAGTACTTGATCTTCTCGCACATCACCGGATGCGGCAGGCCTTCGTACAGGAACACTTCCTTGTCGAAGCCCATCGCCTTGAGCTCCTGCGGCAGCATCAGCGCGCGCCGCTCCTCGGACTCGCTGCGCGAATAATCGCGGCCGCGGGTCACGTTCTGCTTGCGCACCGTGGTATAGCCGAGCATGTCGGAGTAGTCGTTGGCGTCCTGCTGCTCGCGCGGCGCGTAGATGATCTGCAGCGCGTGGTTGGTGATGATGGTGCGCGAGATGTCCTTGCCGTAGGTCGCGTCCAGCTGCGCCATGCTCTGGATGATCGGCAGCAAGCGGATGTTGTAGCCGGCCATGTACGAGACCGCCGAGGCGATGATGTCGACCTTGCCGATCGAGGTGAACTCGTCCATCAGCAGCAGGCACTGGTGCTTGAGCGCCTTGTTGTTCTGCGGCAGTTCGCGGGTGTTGAGGTTGATGATCTGGCTGAAGAACAGGTTCACGATCAAACGGCTCTCGGCCAGCTTGTTGGGCTGGATGCCGACGTAGATCGTCATGCGCTTCTTGCGCAGGTCGGTGAGCAGGAAATCGTCGGCGCTGGTGGCCGCGTCCAGGACCGGGTTGATCCAGGGATTGAGCGGCTCCTTGAACGTGCCCAGGATCGAGGCGAAGGTCTCGTCGGCCTGCGACAGCATGTTGGCGAAGGCCGAACGCGCGTTGTCGCTGAGGAACGGGCGCTGCGACAGCCCCTGCAGGTAGGGCTTGAGCTCGCTCTTGCCGTCGCCCGAAGACAGCCGGTAGACCGCGCCCAGGGTCGGCGGGTTGGCGAACGGGAAACCGATCTTGTTCTCTTCCTCGAAGGCCTCGAACAGGTACAGGGTGAACGCCATGAAGGCGTTGCGCGCCTGGCTGACCCAGAACTTCTGATCGTCGGAACCGTCCGGATACAGCATCGCCGCGATGCTCATCAGGTCCGAGACCCGGAACGCCGGGTCGGTGGCGACGTAGGTCAGCGGGTTCCAGCGGTGCGTGCGCCGGTCCTCGGCGAAGGGATTGAACAGGTAGATCTCCTGCCCCTGCTGGCCGCGCCAGCCGCTGGTCAGGTCGAAGTTCTCCTGCTTGATGTCCAGCACCACCATCGATTCCTGGTACTCGAGCAGGTTCGGGATGACGATGCCGACGCCCTTACCCGAACGGGTCGGCGCGGCCAGGATCACGAACTGCTGACCGGCCAGGCGCACCAGCTTGCCGTTGTATTTGCCGACCACGATGCCGTTGTTGGCCGACTTGAACATGCCCTTGCTTTGCAGATCCATGCCGTTGGCGAAGCGCGCATCGCCGTGCATCGAGCGCGACTTGGGCTTGAGGATCAACACCAGTAGCGCGAGGTAGGCCAGGCCCGGCAGGCCGAAGCCGATGTAGCCCGAGGCCTTGATCCTGCCTGCGTACTGCTTGTACTGCGGCAGATCGAGCACCCGCACGTAGTCCGTGAAGGTGCTCCACTTGAGTAGACCGGTATCGATTTTGAGGAACAGCAGCGACAAATAGCCCGACAGATACAGCCCGGCAGCCAAGGCGGCGATGCCCAGGACCAGGGCGAAGATCAGCTTCCCTTTCACGTGTTGTTCCCTGCTTGAAGTTCCCCGAGGCCCGCCATGCGATCAGCGACGCTTCCGGCCGGGCCGGAGCAACGTGGATCGTACGGGAGCCGCTTCCACCGGCGGATCCGGCGTCGGTGAGGAGACATTGCCCCGCTCCCGCTCCATCCGGTCGTCCAGCCAATTCCTGGCGTCGCTCAGCGTCAGCTCCTGGCGCAGCTTGACGCCCGAAGACGACATCACCGCGTAAGCATAGATGTCGTCGTCCTCGAATTGTGCATCCGGCGTCAACGCGACGATCTGGTACTTGCCGCGCGTAAGTAGGTGATGTTGGTATTCGCTCACTGCCTGGCCTCCAATGCCTGCATTGCCTCGCGGGCCCGACCCGCCTGCGTCGCCGTCACAGCGAACGCGGCCCCAGGCCGAGCAGCGGCGCTTCGCGCTGCGCCTCGGGCTGGCGCTGGCGATCCTGCTCCTGCGCCTGACGGCGGTCGCGCTGATCCTGCTCGCGCGACAATTGCGCCAGCTGCTCGCCGCTGCGCTCGATCGGCTGCGCCGCGGCCTGCGCCGTTTCGACGTAGCTGACCCGGCGCGACGGCGAATTGAGGTCGCCCTCGACCGCGAACGCACGCTCGCCGTCCTTGCTCAGGACGACGTGGTTGACGCGCATTTCGTTGCGCCTGGCTTCGACCGCGAGTGCGGCCGCGAGGTTGTCGTTCTGTTCCGGCGTGCGCGAGGAAACCGTGTCCTGGCGATCCAGACACACCCGCACCTGCTTGAACAGGTCGTGGTTGGGATGGCTGGGACTGCTCAGCAGCGCGCGTTGTTCGGCCTGTCGCAGGTCGTCCAGGGTCTTCACCGACGCGTCGCTGTCGACCCTGCGTTCCTGTCCCTGGGGGAGTCCGTTCATGGCGCCTCCGCTGCTGCAGCCTGACCCGTATGCTCGCGCAATCGCGAGAGTGCTTCAAGGCTAGGCGGATGCGGGACCGCATGCGGTCCCGCATCCGACTGCCGCCACAGCCGCGTCCCGGGGGGGCTGCACGGCTGAGGTCCGGTGGCGGGCGCGCGACCAGGCGCGCCCGCATGAGGGGAAACGGCCGCGCGCCGCCGCTACGGGCGAAACGCGGCCGCCACGATCACACGCGCTGGCTGGCCTGCTGCTGGCGCTCGGGCTGCGGCTGCGCCATGGCCGGGGTCTGCTGCATCTGCGGCACGTCCTGCTGCAGGCGCTGGCTGGTCTGCTCGACGCTCTGCCCGACCGCCTGGCCGCGATCGGCGAACGCGCGGTGGTGGGCCGGGTCGTTCAGGCCGCCCTGCACCGCGAACAGACCGGTGCCGTTGGTGCTGCGCACGACGTGGTCGATCTGGGTCAGGCCGCTGACCCGGGCCTCGTAGGTCAGGGTCGCGGCCGCGCGCTCGAGCTGCTCGCGATTGTCGAAGCCGCCATTGGGGCCCAGACGCTCCAGCCCGGCGACCGCCTGGCGGTAGACCGGATTGTCGCGATTGGCCGGGTCCTGCAGCGAGCTGCTGCGTGCCGGTTCGGCCGGGGTCGGCTGCGCCGGCTGATCGCGGCCGCGTTCGGTCTGCGGCTGGTTGGGCTGCGCATTGCGCAGCGCATTCAAGGTATCGCGTCCTGCGATGCCGTCGTCTTCCAGGCCGTGATCGCGCTGGAACGCCTTCAAGGCTTCCTGGCTGCGACGACCGAAATGACCGTCGGGGTTGAGCTCGTTGCCCTGTGCGTCGCGATAGCCCAGGCGCTTGAGCGTTTCCTGCATGTCCTCGACGGCCTGGCCGCGCTCGTTGAGCTTGAGCACGCCGTCGGCCATGGGATCGCGGCCGCGGCCCGGCGCGGGCAGCACCACTTCGCCGCGGGCCAGGCCCTGCATCACCTCGGGGGTGAGCATGCGCTCCCATTGGGCCACCGCGGCGCGGCGCTCGGGCAGATGGTTGTAGCCGCCGTTGATGTCGTGGGTGGCCTCGCGCACGTTCAACTGATTGCCGTGCGGTACGACCCGGCTCTGCCAGTAGTGCACGGCGATGTTGGCGGCGTTGCCGCGGTCCGCGGCCAGCTCGGGATTGGCGGCCAGATCCAGGCCGAGCTCGCGGCCGGCGCGCTCGTAGTTGTCGCGGCCGGTCAGCTGCACGTAACCGCGGCCGTGGAAACGCCAGCCGTCGCCCGGCTCGGTGTTGCCGAGGTTGTCGCGGCCCCAGCGGCCGCCATAGATGGTCTCGGCGATCTGCTCGCGGCCGCCGCGCACGACGTCGCGCGCTTCGGCCAGGGTGTTCATGCCGTTGCGATCCGGGAACACTTCGTGCAGGCGCTCGGCGCTGTAGCCCAGGTTCTCGTGCATGCTGGCGAAGGATCGGGATTCGACCTGCATCTGGCCCATGAACGCGGCCAGTTCACGCGGTTCACGGATGCCGGACTCGTAGGCGCGCTGCAGCAGAAAATCGCGGTTGCTCGGTGTAGACATTGGGTTTCCTCCTTGATGCGATCGTTATGCGTAGTTGAGGCTGCGGCCGTAGCTCAGGGCTTGGCCGGAAGCCCGCCGCGATCGATCGCAGCGTCGCGGTCCCAGCCGCGGGTGAATTTGAACAAGGTGTCGTCGATATCGTCGACGACGCTGCCCGGCTCGCAGGCCACGAAGGCCTCGGCCTTGACCGCATCGCCGCTGGCGGTCAGCACGCCCTGCTCCTGCAGGCCCTTCTCGCCGGAGATCGAATAGAAGATGCGCTTACGGCCGCCGTCCTCGAACGAATAGGCATAGCCGCCGGTATTGCCGGCGAAACCGAGCTGGGTGCGCTTGAAGCGCTTGGCATGCACGCCCTTGTCGGCCGGAAACACGTAGTCGGGATGGCCCGCCGCGCCCTGGGCGTAGTAGACGTAGCCGGCCTGGTCGCTGATGCCCTTGGACGCGCACAACGAAGCCAGCTGGCCGCCGGCGAGCTTGCACGACAGCACGACGTCTTCGGTTGCTGCGCACAGCGAGCGGCCGTCGCCGGCGGGCGCCGTCGCAGCGGGAGCGGGCGTTGCAGCGGCTTCGGCAGTCGCGGCAGTCGCGGCAGTGGCCATGGGCGGCGCGGGCGGCGTCGCCGCCACCGCGTCGGCCGGTGCGGTCGTAGCCGCGTCGAACGGTGCGGTCGACGAATTGCAGCCGGCCAGAACCGTCAGCAGTGCGATGCACAGAAGATTTGCAGATTTCATGAGAATTCCTGAAGCGTTTCGATAGTGATCGGGTCGAGCTCGACCGACTCGGTCCGGTGCGCCCTGCTACGGGGTCGCACCGGACCGGGCCGACGACTGCATCTCGCCCCCTCGCGGATGCAGCCGTACCTGCGCCGCGCCTGCGCGCGGCGGGTCGACTCAACCCATCGCGCGCGTCGGCGGCGTCTGGGTCGGGTTGGCCTGCGCCTCGAGCTTCTGGCGCTGCTGCGTGTCCTGTTGCAGTTGGAACGTCGACTGTTCCAGCGGCTGCGCGCCGGCCTGCAGCTTGTCCACGTGCGCACGATGGTGGCCGGGGTCGGTCAGCCCGCCCTGGACCGCGAACAGGCCGGTGCCGTTGGTGCTCAGCGCGACGTGATCGATCTGCTTCAAGCCGCCGACCTTGGCTTCGAAGGTCAGCGTCGCCGCGGCCCGTTCGAGTTCGGCGTGGTTCTTGAAACCGGCGTTCGGGCCCAGCTTCTCCAGGCCGCCGACCGCCTGCTTGAACATGGCGTGGTCCGGATGCGCGGGATTGGACAGCAGCGGGGTCTGTTCGGACTTCTTCAGCGCGTCCAGGGTCTTGGGACCGGCGACGCCGTCGTCCTTCAGGCCGTGCGCGCGTTGGAACGCCTGCAGCGCTTCCTTGGTGCTGGCGCCGAAGTTGCCGTCCGGGTTCAGTGCGCGATCCTTGCCGTCGGTGTAGCCCAGCGCTTGCAGCGATTTCTGCATCGCTTCGATCGCCGCGCCCTTCTCGCCCGACTTCAGCACGCCATCGGCGGCTGCATTCGGCGTCGCGCGCGCGGGTGCGGGCGTGGTCGGCGTGTTCGGCTCCACCGCACGACCGATACGGCCGGCGGCAAGCTGCTCCATCAGTTCCGGGGTCAGCGTCTGCAGCCAGCGCTCGTTGCGGTTTTCGCGATCGGCCAGGCCGTTGGTGCCGCCGTTGACCGCGCGAGTGGCCTTGGTCACGTCCTCGCGCGCGTTCTGCGGCACGTTGTTCTGCCAGTACCAGGTCGCGATGCGGGCCGCGTTCTCGGGCTTGGACGCCAGATCGGGATGCTGCACCAGGTCCAGGCCCAGCGCTTCGCCGGCGGAACGGTAGTTGTCTTTGCCGGTCAGCTGCATGTAGCCGCGACCGCGATATTTGTAGCCGTCGCCGGGCTCGTCGTTGCCCATGCGACCGCCGTACATCAAGTCGGCCAGCGCCTCCGGGCGCCCGCGCAGGGCCTCCAGACGCGCCGATTCCAGCGCCGGCGCGCCTTCGCGCATCGCCGACTTCACCGGGATCTGCGAGATGCCCTTGGTGTAGCGGAAGCCCTCTTCGAGCTTGGTCAGGCCGTGCGATTCGTGGCCGACCTGAGCCATGAAGTTCGCCAGTTCGCGACGCGAGGTGATCCCCGACGCCGTCGCGGCCTGCAATAGTTGCGTTTCCCTATCCGTCGTCATGTGTAGCTCCTGGTTGAATGCCCATATCGCCAAAACCCAAGCCCTGCCCGGACGTTCCCTGCCCGGTTCGGTGACGCTCCTGCGTACTCAGGCCTCTTCCACGGACGGCAGCTTGTCGCGGTCGAATTCCTCGAGCCGGATCGCGCCGAAATCCTTACGTTGCAAATCCAGACGCTTGTCCTCGCCCGTGTCGGTGTCGACCACGCTGCGTACCGCCTTTTCCAACAGCCAATCCTTCTGCTCGGCCGAATAAGCGAAGCCGAACTCGTCCGACCAGCGCTCGCGCGAACCGCCTTCGATCAACACGGTGAACCCGCCCGCATAGGCACGCACATAACCGAACGGATCGCCGGCGATACCGCCGCAACGGGCGCAGGGCACCAGGCGCTCGCTGCGCTTGGCGACCTGCAGCTTGCCGTCGGCGTCGCGGATGAGCACCAGCACGGTGCGCGGCGTGCCCTCGCCCAGCTTGGCGTCGGCCTGCATCGGCGGATCGATCACCAGCACAGCGTCCTCGCGGCCATCGCCGTCGAGATCGGCGCGCTGCACCGCCAGCTGCTTGCCGCCAGCGGGGATGAACTGAGTCAGATCGTCTTGCTGCGGGGTCACGGACAGATTGTTCACGGGCACTTCCTGTTGCGGGTTTGGCTGCGTCTGCGCGGCGGTCGCGGACGCAGCAGCCTGCGGTTCCGCATCGCCGGGCGCCGCCGCCTGGCATGCCGCCAGCGACGTCATCAGCACTAACAAGGTCAACGACTTGCGCATGGTCTCGCTCGATACTCCGTTCGGCTTTGCCGGCTGCGGCGGGTGTTGCGTCCGCAGCCGGCCTCGCGCCGATCGACGATGGCCGTCGATCGGCGTTTGCATCGTCAAGCCATCACGCGCGGTTCGCGCTGTTGCTGTTGCGCGACCGCCGGTGCCTGCGCCTCGATCTTCTGGCGCTGCTGCGTGTCCTGTTGCAGTTGGAACGTCGACTGTTCCAGCGGCTGCGCGCCGGCCTGCAGCTTGTCCACGTGCGCACGATGGTGGCCGGGGTCGGTCAGCCCGCCCTGGACCGCGAACAGGCCGGTGCCGTTGGTGCTCAGCGCGACGTGATCGATCTGCTTCAAGCCGCCGACCTTGGCTTCGAAGGTCAGCGTCGCCGCGGCCCGTTCGAGTTCGGCGTGGTTCTTGAAACCGGCGTTCGGGCCCAGCTTCTCCAGGCCGCCGACCGCCTGCTTGAACATGGCGTGGTCCGGATGCGAGGGATTGGACAGCAGCGGGGTCTGTTCGGACTTCTTCAGCGCGTCCAAGGTCTTGGGACCGGCGACGCCGTCGTCCTTCAGACCGTGCGCGCGCTGGAACGCCTGCACCGCTTCCTTGGTGCTGGCGCCGAAGTCGGCGTCGGGAGTCAGCGCGCGGCCCTTGCCGTCGTGATAACCCAGCTTGTTCAAGCTTTCCTGCAGTGCGCGGATCTCGCCGCCCTGCTCGCCCGAACGCAGCACGCCGTCGGCCGAAGCGCGCGCGGGCGCGGGCTTGGCGACATCGGCGGGCTTGTCGTGCTGCACCGGTGCGGTCACCGGCGTGGCCTGGCCCTTGCCCGGATAGCGATCGGTGGAGATGACGCCGGTGTCGATGTCGTGGACGTACTGCTTGAACTTGTCCAGATGGTTGGCGTTGAAGTCGATATGGGTGTGGGTGGGGTACTTGTTGAGCTTGCCACCGCCCATGCCGGCCTGCAGGCCCATCGGCTGGCCGTACTGGATCGGATCGCCGTCCTTCAGCGGGAACTGGCGCAGATCCATGTGCCGCACCTGGGCGATCATCTCGCCGTCGGGCAGTTTGTCGTAGATCTTCACCAGGCCGCTGTTCTTGTCGATCTTGACGAAGCCGTCGGCCGGCGCCGGCACGTGCACCGGGCTGGAACGACCCTTCTCGTCGAGCAGGACGAAGTCCTTGGACACGAACACGTGGCCGTCGCGCGAATGCGCGACCTTGCCGCCCGAGGACAGGATTTCCTCGTTGTGGCCGTCGATGACCTGGTAATGCCGCCCAGCTTCCTTGCCCTTCTTGCTGGGGTGATGAATTTCGATGTCGTCGTAGCTGTGGACGTGCTCGGTACTGCCGCCCACGCTCTCTACGATGCGGATCTTGCCCATGGGAGATCTCCTTGTGTCCCGTTGTTACCGCGGCGCACGGCCGCGGCGATCAATGCAGGTCCTGGCTCAGGACCCAGCAGTCGTTTCCGCGCTCGAACACATAGGCGCCTGGCTTGCCTATGGTCTTGACCACGTTGTCGTCGGCGTCGAACTCGGCCTGGACGTACTCGACCCGGAAGGACTTGCCGCCTTCGGGCTTGAACTCCAGGTCCAGCAGCGGGTAGCTGCCGGGGTCCTTGACCGCGGGGTCGAGGTAGGCCCAGCGGCTGTCGACGATGCCGACCTTGAAGTCGCGGTAGTCGGCCTTTGCGACCGGACGCGCTTCGGCCGGCTTGTCCAACGAACCCACGCGCACCGTGTCGGCGGTGTACGCGGCGCGCACGCCGGGCGAACCGACGTAGTCGTTGAAGAAATCGGCGTAGGCCTCGGGCGCGCAGGCTTCAGCGGGCAAGGTCTGCGGTGCGACCGCGGGCGTGGCCGCAACGGACGCGACGGACGGCGCCGCCGGATCGGCGGCAGGCGTGGGTGCGGGCTTGGAATCGGGGACGGAGGCGGCAGGCACGGATGCGGCGGGCGCATCGGGCGTGCGGTCGCAGGCGCTGGCAAGGGCTAGCAATAGCGCCAACGGAACGAGTTGTAACTTCATGGAAACCCCTACTCATGCGGCGGCTGCGCCACCGCAGTCGCGGCAACGTCGCATCGCCTATTGCCCGCCGGCGGATGCCGGCGGTGTAACTCCTCGGAGAACGATTGCAATACCGCCGTGACATCCTAGTTACGGCTGAGCGATCGCACCCCTTGATACCTCCGCAAGGCCTTCGGGCAGTCCGCCCTTGGGCCAAGCTCAGGCCATACCTTACATCAAACCCGGCACCGAGTCCTTCGATACCAGGGAACCGCGAAACTTCTTGCGAGGCACCGGTCCGGTCAGTTGACCAGCACCGGGTAGCTGCAGCGTGTGTACAGAACCTCGCAATTGGCCGAGTTCACGCTGCAATCCTTCTGCGCTCTTTCCGAGGCCTGTTCGATGCTGCCGCCGCCGCGAGCCACCACAAAATCGCTGCCCAGCGCCACTGCACCGCAACCGTTACCGTAAACCAGCAGCGTCTTCTTGCATTCCTGCGCCGATCCGCCGCGCGTCTGGCATTCCTTCAGAGCCGCCTTCTGCGCGTCGCGACTGTTCTTCTTATCCGTCACCGCGCCCATCTTTTGCGCGACGCCGTCGATGGCGATGGCGCCCCAGCGATCCAGCCAACGCGGCTGCGGCACGTTCGGCCGTTGCTGGACCGGACTGGGCCCGCCGAGCCCGTAACCGGGTTGCGGCACGCAGATCGGACCGGGCGCTTGCCCGATCGGAGCCAGACCTTCTGGGCAACCCTGCTCGGCTCGGGCCGCTTCGGCCCACGACAGGCTCGCCAGCAAAAGGCTACATGTAATGAGACTGCGCATGATCATGGTCGATCCTTCGAGGTGGGATGTGGCGCGAGCCCTATCCCACCTCACTCGTAATGAACGCAGGCAGAATCCGTAGCGGCCTGTGAGCAAAACAGTTCACGCCATCAACGTTTCTGGATCTCGTCCTTAAATGGTTGGGCCGTCTGTCCGGTAGAGACGCGCGTGCCCTGGGATTCGATCGTGCTCGGATTCGGCGTGTTCGGCATCTGCGCCGAGCCCATGTTCGGCGTCGTCGGACGGTAACCCGCGCTGCCGGCGTAACCCGGCGGCATGCCCGCGCCCGGCATAGCCGAGCCGGCGCCGCCCATGGCGTTGTAGGCGCTAGGCGTACCGAGCAGACCCTGGAAGAACATCGCGGCCATCGGCGGCGCGCTGACGATTAAGGTGGTCAGGATCAAGCCCATACCGCCCTGCTGCATCGCCTGGCTCGACATGCCGTCGGAGAAACTAGTGCCGAGCAGCTTGCCTGCAGCCGCGACGCTCCAGAATTTGAAGGCCACGCGGGTCACCATTTCCAACGCGATCGAAACCATCGCGCTTAGCACCGCCATCGAGAAAAGGGTTCCGATGCCGTAGAAAAGCCATTTGCTGAACAACTGTTTGGTCTGATCGAACAACAGACACAGGATGAAGATCGGCCCGAAGCCGACGAACATCGCCATTGCGATCTCGTAGAGCAGCAACATCGTGCCGCTGACGATCGCCGGGCCGCCCGTCCCCATGCCGACGAACCACATCGCCCGGGTCTTGTCGTCGTCCAGAGTGGGATCGCTGACGATGTCGAGCATGTCGATACTGGACAAGGCCACCTGCATCCAGCCCAGACTTTCGTCGATCTTGTCCTCGATCTGCTCGTTGCTACCGGTGACGATCCAGTGGATTTCCTTGTTCAGGTCTTTGGTGATGAAGTCGTGCAGATCGGTGCCGAAGGCCGCCATCGACGTCGCAACGCCGACGATGAACGCCGCGCGCAACGAGTTGGTCACCAACGCCATCATCGGCTCGCGCGACAGGCCCGTCGCAATGCGATAGCCCTGGATCAGGATCCACAGCGTCATCAAAGTGAGCGCGATACCGCCCACCCACTGCATCGCGTTCCCCATCAGGTTAACGCCGAACTCCTGAATCTCCTTGCGGAGATAGGTCAGGATCAGCCGGAAAAAGATGAAGTCTCCGACCGACGCCTGCGCCTGCGGGTGCAACCAGTCCAGCCAGTTGCCGATGCTGCCCTTTAGCCAATCGCCCACGATTTCGATTCCCCTGCTCATCTGCGTACCTACCTGCCTATTGGGTCACTGCCGCTGGCCTGCCCCTGTCCACACCACCGCACCGAACCCATCGGCGCAGGACGCGCTTCCGTATAGCCGCGAACAGGGCCCGTTGACGGGCCCGTTCGCCTTGTATCCGTACCGTGACTCAGTTGCCGACCGACAGCGCCGTCTTCAGCACCGCAGTTTCCACAATCGCGCCTACGATGGTTTGCTTGCCCTTCAGGGCGGTCCTGGCGAGCACGCGCTGATTCTCTTCCATCGAAGCGATGTAGGTATCGTAGGCCTTCATCTGGCCTTCCCATACCTGGAATTTCAGCGCCAAATCGTTGGCCATCCGCATCGAGTCGCTGTCGACTGCCTGTAAATTGCCCTGATTGTTGTTGCTGTTGCGCTGAGAATTCAGCCGATCGAGCATGGTCTGCATTTGCGGCGCAGTCCTCTGAACGAAGTCGACCGTGTAATCGAACTTCTTGTTGCGCGCGACGCGAATGTTCACGCAAATCTGCTTCTGCTGCTCCATCACATCGCCGCTGGTATTGAGCCTGAAGACCGACGCCAGGCTCGCCAGGCTGAATCCGCCGCTGCCGCCGCAGCTCTCGGCAACCAGATAGTTGTCGCCCACCTTGGTCAGCGGCTGGTTGGCCGGCATGCCGATGCTGCTAAGCATGCTCTGTATCTGGACGACTTGCTGCCTCATGTGGTTGAGCTGCTGCGTCCACTTGCTAATCGTTTCCACATGCTCCAAGCCTCGCTCGATAGAGACGATGACTTGTTTGAGGATGCTTGCCGCATCGACAACCGGAATACCGGTGGCGTTGCTAGGACCCACCATCAGCACGCACGACAGCACCGTCGCCAATACTCCTAGACGTCGACCACCCGTGCCTTTCCTGCGCTCTTGCTGTTTTTTCTCGGTGACCTGGCCATTCATATCCATCTCCTTCTCCCTTCGACCACTTCGCATGGTCCCAGTCCTTGCTGACGTACATCGTCGTTTGCGCCCGCGATCGATTCGCCAGCGCCTTGTTGCTAAAGCATTTTGAGCGTATTCGCCATATATGCGTGCCGCATGATTCCGTAGCGGGGTTCAGGCCGTAGCCCGTTCGGGGTTGTTCGGCTTGGCTTTGCCCGAGCCCTTGCGATTGGCGTAGAACGAAGGCAGCCACTGGTCCGGGCGCAGGTCGTCGACCGGCACTCCCGCGCGCTTGGCTTCCTCGTGAAGCACGTTGTGCATGATTTCGATGTTGTCCGTGGACGCCGAGATCACCGCCAGCGAATCGTCCAGGCCGCGCAGGTTGAGCTGGCAGACCGTGGCCGCATGGCCCTGCTTGACCAGGAAGCAACGCGAGCGCTCGTCCAGGCCCTTGACCACCTGGTACTCGGAGTCGGTCAGCTTGAGGCCTTCGATGTAGTCTTCGCGACTGGCGTTCGGGTTGGGCAGCAGGATCAGGGTCGCGGTCTGTTCGATCAGCGAAGCCGAAATGTCGCTGGCCAGTGCGTCTTCCGGGCTCTGGGTCGCGAAGATGCCCATGCCGTTCTGCTTACGGATGGTCTTCTGCTTGTTCTTGGCGAATTCCTTGAGGCCGCCGGAACCGTCGAGGATCTTCCAGAACTCGTCCATCACGTAGATCAGCGGACGGCCGTCGA
>CAMLID010000059.1 GCA_946480055.1 uncultured Lysobacter sp. | reverse complement strand
CATAACGCCGGCCACACTCTGGTCATCGGCGGCAAGAAGACCGTCCTGCACCTGATCCCGTCCGGCATCCTGCGCGACGGCGCGCTGTGCCTGATCGGCAACGGCGTCGTGCTGAGCCCGGCCGCGCTGCGCAAGGAAATCGACGAGCTCGAAGCCACCGGCGTCGAAGTGCGTTCGCGCCTGAAGATCAGCCCGGCCACGCCGCTGATCATGCCGTACCACATCGCCCTGGATCAGGCCCGCGAGAAGGCCGCCGGCGGCAAGGCCATCGGCACCACCGGTCGCGGCATCGGTCCGGCTTACGAGGACAAGGTCGCCCGCCGCGGCATCCGCGTCGCCGACCTGCATTACCCCGACCAGCTGGCCGAGAAGTTGCGCACCGCGCTGGACTATCACAACTTCGTCCTGACCAAGTACCTGGGCGTCGACGCGGTCGACTACCAGCAGACCCTGGACGAAGCGCTGGCCTTCGGCGAATACGTCGAGCCGATGAAGTCCGACGTCGCCGGCATCCTGCACGACCTGCGCAAGCAGGGTAAGCGCGTGCTGTACGAAGGCGCGCAGGGTTCGCTGCTCGACATCGACCACGGCACCTATCCCTACGTGACCTCGTCCAACACCACCGTCGGCGGCGCGCTCGCCGGCACCGGCGTGGGCGCGGACTCGATCGACTATGTACTCGGCATCGCCAAGGCCTACGCCACCCGCGTCGGCGGCGGTCCGTTCCCGACCGAACTCGACGACGAAATCGGCGAAGGCATCCGCAAGCGCGGCCAGGAATTCGGCGCCACCACCGGCCGGCCGCGCCGCTGCGGCTGGATCGATCTGGTCGCGCTCAAGCGCGCGGTCGCGATCAACGGCATCTCCGGCCTGTGCATCACCAAGCTCGACATCCTCGACGGCATGGACAAGCTCAAGCTCTGCATCGCCTACCGTTACCGCGGCAAGGAAACCGAGTACGCCCCGCTCGACGCGCAGGGCTGGAACGAGTGCGAGCCGGTCTACCTGGAGTTCCCGGGCTGGCAGGAAAGCACCCACAACGTCACCGAGTGGGACAAGCTGCCCGCTGCCGCTCGCGCCTACCTGCGCGCGCTGGAAGAACTGTCCGGCTGCCCGCTGGCGATGGTCTCGACCGGCCCGGACCGCGACGCGAACATCGTGTTGCGCGATCCCTGGGCCTGAGGCCCGCAGTCGCTCCCGCGCAAACGGGGCGTTGCCACGAGAAGGCCCCGCGATGCGGGGCTTTTTCGTATCTTTGGCGATGCCCGAGGCTGCCCGACCGCCGCGTTCCGGCACCATATGCGTATCGACTCGATCCGGGACTTTCATGAGCAATCCCTACCAGGCCCCAACCTCCGCCACACCGACCGTACCGTCCTCGGGCCGCCCGGCGTTGTTCGTGATCGGCATGGTCTGCGCGATCTTCACGGCGCTGATCCCGACCCTGGTGGTGCCGCAGTTCGGCCAGATATTCGAGAGCTTCGGCGCCGACGTGCCCCTGATGACGCGCTTGGTGTTGCAGGGGTACCTGGCTTTGTGGGCGTTGCCGGTATTCGTAGTGCTGGCATGGCTGTTCTGGCTGCGACCGCAGCGTCGCGCCGCCGCGGCTTGCTGGATCGGCGTGCTCAGCATCGTGCTGCTGCTTCCGCTGTGCATAGGCGCGCTCTACTTGCCGATCTTCATGCTGGCGCAGTCGATCTGACCGCGACCGCGACCGCGACCGCAGCGGACGGCGCTCGGACATCTGTGGAACACTGCGGCTCCGGCTGGCGGCAGGATCGGTTCGCGCGACACCGGAGCCCATAGGAAACCACACCGAATAAGGAGCGTTCTCATGCCGTTCGATTTCTTTCGCGAAGACAATCGCAGCCCCGCGGAAATTCAAGCCGCAGGCGGCTTCAGGGCGCGAGTGCAGATGGATACGGGCACGGCGCGCGATCTGATCGCGCGTTCGGTCCGCGACCCCAATACCGTAGTGGCCCTGCCTCCTGCCGAGCGCACGGTCAGCGACTACCTCGACAACCAGATGCGGGGCAAGCTGGTCGGCTTGCAGCAGTTGTACGAGGGCATCCGCAAGGAAACCAATACCACCACTTTGCACGTGTCCACCGCACGCACCGAAGATTGCGGCGGCAAGAACGACAAGAACTACACCTATCGGATCGAGTCGCCGCTGCACGAGCTGTATGTGTGGGAGCAGCAGGTTGGCGACCGCATGCGGCCCACTTCGCGGCGCGTGACCGGATTCGACGATGTTCATCGGATGAGCGGTGCGCCTTCCTCCAAAATATCGGCAGCGGAGCTGACGCCGACGCGCGCGGTGCTGCTGACCGATACGCCTCGCCTGGAGGACGCCAACGTGATCGCGATCTCCAGCCCCAAGGGCGAAGTCGCTTTCCTCACCGGCGTGCCCGGCGACTGGGTGACGCAGTCGCGCGCGCGCGGCGCGCCCGTCTGGAACCCAATGCCGGGGCCCGCGCCGATCGCGGTCGCGCTGCCGCCCACGGCGGCACCGGCGGCCGCCATGCCGGCGGTTGCATCCTCGTCCTCCTCGTCGCCGGCCTACGATCACGCCTATCAAGACCCGAGCCATCCCAAGCACGCCCTGTATCAACAGGCGAGCGCGGCCCTGGTCCGGGACGACGGTCGCGGGCAGACACCGGGTGACGCTCTGACGACGCCATTGGCGCGCGCGAACGCGGCGGCGTCGTTGACCGATGCGGCGTTGAGCGCCGCGCAGCCATTGAGTCGTATCGATCACGTCAGCGCCAACGGCAACCGTCTGTTCGCGATACAGGGTGGGATGCAGGATGCGAGCCGTCTGCTGGCGCCGGTCGACATTGATGCGCAGGGGCGTTCGAATCAGCCGGTCGCATCCATGGCCACGCCTGCGACGCCGGCCTCTGCTGGCACGCCGACGCAGACGCAGGCACCGATACCGAGCCGTACGCCGTAGCGCGCTGAACGCAGCGCGCGTCGGGCTTGCGGCGGCGACCGCTGCAAGCCCGGCACCGACCTGCGCGTAGGATCCCATGTGTTGACGCCACCTCGATCGTGCCGTTCGGTGGCGAAACAGATACGAGTGCGATCGGTTTCCCGATCGATCGCACTCGCTCGCGGTGCCGATGCCGAATCGGTACTGAGTATCGCCGCGCATGAATGTCGCCTTCATGCGCATCGGCTAAGTTAGTACGTAGATTTCGCAACAGGGACGGCGATGGACCCGCAGCAAATCGTATTCCTGTTGATCCTGGCCGCGGCGCTGGCGTTGTTCATCAGCGAGAAGCTGCGCGTGGATCTGGTGGCGATGCTGGCGACGCTGGCCTTGGCGCTGACCGGTGTGCTGTCGCCGAAGGAAGCGCTGTCGGGTTTCGCCAGCGAGCCGGCGATCATCGTCGCGGCGGTGTTCGTGCTATCTGCGGGCCTGTCCGCGACCGGCATCACCGACCGCATCGGTGCGGCGATCGGCCGCGCGGCCGGCGGCAGCGAGGCGCGTGCGATCGCGGTGATCATGCCCGCGACCGCGGCGATGGCGGCGTTCTCGCACCATTTGATGGTCACCGCGATGATGCTGCCGATCCTGATGCGGCTGGCGCAGGAGCGAAAGCTGGCGGCGTCGCGGCTGTTGATGCCGATGTCGCTGGCGGCCTCGCTGGGCACCACGCTGACCTTGATCAGCGCACCTGCGTTCCTGCTCGCCAACGATCTGCTGGCGCGCTCCGGCGGCGGGCGCATGGACCTGTTCGCGATCACGCCGATCGGCGCGATGCTGGTCCTGATCGGCGCGATCTACATGCTGGCCGGACGCTGGCTGCTGCCCAAGCGCCAGGGCGAAAGCGGCAACGTGGATTACCTCAAACTGGAGCGCTACTACACCGAACTGTTGGTCGACGAAGGTTCGCCCTGGATCGGCAAGACCCTGGCGGCCTTCGAAAAGGCCTTCCAGGATCGGCTGCAAGTGGTGGACTGGCTGCGCCACGGCATACGCCGCCGCGACCAGAGCGCGGACAGTCCGCTGGCGGCCGGGGACGTGCTGCTGGTGCGCGCTTCGCCGGACGAGATCGCATCGGTGCGCGATGAGCCCGGTCTGTCGCTGCACGCGGTGGTCAAGTACGGCGAGAAGCCGCGCGAAGGCAGGCAGGTCGAGGCGCTGGGCGAGGAACGCCTGGTGCAGGCGGTGGTCGCGCCGCGTTCGGAGTTCCTCGGACGCAGCGTGTCGGAGATCGACTTCCTGCGCACCCTGGGCGTGGTCGTGGTCGGGCTGTGGCGCAAGGAGGGCTGGCTGCACAGCGAGTTGTCGGAGCTGCGCCTGGAGGAGGGCGATCTGCTGGTGCTGTGGGGCGCGCAGGCGCGGTTGGAGCAACTGGCCACGCACCGGGCCTTCCTGATGCTGATGCCGTTCGACGCGCGCGGCAGCACCCGCCGGCGCGCGCCGCTGGCGCTGGCGATCATGGCCGCCTCGATCGTATTGGCGGCTACCGAGTCGCTGGCGCCGCAGATCGCGTTCCTGCTCGGTGCGGTGGCGATGGTGCTCACGCGCTGCGTCAGCATCGAGCGCGCCTACGAAGAAATCGATGTGCGCATCTACGTGATGATCGCCGGCGTGATCCCGCTGGGCATCGCGATGGACAAGACCGGCACTGCGGACCTGATCGCGAACCTGCTGGCCACGCACGCGCAGGGCCTGCCGGTGCTCGGCCTGTTGTTGCTGATGTTCGCCGCCGCCGCGCTGTTGACCCAGATCCTGTCCGACGCGGCGACCACGGTGCTGCTGGCGCCGATCGCGCTGGCCTTTGCACAGAGCCTGGGGCTGCCGCCGCTGCCGTTCGTGGTCTGCACTGCGATGGGCGCGGTGGCCTCGTTCCTGACTCCGATCGGCCACCACGGCAACCTGCTGATCCTCAATCCCGGTCAATACACCTTCGGCGATTTCCTGCGCGTGGGCATGCCGCTGACCACGCTGATCGCGCTGACCGTGGCCTGGATGGCGCGCTGGCTGTGGCTGGGCGGGCCCTTGCTGCCGTTCGCTTGATCGGCGATGCGGCCCCACGCGCGCCGCAGCCGTTCAGGCATGCACGTAGTTGGCCATATCCGCGCGGATGCCCAGGCCCCGCATGAACGCCGCCGGGTCGAAACCTTCCTCGGCATAGCGCTGCTGCATCGCCGCTTTGGCCGCGGCGACCGCATCGGCGCTTTCCCATTCCACCAGGGTGGCGATGTCGTACTCGCCGCTGGCGCCGATCCGGGTCAGGACCAGGTTCTGCTTGCAGCCGGGCATGCCGTCCAGCGCCTGCTGGGTGTAGCGCAGGCGTTCGACGAAGGCCGGCATGGCCGCTGTGGGCACAGCGAAATGATCGAGGCGGAAGACCGGGGTGGCGGAGGCAGGGTTCGACATGCGCAGTCCTTTCGATGGCGGCCTGGGATGGCCGGGGAGGGGCACAGTCTGAGACCTCAAGTAAAGTTGAGGTCAATGGCCGGTCGCGAATTCGCATGGCCTTAGCGCGAGCGCGGCAATCGTCCTAGGCTGTGGCGATGGCCTTCCTGTCTTCCGGCGATCCCGACGTCATCCACAGCGCCAGCGAGGGCCGCTGCTACGTCTATGTCGTGCCCTGCGCCTACGAGGACCTGCTCAAACTCGGGTTCTCGCGCAACCCGCTGCGCCGGCTCGGCGAACTGCAACCGCGTTACTACGACAGCTTCGACCTGGAGCGCGCGTTCCTGGTCGAAACCGAAACCGTACGCGATGCGCGCGACCTGGAACTCGCGCTGCAGCACGCGGTGGTCGCGCACCGGGCGCCGGCGCCGCTGCTGATCCGGCGCGAAGCCGCCGGCCACACCGAGTGGTACCGCGGTGCCTACGCGCTGTTGCGCGCGCACGCCGATGCGCTGGTCGAGCGCGGCTACACCCTGCACGCACCGCTGCGGAATTTTCTGGCTCGGGAACTGGATGCGCATTCCGATGCGCTCTATGCCTGGGCCGCGGGCGTGCTGGAGGTCTTGGGTGGCGAACCCGAGCAATTGGACGCTCCGGCGCTGGCCGGCCTGCGCCGCAATGTACTCGACACTCTGGATGCCTATGCCGCCTTGGGTCTCGCCATCGACCAGCGTCTGCCTGAGGCTTTGCTGGACTGGCACCGCATGCGTCGCGGCTGAGCGTCGACGATGCCGTGAGCGCGTCGATCGTCGCGCAACGCAGTCGCGGTCCTATTCGGCCACACCAAGACGCGCCGCCTGACGGCCGAGATAATCGCGCTCCGGAATGCTGGCGGTACGCGCGGCGGCGCTGCGGTAACAGGCGATCGCGGCCTCGCGTTCGCCGGCGCGTTCGTGCAGGTGCGCGCGCACCGCGTCGAGGCGGTAATGGCCGCTCAGGCGCGGGTCGGCGTCCAGCTCGCGCAAGCGTTCCAGGCCGTGCTGCGGGCCGTGGACCATGGCCGCCGCGATCGCGTGGTTGAGCGCGACCATGGGATTGTCCGACATCCGCCGCAGCAGGCCGTAGAGCGCGAGGATCTGCGACCAGTCGGTGTCTTCGTAGCGTTGGGCCTCGTCGTGCACGGCCGCGATCGCCGCCTGCAACTGATAGGCGCCGACCGCGCCGCGCGACAGCGTGCGGCCGATCAGGGCCACGCCTTCGGCGATCGCGCGCCGGTTCCAGCGCTTGCGGTCCTGGGATTCGAGCGGGATCAGTTCGCCATCCGCTCCGCAGCGGGCTTCGCGGCGCGCGTCGGTGAGCAGCATCAGAGCGAGCAGGCCGGCGGCTTCGCCGTCCTGCGGCAGGCCGCGCTGGACCTCGCGCGCCAGCCGGATCGCTTCCTGAGCCAGATCCTCGCGCTGCAAAGACTCGCCGATGCTGCTGGCGTAGCCCTCGTTGAAGATCAGGTAGAGCACATGCAGCACCGAGGCCAGACGCTCGCCGCGTTCGCGCGAGCCTGGGATCGCGAACGGCACGCCGGATTCGCGGATGCGCTGCTTGGCGCGGCTGATGCGCTGCGCCATGGTCGCCTCCGGGACCAGGAAGGCGTTGGCGATCTCGGCCGTGCTCAGGCCGCCGACCGCGCGCAGGGTCAACGCGATCGCCGACGCCGGCGTCAGCGCCGGGTGGCAGCACATGAACAGCAGGATCAGGGCGTCGTCGTGGCCGGCCTCGGACTCGTCCGGCGCGGACGCCAGCCGCTCGTCTTCCGGCATCTGCCGCAGCGCTTCGACTTCGCGCTGGCGGCGTGCGAGTTCGCTGCGGATGTGGTCGGTCATGCGCCGCGCCGCGACCTGGATCAGCCACGCACGCGGATGTTCGGGCATGCCGTGCTGCGGCCATTGCAGCGCCGCGGCCAGCAGCGCTTCCTGCACCGCGTCCTCGGCCGCGGCGAAGTCGCCGTAGCGGCGCACCACCGCGCCGAGCACCTGCGGCGCGAGCGTGCGCAGCAGGCGTTCTGCGGAGGCGTCCAGCGCGGGCGCTACTGATCGTTGCACGGCATGTGGCCCATGACCTGGCGCACCTCGACAGGCAGGTTCAGCGCCGCGCCGCCGGGCCCGGGCCCGGCCGACCAGCGCGCGGCGATCTCGTACGCGCGCTGGGCGCTGTCGACATCGACGATCAGGTAGCCGGCGAGGAATTCCTTGGACTCCGGAAACGGTCCGTCGGTGACCGCGGGGCTGCCGTCGGCACGAGCGCGGACCATGATCGCCGCTTCCGGGCCGGTCAGCCCCTGGACCTGGACGAACTCGCCGGATTCGACCAGGTCGTGGTTGAGCCGGCCCAGGTACTCCATATGCGCCTTCACGTCCTGCTCGGGCCACAGCTCGATCCGCGAGACTTTCCAGTCGGCATGCGGGAACGTCATCATCAACATGTACTTCATGGCGGGACTCCTGTTGGAGCGCCTCGAGTGGGCGCCTGCGTTCAGTAGTCGGAGCCGGGGGCGGCTTCTCTACATGTCCGCTGAGAAATCCGAATCATCTTAGGCGCCCTCGGCGCGGGCGGTATTCACGTGCGCGGCCCGCGGCCGTTTGATGGAATAGGGGACGGGCATTCAGCGGCCACCCCCACCGGCGCGCGGGATGGTCCCACGCGCCGCCGCCACGGCTCCGCACGCGGGGCCCCAAGGAGATGCACGCTCATGCCCGTACTCGGCGCGGTAACGTTCACCCTGAAAACCGGCAAGGTCTGCGGCCCATACAACGCGACGCGCGAAGTAGCCGACAACTACGTCGACGTGACCAAGGGCGGCAAGGGCTATCCGACCCCACTGGACTTCAACAAGTTCAAGACGGTGGCCTCGATCACGTTCAAGCCCGGCGTCGGCGGCGCCACCAGCTGGACCAGTTGGACCTACCTCAACAATGGCCAGTGGACGGTGGACCGCTTCACCAATCTGGCCTGAGCCGCGCGGGCGCGTCGTCGCATCGCCGGCGCGTCCGGCGTTCGCGTGCGAGGTTCCGGCGTTGCCGGCTATGCTGCTGTCCCACGACCGCAGGTTGATCCGGCACGCATGAATCTCGCGCTCTTCGATTTCGACGGCACCATCAGCGACCGCGAACTGTTCGCCGATTTCGTGGCACGTGCGGTGCCGCCGCAGCGGCTGCGCGTGGGTCGCTGGCTGTTCGCGCCGATGGTGCTGGGCTACAAGCTCGGGCTGGTGTCGGGCAGCACGATCCGCGCGCGGGTGGCGCGGTTCGGCTTCCAGGGGCTGGACGTCGCGACGGCCGAGCAGGCCGGGCGCCGCTTCGCTGATGAGGTGCTGCCTGGCGCGATCCGACCCGAGGCCCTGCAGCGCATCGCCTGGCACCGCGAGCAGGGCGATACCGTGGTGGTGGTGTCCGGCGCTTTCGATCTGTACCTGCGCCACTGGTGCGAGCGTCATGGCCTGGACTGGATCTGTTCGGCGCTGGAAGCCGAAGGCGGCGTGCTGACCGGTCGCTACCACGGCGCGCAGTGCGTGGGCGCGGAAAAGCCGCGCCGCGTCAGCGAACGCTACGACCTGTCGCGCTACGGGCAGATCTACGCCTACGGCGACACCCGCGAGGACCTGGACATGCTGGCGCTCGCGCACCGGCGCTGGTACCGCTGGCAGGAAGTGGCCTGAAGGCCGCGCGCCGCGGCATTCCGGGATCGCCGGAATGCCGTGGCATCGCTCAGACCGTAGCCCACAGGCGCAGCGCTTCCTCGGCGACCACGTCCGGGCGCTCTTCCGGCCAGAACAGCTTGCTGCCCTCGAGCCGGCGCAGGCCCTGGAAGCGGCCGAAGCTGCGCTCCAGATGTTCGGCGCCGGCCGGCGAAAAGATCGTGTCGCCCATGCCCCAGACCACGCGGGTCGGCGCGGTGCTGCGCTTGAGCGCCTCGCCGACGCCTTCGAGCACATTGTGGTCCAGAGCGACCGCATAGGCATGCACGCGCGCCTTGCTCTGCGCCGAAGCCAGCAGCGGCAGGAAGTAGCTGTCGATGGCCTCGTCGGTAGGATTGCTCGGATCGAGATAGCACATGCCGCCGATACCGTCCGGCGAGCGCGCCAGGCGCTTGTCGGCCTGCCACGGCGCCAGCCATTGGTCGACGAACTTGCCTTCGCGCGACAACGCGATCACCGGCAGCATGGCCGCGGGCGGGCATTCGATCTCGGTGTCGCAATTGGTCAGCAGCAACGAGCGCACGCGTTCGGGATGGCGCGCCAGCAGCAGTTGCGCGACCGCGCCGCCGCTGTCGCTGGCGATCACGTCGGCGCGGTCGATCGACAGCTTGTCCATCAAGGCCAGCAGCATCTCGACCTGGGCGTCGGGGGCGACGCTCTGGCCGTCGGCGACTTCGGTATGGCCCAGCCCCATGAAATCCGGGGCCACGCAGCGGCGGTGCGGCGCCAGCCGCTCGATCGCGCCGCGCCATTGGAAGCTGTTGAGCGGAAAGCCGTGCAGGAACAGGGCCGCCGCGCCGCGGCCGCGTTCGACATAGGCGATGCGGCCGTAGCGGGTGCGCACGAAACGGCGCGCGGCGCTGAAGCCGGCGGCGTCGAGCGGGCCGTTAGCGGCGGGTGCGGCGGCCGCGGCCAGGCTCAGGCCGCCGGCGAGGGCACCGGCGGCCAGCGCGCCGGTGGAGAGTGCGAGAAAGCGCCTGCGATTCATGTCGTGTCTCCGTCGAAGGACCGTCCTTCGTTGGACGCCATGATTCGCGTCCGGGGTCATGCGCTCAATGTCGTCGCAGGTCATGCTTTCATGACCTGGCAGGTCATGGTTTTCGCAACCAGGCGTCGTAAGATGCCGACGATGGATACTGTCGCCGTCCGCGCCATGCCGTCGTCCGCGCCCACCCAGGTCGGTGCTCTGCTGCGCGAATGGCGCGCGGCGCGACGCCTGAGCCAGCTCGATCTGGCCCTGGACGCGGGCCTGTCCGCACGCCACCTCAGCTGCGTCGAGACCGGCAAGGCCCAGGCCAGCCGAGAGGTGATCGCGCGCCTGGCCGATGCGCTGGAGATGCCGCTGCGCGAGCGCAACGCGTTGCTGGTCGCCGCCGGTTACGCGCCCAAGTACCCCGAGACCGCCCTCAACACGCCTGAGCTGTCGCAGGTGCGGCGCGCGATCGAATTCATCCTGGCGCAGCAGGAGCCGTATCCGGCTTTCGTGCTCAACCGGCGCTGGGACGTGCTGATGGCCAATAACGCCGCGATGCGGGTCAACGCCTATGTGATGCGCGGCCGCGCCAGCGCGCACAGCAACATGATCCGGCAGATCTTCGATCCGGCCGATCTGCGCCCGGCGGTGGCGAACTGGGAGGAGGTCGCGGGCGATCTGATCCGCCACCTGCACGACGAAGTCGCGGCCTCGCCCGGCGACGCAGCCGCGCGCGCCCTGCTGGAGGAAGTGCTGGCCTATCCCGGCGTGCCCGCGCGCTGGCGCCATCGCGATCTCGGCACCGCGCCGACCCCGCTGCTGACCACGGTGCTGCGTCGCGACGACCACCTGCTGCGGTTCTTCTCGACCATCACCACCTTCGGCACTCCGCGCGACGTCACCATCGACGAGTTGCACATCGAATGCTGCTTCCCGGTCGACGATGCCACCGTCGAACTCTGCCGCACGCTCGCCCGCGACGCGGACGCCTAGCGGCACGGCCGGCATGGACCGTTACGCGATGCCACACGGCGATGGCCCGCGCGACGCGGTGCCGTCCGGCGGATTGGTCAGTGCCTTGTTGCCCAAGCCGATGTCGCCGTACTGGCTGCCGATGCTCGCCGGCCTGCCATTGACCGTCTGCACGCTGCTGCTGGCCCTGCCTTCGCTGGGACGCGAGCGGGTCATGTTCTATTGGTGGGTGTTCCTGCTCTCCAACCTGATGTGGATGTGGCCGCTGACCGCGATCCAGGACACGATGCGCCGCCATGGCGCCTCGAAATGGGCGATGGCGAGCGTGCTGCTGCCCGCCACCTACCTGATGTCGGTGACCAACAACGTGGCCGGCGATGCGGTCGCGCGCGCGCGCGGCTGGCCGTCTGACTATCCGCTGGACTGGAGCCTGCTGCTCAGCGGCTTCGACACCTGCTGGCTGGTGATGGTCGCGTTCTGCGTGGTGCATGCGGGCTCGGCTTACTACGCCGAGCTGCAGGAGGCGAAGGCGCGCAACCGCCAGGCGCTGGCGCTGACCCGCGAAGCCGAACTGCGCGCGTTGCGCTACCAACTGCACCCGCATTTTCTGTTCAACACCCTCAATGCGATCTCTTCGTTGGTGGCCGAGCAGCGCAGCGGAGATGCCCGGCAGATGATCGCGCGCCTGGCCGAGTTCCTGCGCGCGACACTGGAGAGCGGCGACCGCCACGAGGTCGCGCTGGCCGACGAGCTTGCCCTGACCGAGACCTACCTGGCGATCGAGCGCGCGCGCCTGGGTCAACGCCTGCAGCTGAAATGGAATATCGGGCCGGACACCCTGCGCGCGCGGGTGCCGGCGTTGCTGTTGCAACCGCTGGTCGAGAACGCGATCCGCCACGGCATCGCCGCGCGCAGCGAGCCGGGGCAGCTTGAGATCCGGATCGAGCGCGACCAGGACCGCCTGCACCTGCACGTGGGCAACGACGGCGCGGGCGCGCCGGCCCGGGTCGAAGCGGGGCGACGCAACGCCCCGGTCGGGCTGCGCAACATCGTCGAGCGCCTGCGCGC
This sequence comes from uncultured Lysobacter sp., assembly GCA_946480055.1. The sequence continues at coordinate 7,820 of CAMLID010000059.1, read as the reverse complement.
GCTGTACCCGGACGCGCACGCCTTCGCCGCCGGCGCGCGCGCGGACGGCGGATACGAGGTGCGGCTGTCGTTGCCGTTCCAGGAATCTGCGCCGCCCGCGGCGGCGGGATGATGCGGACGCAAGGCTCGGCCGGCGCCGTTCAGGCGGGGCGGCCGGAGGCCAGTGCTGTCGTTAGGGCTCGGCTCCGGCCGATTTCGTCTCGCCGCAAGCAGCTACCGTTTCGCCGCACCAGCGCGCGCGCATCGTGGCCGCGCCCGCCCGTCTGGGCTCAAATGATCGTTCGCTCGAATCGGTACCGTCGTTCCGTCACGCGTCCACGGCCCGGCGGAACCGCTTCGAGCGTCTATTCTGTTGCCACGGACGGCGACACTTTCTGCCGCTCCGCCGGCTAGCGCGCCGGTTTGCGGCCGGCGCATCGGGCTTGGTCGGAGACGGCGTACGCTGGAGAATCGGCTTGCCGCTCCGTTACGACTCGCCGAAACCGACATGACCCCGCCTGCCGCGACCCCGGACACCCGCATCGACGTAGCGTCCGCCGACCCGGCAGGCGCGCAGCCGCAGGACCCGCCCGGTTCGGCGCGGCAGTGGCTGTCGCTGCTGGCGCGCCTGCTGCTGGGCGTGTGCACGCTGCTGATCGCGCTGCCGTCGCTGAACGACCCGCACGAGACCGCGTACTGGGCCACGTTCCTGCTCGCCAACCTGATCTGGATGTCGCCGCTGACCGCGATCCAGCACGTGTTCTGGCGCCGCGGCACCTCGAAGTGGACCATGGTGATGGCGCTGCTGGCGATCACCTACGTGATGTCGGTGCTGAGCAACCTGGCCGCGCACTGGATCGCGAATACCCAAGGCTCGCAGCTCCGCGATCCGACCGACTGGACCCTGATCTTCGGTGGCGTCGGCGGCTGCTGGCTGTTGCTGATCGCGTACTGCGCGATCCAGTCGGTGATCACCTACTACGCCGACCTGCAGGACGCGCGCGAGCGCAACCGCCAGGCCCTGGTGCTGGCGCAGGACGCCGAGCTGCGCGCGCTGCGCTACCAGATCAACCCGCACTTCCTGTTCAACACCCTCAATGCGATCTCGGCGCTGGTCGCCGACGACCGCAGTCGCGAGGCGCAGCAGATGATCGCGCGCCTGGCCGGATTCCTGCGCGTGACCCTGGACGGCGGCGAAGGCCACGAGGTCGCGCTGGCCGACGAGCTGGCATTGACCGACACCTATCTGGAGATCGAGCGCGCGCGCCTGGGCCAGCGCCTGCTGCTGAAGTGGAACATCGGCCCGGACACCTTGCGCGCTCAGGTGCCGGTGCTGTTGCTGCAGCCGCTGGTCGAAAATGCGATCCGTCACGGCATCGCCCAGCGCAGCGAGCCGGGGCGGCTCGACATCCGGGTCGAACGCGAAGGCGGGCGCCTGCACCTGCATGTCGGCAACGACGGCGCGGTCGCGCCTGCGCCGGCCGAGGAAGCCGCGCGCCGTGCCGGCGCGATCGGCCTGCGCAATATCGCCGAGCGTCTGCAGGCGCTGTATCCGGACAAACATTCCTTCGCCGCCGGCGCGCGCGCCGACGGCGGGTACGAGGTGCGGATGTCGCTGCCGTACAGCGAGGCGCCGGCGACGTTGGTGATCAAGGAGACCCAAGCATGATGCGAGTGGCGGTAATCGACGACGAACCCCTGGCCCGCAGCGGCGTGATCACGCGGTTGGCGGCGCACCCGGACATCCAGGTGGTGGGCGAGTTCGCCGACGGTCCCTCGGCGCTGGCCGGCATCTCCGCGCTGGCCCCGGACCTGGTCTTCATCGACGTGCAGATGCCCGGCATGACCGGGCTGGAAGCGCTGGCCGCGCTGGAACCGGAGCAACGGCCGTTGGCGGTGCTGCTGACCGCCTACGAGAACTTCGCCGTGCGCGCGTTCGAGCTGCACGCGGTCGACTATCTGCTCAAGCCGATCGACGACGAGCGTTTCGCCGAAGCGTTGGAGCGCGCGCGTCAGGCCCATCCCTACCGGCGCGGCGGCCAGCCGCCCGGAACCGTTGCCGCGCCGCCGCCGCCGCATAACGACGACGAGAGCTCGTGGCTGACCCGCTTCGTGGTGCGCGTGGGCCGGCGCGTGGCCTTCGTCGAGGCCGCCGAAGTCGAGTGGATCCAGGCCGACGGCGACTACGCGACCCTGCACGTGGGCGACCGCGGCTACCTGCTGCGCGAGTCGATGGGGCGCCTGTCGCGGCGCCTGGATCCGGCGCAGTTCGTGCGCGTGCATCGGTCCACCATCGTGCGCGTGGACTGCGTCGCCGAACTGCAGCCGCTGTCCAACCGCGACGCCATGCTGCGCCTGCGCGACGGCACCCCGGTGCGCGCCAGCCGCACCTACATCGAGCCGCTGCAGGAGCGCCTGCGCGGCCGCGCGGGCTTCATCGGCTAAGGCTTCAGCGCCATCGGGCGGGCCAATCCGTGTCCGCCGTCGACGTGCTGCAACCGCCGGCGCGGCGCCGGTATCTCCGATCCCGACCTTGGCGCCTTGCGCGCCTAGCCCGGGGACCGGCGGCCGCTCGCATGCGGCCGGGCGTCCCGCTCAGACCGGAGCTGCCCATGAAATCCCTGCTGCTGAGCCTGGCCCTGCTTTGGCCGCTGACCGCTGTCGCGGCGGCGCCCGCCGCTGCACCGACGATCGATGCCTTCGTCGCCGACTACGCCAAGAACCACGACTTCAGCGGCACCGTGCTGATCGCGCGCGAGGGCAGGACCGAGTACCTGCGCAGCTTCGGCCTGGCCAACCTGCCGTTCGGCGTGCCCAACACGCCACAGACCCGCTACAAGATCGCCTCGATCACCAAGACCTTCACCGCGGTGCTGATTCTGCAGTTGCGCGACCAGGGCAAGCTCGATCTGGGGCGCAGCATCGACGCCTACCTGCCCGACTACCGTGGCGAGGGCGCGCATCGGATCACCTTGCACCAGTTGCTCAACCACACTTCCGGCCTCAGCAACCTCGACACCGTCAAGGACGCCCAGACCGCGATCCGCGATGGTCTGCCGGTGTACCAGCTGCCGCACAGCAGCGACGCGCTGCTGTCGCAGTACTGCAGCGGCAAGCTCGTCGCCGAGCCGGGGCGCGCGTTCGATTACAACAACTGCGACTACATCGTGCTGGGCAAGATCGTCGAGCGCGTGAGCGGGCAGAGCTACGAGCAGGCGCTGCGCGAGCGCATCCTGCAGCCGCTGGGCCTGGCCGACACCGGTCTGCTGCGCCAGGGCGTCGTGGTCGAGCGACTGGCCGATACCTATTTCCAGCGCGACGACCTGGGCGCGATGGCGCCGGACCTGCCTGCGTACCCGGAGAACTGGTACGCCGCCGGCGCGATGTATTCCAGCGCGCAGGATCTGGCGACCTTCGCCGAGGCGCTCTACGGCGGCCGCCTGATCGGCGCGGACTCGCTGGCGCGCATGCTGCGTCCGGGCCTGGACGACTACGGCTACGGCCTGTGGAGCTACGAGATGAAGATCGGCAGGCGCAAGCTGAAAGTGGCCAAGCGTCCCGGCCAGATCATGGGCGCGCGCACCCAGTTGCTGCGTGTGATCGAACCGCGCATCAGCGTGGTGATCCTGGGCAACGCCGGCACCGCCGATCTCGACGAATTCGTCGCGCAGATCGCGCGGCATGTCGGCGCGGCAGCGCCGGCGCACTGAAGCCGGCATCGGACGGACGCGTGCGCGTCCGACCGAGGGTTCATGCCTTGGGCTTGAGCTGGTGCAGCAGGATCGAATTGCCTTCGCTGTCCAGGCACACCGCCATGCGGCAGACCGGGCTGTGGATGATGTCGCTCTTGAAGCTCACGCCCTTGCCCTTGAGGTCGGCGATCAGGGTGTCGAGGTCTTCGACTTCCAATGCGATGGTGCCGCCGGCGGCCTCGCTGGGCGCGTCGGGGACGAAGTTGGTCAGCGCCAGACAACCGCCTTCGGGCAGGTCGTACTCGATCCACCAGTTGTCGCCCTGGTGGCCGCTGGAGCCGGGCTTCAGCCCCAGGGTTTCCTCGTAGAACTTGCGCGCGCGCGGCACGTCGCGGATCGGGTACATGGTGAACGCGACCTTCCTGAGCATGGGTATGTCTCCTGTTGGGGGGCGACGTGCGATGGGGTTCAAGGGCGACGGAACAGCAGGCCGCCGATCAGGCAGCTGGGCAGGCCGGTGACTGCGACCAGGATCGGATACCAGCGCGGGCCGAACTCGGGACCCAGGCTCCAGGTCGCGACCACGCCGGCGATGCCGAACACGGTACCGATCAGGCCCAAAGTCCACACATGCGCCATCGGCCGGTAGGGTGCGAGGCGCGCGGTGAGATAACCGCCGAACACGGTGTAAACCGCGCGGTAGCCTAGTGCGAGCAGCCACAGGCCGGTACTCATCGGTTGGGCCTCCGGCGGGAACACGCCGGTGGAGTGCATGACCTGGTCGGTGACGGTGGACAGCACCATCACCGCGATCAGGCCCAGCAGCACGGCGCCGATGCTGCGCCCCAGGCGCCGCTGCGGTTGGACGGGAGTGGTGGTTTGAGCGTTCATGGATTCGCCTTCGCGCCGTGCGCGATCGGGAACTACGAGGGAGGGCGCGGGCGGCGGCCGCCCGCGTGCGAGTTCGGCCCGACGGCTCAGCCCATCGCCGGCGAAGCGCTGGTCAGGAACGCGTCGAGCTTGTCGTAACCGGCGGCGATGCCCTGTTCCATATTGCTGGCGAGCGCGCCGTCGCGGGCCTCGCGTGAGGCGTAGACCACCGTGGTCACCAGGGTGGTCTTGCCGTCGCGTTCGCTCAGCACCGCGGTACCGACGGTCTCGCCGCCGGTCCAGTCCTGGTCGAATCGCTCGGTGCGGACGATGCGCTGCGGCCGTTCGATCTCGCGGTGCACGCCGCCCATGCCCATCTCCACGCCTTCCGGGCCGTTCCAGACGAAGCGGTAGGCGCCGCCGACGCGCAGGTCGACTTCGCACACGGTCAGCGTCCAGCCGTCGGGGCCGTGGAACCAGCGCTTGAGCAGCTCGGGTTTGGTCAGGGCGTCGAACACCAGTTCGCGCGGCGCGTCGAACGCGCGCGTGATCACGATCTCGCGTTCGCCGGGGGCGGTGAGGCTGAGGGCGTTGTGGGCGTGCATGGGCGGGATTCCTTAGCGTTTTTTCCTGCGTGGCGTGGGTCGCTGTTCGGCCTGCATTTCGCCGAGCAGCGCGTCGAGGCGCTGATAGTTCTGTTCCCAGATCAGGCGGTAGTGCTCCAGCCAGACGTTGGCTTCGGCCAGCGGCTGCACTTCGATCCGGCAGGGGCGGCGCTGCGCATCGCGGCCGCGGCTGATGAGGCCGGCGTGTTCGAGCACCTTGAGGTGCTTGGAGATCGCCGGCTGGCTCATGGCGAACGGCTCGGCCAGTTCGGTCACCGTGGCTTCGCCGCTGGCGAGGCGGGCGAGGATCGCCCGCCTCGTGGGGTCGGCCAGGGCGGCGAAGGTGGCGTCGAGGTGCTGGGACTGCATTGAATATAACCAAATAGTTACATAACTAATTGGATATATACATGCCGGCGAGAGCGACGTCAAGCGCTCGTATTGCGAATTCGACAGGAAGAGGTCGACGCTGATTCACGGGGCGGCCGCGGGCCAGAGCGATGGCCGCCTGGGTTCATGCGGGTGCGCAGCCGCTCACGGCGGTGCGGCGATGAGCTGGGCCGCGTAGGGGACGAACGGCGCCGCGACGGCGAAGGCGCGTGCGCCACGCCGGGCCGTGGCGGCCTGGTTCATCGCGCTTGCAAGCCGGCCGAGGCGGTCACGGCGGCCGAAGCGCCGGGTTGCAGAAATTTGCAATCCGGAGTCAGCGTCGGCGGCGCCGCGTTCTGAGTCACGCACAGGTCGAAACGTGCCGGCAGGCCGACAATCTCGCGATCGGCGCCGGCGGCCATGCTGAAACGCTCGACGGGCTCGACGGGCTCGGCGCGGCAATCGGGCTGGTCCGGCGGGCATTCGTGCGCGAACAGGGCGTAGTGGCATCGGCCGCTGTCGCTGGCGATGCACTCGAAGCGGCCAATGCCGGCTCGCGCGCGGGTGCGGGCATGCAGGCTGTCGTGGCCGTCGATGCTGGTTCGCGTGACCAGGGTGGTGCCGCCGGTGTCGCAGCCGAGCAGCGCGCACAGGAAATAGAGCAAAGCGATCAGGTTGCGCATACAGCACCTCGGAGCGTGGGCGTACGCCGCCGGCACGCGACGCGGTCGCATGCGACGGAACTGCGGATCGGAGCCGTTTGCGACGCGGCACCCGTGCCGGACTGCATGAGCCGAACTACATGTGCCGGAACAGCGCCATGAACGGCTGACTCACGCTGAGCGTTTCCGGACGCTGTTTCAGCCGCACCGTGCCGCGGCCGCTGTCGTCGCGCACGATCGCCGCGATCGCCTTCAGGTTGACGATGGTCGACCGATGGATCTGCTTGAACGCATTCGGGTCCAGCATCGCCAGCAGTTCGCGGATCGGCGTGCGCAACAACGCTTCGCCGTCGGCGGTGACCACGGTGGTGTACTTGTGGTCGGCGCGGAAATAGGCGACATCGTCGATCAGGATCAGACGGGTCTCGCGGCCGGCGCTGGCGGTGATCCAGGTCAGCGCGGGTGCTTCCGGCCGCGGCAGGTTGGCGCCGAGCCGGCGCAATAGCGCAGCCAACTCCGCCGCGTCGGGGTTGTCGCCGGCGCCGCTGGCCTGCAGGCGCTTGACCGTGGCGGCCAGGCGCTCGGGTGCGATCGGCTTGAGCAGGTAGTCGATCGCACCGCGCTCGAAGGCGTCGACCGCATATTGATCGTAGGCGGTGACGAACACGATGCGGGTGCGTGGGCTCGCTTCGGCCGCGGCGGCCGCCACTTCCAGTCCGCTCAGTCCCGGCATGCGGATGTCGAGGAAGGCGACCTCGGGCTGGTTCGCGGCGATGGCCTCCAATGCCTCGGCGCCGTCCTCGCATTCCACGATCACTTCCAACCCCGGCCAGGCCTGGGCCAGCAGATCCACTAGGGCCTGACGCAACAGCGCTTCGTCTTCGGCGATGACGGCCTTAGCCATGGTGTGCGTCTCGATGAAAAGCGGCGGGGACCGTGATGGTCGCGGCCACGCCGTTGGGGAAGTTGGCGACCACGGCCAGCGATGCGTCGTTGCCGTAGAGCAGTCGTAAGCGTTCGCGCACGTTCTTCAGACCGATGCCGGTGCCGCCGGGCTGGCTGCCGAAGCCTTCGCCGTCGTCGGCCACCGTGACCGCGACGTTGGCGCCGTCGCGGCGGGCCAGGATCCAGACCATGCCGCCGCCGCTACGCGGTTCCAAGCCGTGCTTGATCGCGTTCTCGACCAGGGTCTGCAGCATCATCGGCGGCAGCGGCGTGGCGCGCAGGATCTCCGGTACGTCGATCTTCAGCGACAGGCGCGAGCCCATGCGGATGCGCAGGATCTCCAGGTAGGCCAGCGCACGTTCGAGTTCCTCGCCCAGCGTCGACAGCGAGTCTTCGGTGCGCGGCAGCGAATGACGCAGGTACTGGATCAGATGGCCGAGCATCTCGTCGGCGCGCGCCGGATCGCTGCGGGTCAGGTACTGCGCGCTGGCCAGGGTGTTGTAGAGGAAGTGCGGTTCGACCTGGGCGTGCAGCAGGCTGAGCTTGGCGACGGTGAGTTCCTTCTCGGTCACGGTCTGGGCGACCACGGCCTGTTCGTTGCGGCGGCGCTCGGCGACGCGGCGGGTGATCGCACGCGAGATAGCCTCGGCGTTCTCCAGGTTGGTGCCGTCGTCGACCCGGAACCAGTCGCTCCACGC
>CAMLID010000058.1 GCA_946480055.1 uncultured Lysobacter sp. | reverse complement strand
CGCGCTCGGCCACGTCCAGCTGCGGCGAGGACACGCCCAGGTCCAGCAGCACGCCGTCCAGACCGGACGCGGTCGCGTCCCACTGCGCCAGTTCGGCGAAGCTGCCGCGGAAGATCGCCACGCGCGGATCGGCGCCGAACTCGCGTTCGGCGACGGCGATCGCTTCGGGATCCTTGTCCATCAGCAGCAGCCGGCCTCCGGCGCCGAGTTGATCGAGTACGCCGCGCGCGTGACCGCCACGGCCGAACGTCCCATCCAGGTACGTCCCACTCCCGTTGACCTGCAGGCCTTCCAGTACCTGCCGATACATGACGGGGAGGTGGCCGGACCGCGCACCCGGGCGCTCCATGCCACCGCCCGTCACAGCTGCAGGTCGAGCAGCTCGTCGCTCAGATCGTCGTCGGTAATGGTCTGACGGATCTGCGCGTGATGCGCCTGCTCGCTCCACAACTCGAATTTGTCGCCCATGCCCAGCAGCACGGCCTTCTTCTCTATGCCCACGGCAGCGCGATGGCTGGCCGGCACGCTGATGCGGCCGTTGCCGTCGAGCTCGACGAAGGACGCCGCACCGACCAGCTTGAGCTGGATGTTGCGATTGACCTTCTTGGCCTTGGGCAGGGCGTTGACCTGGTCGCGCACGCGCTCCCAGACCGCCAGCGGATAGAGATAGAGGCTGCCGGCCTCGAACGGGTTGTAGGTGATGACCAGGCGGTTGCCGCAATCGCGCGCGACAAGATCGCGGTAGGCGGTGGGCACCGCCAGCCGGCCCTTGTCGTCGATCGTGATGGCGGTTTCGCCCTGGAACATTGCCCACCTTGTGCGGCGCCCCTCTCTACCGGACGGGTCGCCTGGTTAGGTCCGCCTTGTGGACGGATCACCTGCGTTCTGGCCGCCAACCGGCGGCCAAGGCCTCTGAAAAACCACAAAAAACCCGGTTTTCCCTCAGATGCCCACCTTAGCACTGCGCACAAGGTTGTCAACAACTTTTGAGACGGAATTTCGCTAGGCGCATCAATGGCTTGCGGCAATCTTCAGAGTTTTATTCAAGACTTATCCACTAACCTTTGTTTCGTCTCATGTTTTGAGATTCTGGCGATTAGTTTGACCGTCGTCGCAATCCTGAACCGGACCCGAGCGAACATGCTGCGATGCAGCAATTAATCTCAGTATGTCGTGATCCGCAAGAGCGGACATCGAAGCGGTCAGAGTCGGTCAGAAACGGAAGAAATCTCACCACCTGGTGCGACCGGACCGCATCCGGCGCCGTCGACCTCATGCGCTTGCGCCTCCGGCGCACCCTCACCCACCCCTCTCGCGCAAACGGGAGAGGGAGCAAAAAGCGCCGCGAAGGAAGTGCGGATGCCGCTGCCGTTCCGGCGCTCACGTCGCAAACCAAACAAACGTTGCGGACCACAAGCGCCGCGTCGCCCCGATGTGGAGAGCCCCCTTGGTAAGGGGGCGCCGCGATAGCGGTGGGGATGGGAAGTACATAGCGGGGCCCGAAATTTGCACGGCAAATTTTGGGATTTCGTGCGCAGCGCGAAATGCTCCCCCTTGGTAAGGGGGCGCCGCGAAGCGGCGGGGTTTGGAGAAGTGGCCTGGGGCCCAAAGTTTGCTCCGCAAACTTTGGGGCTTCTATTGACGCCAAGGCGTCAATAGAAGCGGCGGAGCCGGCCATAAGCCGGGTTCTGTCGTGAGCAGTCATTCCTCTAGGCGCAGCGTCACCGCTACGCTCAAGCAGCCTACCCGGAGACACCGCGGGCCGCGGCATAGTCTCCCTATTTGGCCTTGCTCCCGGTGGGGTTTGCCGTGCCGGTCCGTTGCCGGACTCGCGGTGCGCTCTTACCGCACCGTTTCACCCTTGCCACGCATCCCGAAGGATCGTTCGGCGGTCTGCTCTCTGTTGCACTTTCCGTCGGCTCGCGCCGCCCAGGCGTTACCTGGCACCGTGCCCTGTGGAGCCCGGACTTTCCTCGGCACCCGATCTTGCGATCCGATGACGCGACTGCCTGGCCGACTCCGCCGCGCGTATTGTCGCACGTGCGATGCCGAACCGCCGCAGCACGGTTAAATTGGCGGACACAACGCAACGCGCTCGCTGAGGCAAGGATCGGCCTAACACCATGCAAAGCGACGACCCGGAAGACCATTACCCGCTGTATCCGCTGGGCATGCTGCGTCGCCACGGCCTGATCGGCGCCCAGGATCTGGCCGAGCGCCTGCCCGACTGGACCGAACAGCAACTGCGCGACGCCTTCTGGCCCGCCTATCGCTCGATCCGCGAAACCGAAATCGATCTGGAGCAGATGTCCGGCATTGACGGCGGCGAGCGGGTGATGCTGTTCAACGGCCTGCCGATCTTCGTGTCCGAAGACATCTGGAACTTCCAGGTACTGGCCGGCCCGGAATTGATGGATCGATTGGTCGCCGTGCTTGCGCCCCCACGTCCGGCGCGAACATAGGCGCCGATCGCTCAATCGCCTCCGTACAGCGCCTTGCGCGGCGCGCCGCTGAGTTCGGCGGCGAGCTTGGCCGCCTGCGAGGGCTTCAGGTACTCGACCAGTTTCGCGTACAGGCGGCGCCCCTCGACGACCTGGGCGTCGGCGTCTTCGCCCGCGCCTTCGATCATCACCACGAATTCGCCCTTGCGCTGGTTCGGATCGGCGGCGACGCGCTCGCGCAATTGCGCCAAGGTTCCGTCGAGCACGGTTTCGAACAGCTTGGTCAGTTCGCGCGCGATCACCGCCGGGCGCTCGTCGCCGAACGCCGCAGCCATGTCGGCCAGCGCTTCTTCGATGCGATGCGCGGATTCGTAGAACAGCAGGGTGCGCGGTTCCGCGGCCAGCCGCACCAGGCGCTCGCGGCGCGCAGAGGCCTTGGCCGGCAGGAAGCCCTCGAACGCGAACCGGTCCGAGGCCAGCCCGGCCACGCTCAGCGCGGCGATCGCGGCGCAGGCGCCGGGCACCGGCGAGACCCGGATACCGGCGGCGCGCGCGGCCCGCACCAGGCGAAAGCCGGGGTCGCTGACCAGCGGGGTGCCGGCGTCGGAGACCAGCGCCAGCGAATCGCCGGCCTGCAGGCGTGCGACCAGTTGTGCCGCCTGTGCGTCTTCGTTGTGCTGGTGCAGAGCCAGCAGCGGCCGCTCCAGGCCGAAGTGGGCGAGCAGCTGACGGGTGTGGCGGGTGTCCTCGGCGCAGATCGCGGCGACGCCACGCAGGGTCTCGAGCGCGCGCGGCGAGAGGTCGCCGAGGTTGCCGATCGGGGTCGCAACGATGTGGAGGGTACCGGGGCTTTGCATCGTGCTTCCGTGTCGGGGCCGGGTAGAATCGTACCCGGTCCCCCAAGGAACGCCGCGTCGCGGCGAAATCATGCCGATGCGCCTTCAGCTCGAGATCACCGGATCCCACCCCACGCGCTCCACCCAGCGCGCGAGCGCCGGCTGGCGCGGCGCCCGGATCGCGCTCGCCGCCCTGGCCCTGGGCCTCGCCCTGGCGGGCTGCGGCACGGTGACCACCCACACCGGCCCGGCGCCGGCACGCACCGCCGGGCATCCGCTGGTGGTCCAGGCCAGTGAACTCGCGCGCAACGGCGCGGCCCTCAGCGGCGCCGCGCGCGCCGAGAACGACAGCCAGATCGAGCGCCTGCTGACCCAGTTGGACAACAACAGCCTGGCGCGCGAAGCCGCCGCGCTGCCGCCGGGCGACCCGCTCTACAACTACGCAGGCCGCGCCCTGCTGCGTCGCGGCCTGCCGCTGCCGCGTCCGTTCGACCGCGGCGAAGGCTGGCGCTTCGACGCCAAGCGTCCGCCGGCCGACAGCGACGGCTACCGTCCGCCGACCAAGATCGCGGTGCTGCTGCCTCTGTCTGGCGCTATGGCCACCGCGGCCTCGCCGGTGCGCGACGGCTTCCTGGCCGGCTACTACGGCGAAAACCGCCGTCGCCCGGACGTGGTGTTCTACGACACTCTCGGCACCGCCGGCGGCACCCTCGCCGCCTACGACAAGGCCGCCGCCGAAGGCAACGATTTCGTGGTCGGCCCGCTCGGCCGCGACGAAGTCAGCGCGCTGTTCGGCAAGGGCACGCTGCCGGTGCCGGTGCTCGCGCTCAATCGCGGCTCGGTCGCGCCGCCGTCGGGCAATGCCAGCTTCTCGCTGTCGCCGGAAGACGAAGGCATCGCCGCAGCCGATTACCTGCTGAGCCAAGGCGCGCGTCGCGTGCTGGTGGTCGGCGGCACCGACGACGGCCAGAATCGCGCGGTGGCCGCGCTGCGCGCGCGCCTGGGCGACCGCGGCGGCAGCGTCACCGACGCGGTCGGCGAAGGCACCGCGGACTTCGCGCCGTTCGCCAACAAGGACGGCGGCGTCGATGCGATCTTCCTCGCGGTCAAGGGCGCCTCGGCGCGCACGCTGATGCCGAAGCTGGCCCTGGCCGGCCTGGGCGGCAAGCCGCGCGTGGCGACCTCCTACGTGCTGTCGGGCACCGGCAAGCCGGAACAGGACCGCGTCCTCGACGGCGTCGTGTTCCCGTCCGAAGCCTGGACCACGCGCGGCGTGCGCGGTCTGCCGGCGGCGGCGTCCGCCGGCCAGACCCTGCCGACCGCACGCGGACCGGCCGCGCGCCTGTTCGCGTTCGGCTACGACGCCTGGCTGCTGTCGGCCTATCTGGAACGCCTGGCGACCGCCGCCGACGGCCAGGTCGCCGGCGCGACCGGTACCCTGCGCATCGACGGCTTCGGCAATGTGATGCGCACGCCGTCGTGGTCGGTCTTCAGCAGCGGCGTGGCGGTCTCGCTGAGCGACGCCGCGCGCCATTAAGCGGACCTGAGCGCATGCCCGCGCCACTGGACCGACGCAGCCGCGGCGCGGCGGTCGAGGCGGCCGCGCGTGCGCACCTGCTCGCACAAGGGCTGCGCGAGATCGCGGCCAACGCCAGCTTCCGTTTCGGCGAACTCGATCTGGTGATGCTCGACCCGGGCTCGCGCGAGACGTGCGTGGTGTTCGTCGAAGTGCGTTACCGCCGCAGCGCGGCCTTCGGCGGCGGTGCTGTCTCGGTCGATGCCGGCAAGCGCCGGCGCCTGGTGCAGGCGGCGCAAGCCTTCCTCGCCGCGCACCGCCAGTACAGCAATACGCCCTGTCGCTTCGACGTGATCGAAGCCGATGGCGATCCCGACGCGCCGCGCTTGCATTGGCTGCGCGACGCCTTCCGTGCCGACGAGATCTGAATCAGCCATGCCGACCGTCATCAGCCATGCCATGGTTCCGCTCGCCCTGGGCTGGGCCCTGGGCCCGCGACGGATCGATCGCCGGCTGCTGATCGCCGGCGCGCTCGCGGCCATGCTGCCGGACGCCGACGTGGTCGCGTTCAAGCTCGGCATCGCCTACGCCGATGATTTCGGCCATCGCGGCGCCAGCCATTCATTCGCATTCGCCGCTGCGGTCGGTGCGCTGGGCGCGCTCGCCAGCCGCTGGCTGCGCGCACCGCCGCTGTGGGCGGCGCTGTGGCTGGCGCTGTGCGTGGCCTCGCATCCGCTGTTGGACGCGTTCACCGACGGCGGGCTCGGCGTCGCCCTGCTGTGGCCGTGGTCGGATGCGCGCATGTTCGCGCCGTGGCGGCCGATCGCGGTGTCGCCGATCGGCGCCGGCTTCTTCAGTCTGCGCGGATTGCAGGTGCTGTGGTCGGAGGTGCAATGGGTGTGGTTGCCGGCCCTGTTGCTGGCCGCACCGCTGGCCCTGATCGCGCGCCGGCGCCGGACCGCACCGGCATGAGCGCGCTGCCGGCCGACCTCGCACGCACGCTCGCCGGGCTGCTGGGCGACGGCTGGCTCACCGATCCCGGCGAACGCCTGGCCTACGCCTACGACAACTCGCGCCGCCAGGCGCTGCCCGACGCGGTCGCGCTGCCGCGCACGCGCGAGCAGGTGCAGGCGCTGGTGCGCGCCTGCCGCACGCATCGGGTGCCGGTGGTCGCGCGCGGACGCGGCACCAACACCACCGGCGCCTCGGTGCCGGTCGCGGCCGGCGTGGTGGTGTCGTTCGAACGCATGAACCGCATCCTCGACATCCGCCCCGGCGACCGCTGCGCGGTGGTCGAGCCCGGCGTGCTCAACGGCGATCTGCAGGCCGCGCTCAAACCGCACGGCCTGTTCTGGCCGCCGGACCCGACCAGCGCCGCCTTCAGCACCGTCGGCGGCAACCTCGCCTGCAACGCCGGCGGACCGCGCGCGGTGAAGTACGGTGCCAGCCGCGACAACGTGCTCGCGATCACCGCGGTCACCGGCGCCGGCGAGCTGATCGTCTGTGGCACCGCGACCACCAAGGGCTCCACCGGCTACGACCTGCATCGTTTGCTGGTCGGCAGCGAAGGCACCCTGGCGCTGATCGTCGAGGCCAGCCTGCGGCTCACGCCCTCGGCGCCGCAACGGCGCGCCGTGCGCGCGATCTACCGCGACGTCTCGTCCGCGGCGCTGGCGGTGGCGCGGCTGATGGCGCAGCCGGTCACGCCGTCGATGCTGGAATTCATGGACGGCGACGCGCTGCGGCTGGCGCGCGACGTCGGCGGCGCGGATCTGCCGCACGACGCCGGCGCCCTGCTGATGATCGAAGCCGACGGCGATACCGACACCCTGCCGCAGGCGATCGCGGCTCTGAAACGCGCGGCCGCCGGCGACGGCCTGCTGGCGCTGGACGATGCCGCCGACGAGGCCGCGAGCGAAAAACTGTGGGCGGCGCGCAAGGCGCTGTCGCCGGCATTGCGCACGCTGGCGCCGGGCAAGATCAACGAAGACGTGGTGGTGCCGGTGTCGCGCATCCCGGAACTGGTCGACGGCGTGCAGGCGCTGTCGCGCGAGTTCGCGTTGCCCATCGTCTGCTTCGGCCATGCCGGCAACGGCAACCTGCACGTGAATCTGCTGTACGACCCCGCCGACCCCTCTCAGAGCGAACGCGCGAACGCGGCGATGGCGCGCGTGTTCGGTTTGGCCCTGGCCTTGGGCGGCACGCTTTCGGGCGAGCACGGCATCGGGCTGGCGAAACGCGACTTTATGCCGCAGGCGATCGACGCGGCGACGCTGACGCTGATGCGGCAGCTGAAGGCGGTGTTCGATCCGGACGGGATACTTAATCCGGGGAAGTTGTTGCCGGAGTGACGGGGGCGCGGCGCGGTTCGCTGCGCTCACCGCACCCTACGCGGGGAAGTGATCGTAGCCGCTACCCGAGGGCTGCCACGGCGAACCGTCGGCACACGAGACGCGCACACCCTCGCCTTCGACCATACGACCGATCGCGGTCACGACCACACCGGCGGCCGCAGCCTCGCGCAGGATCGCCTCGCGCGCCGACTCCGGCGCGCTGAAGCACAGTTCGTAGTCGTCGCCGCCCGTCGACTGCAATCGGCGCCGGGTTTCGGCATCGAAGCTCGCGCGCAAAGCCGCAGAGGCCGGCAACGCATCGACATCGACCAGCGCACCGACGCCGCTGGCCGCGCACACATGCCCCAGATCGGCCAGCAAACCGTCGGACACGTCGATGCAGGCGTGCACCTGCCGCAACACCGGCAGCAAGGCCAGGCGCGGCGTCGGCCGGTCCAGACGTGCGCGCAGATAAGGATCCATCGCCGCTCCGGCGCGCCACTGCGCAAGTGCGCCGGCCGCGTCGCCGAGACTGCCGCTGACCCAGACCGTGTCGCCGACGCGCGCGCCGTCGCGGCGCGCCGCGCGGCCCGGTTCGACCAGACCGTGTGCGGTCACGCAGACCGACAGCGGGCCGCGGGTGGTGTCGCCGCCGACCAGGGCGACGCCGTGCTGTTCGGCCAGGCCGAGGAAACCGTCCAGGAACGCGTCCAGCCAGTCTGCATCGGCCTGCGGCAGCGACAAGGACAAGGTGCACCATGCCGGCTCGGCGGCCATCGCGGCCAGGTCGGACAGGTTGACCGCCAGCGCCTTCCAGCCGATGTCGGCCGCTGCGGTGTCGTCGGGGAAATGCACGCCCGCGTTGAGCGTGTCCATCGCCACCACCAGCTCGCGACCGGCGGGCACGCGCAGCAGCGCGGCGTCGTCGCCGATGCCGAGCGCGACGTCGTCGCGCGTGGCGACGCGTCGGCGGATGCGCGCGATCAGGTCGAATTCGGCCATCGCGGCGGCGGCGCGCCTTACTTGGCGCGCGGCGACTGCACTTCGACCGGGCGCCAGGCCGCGGCTGCGTGGTCGAGCACGCCGTTGACGTAGGTGTGGCCGTGCTCGGCGCCGAAACGCTTCACCGTTTCGATGGCCTCGTTGAGGACCACGCGATACGGCACGTCGGGGCGGCGGCGCAGCTCGTAGGCGGCGATGCGCAACACCGCGCGCTCGATCGGATCGACCTGCTCGATGTCGCGGTCCAGGTACGGCGCCAGGGCGACGTCGAGCTCTTCCTGGAACTTGTCGACGCCGCGCACCAGATCCTCGAAATACATGAGGTCGGCGACTTCGTGCGCCTGCTCGTGGGCGAACTGCGAGATCACGTCCTCGACGCGCGCTCCCGACAGCTGCCAGGCGTACACGGCCTGCAGCGCGCGGCGGCGGGCGCGCGAACGCGCGACCGGGTCTATGCCATCGTGGCGGCGGCGGTTCATCGTGTCGACTCCCGTGATTCGTGCTTGAGCGGCGCCTGCACCAGCAGGTGCGCCATTTCCAATGCGGCCAATGCGCACTCCTCGCCCTTGTTGCCGTGGCTGCCGCCGGCGCGGGCCTCGGCGTCCTCGTGGCGTTCCACCGCGAGCACGCCGTTGGCGATCGGCAGGCCGTAGTCCAGCGCGACCCGCATCAGGCCGTCGGAGCAACCGTCGGCGACCTGCTCGTAATGGCGGGTATCGCCACGCACCACGCAGCCCAGCGCGACCACCGCGGCATGCGCGCCGGAACGGGCCAGGCGCGCGGCCACCACCGGCAGCTCCCATGCGCCGGGCACGCGGATCACGTCGATCGCGTCCTCGGCGACGCCGTGTTCGGCGAAGGTGCGGCGCGCGCCGGCGACCAGCGTATCGGTGATGCGCGGGTTCCAGCGGCTGGCGATGATGGCGTAGCGCGCGCCCTCGGGGCTGCGCAGATCGCCTTCGTAATGGGGCATGGGGGAACCGTCTGGACGAAAGGGGTAGTTTAGCGGCTGGGGCGCCCAGTGCCGACGAATCGAGGCCGCCGCAGCCACCGTAACGCACGAAGACGACCATTGAAGGCCGTCTTCGTCCATGGCCCGGACTCAGGCCAGCGTGGCGGGATCGACGTATTCGACGACTTCCAGCCCGAAACCGGCCAGGCCGACCTGGCGCCGCGGCGTGCCCAGCACGCGCAGCCGGGCCAGGCCGAGATCGGCCAGGATCTGGCCGCCGGCGCCGTTGCGGCGCCATTCGGCCAGGGCGTGGCCGCGGCTGGGCGCAACGGCGACGACCTCGGCCTCGTGCGCGGCCGGTTGTTCGCGCACCCGCGCCAGCAGGGCCTCGGCGTCGGGAGCGTCGCCCAGCAACACCAGCGCGCCGCGCTCCTCGCGCGCGATCGCGGCCAGCACGTCGCCGACCGCCGGCCCGAAGTCGGCGCGCCGCCAATGCAGGGTGTCGGCCAGCGGGTTCTGCACGTGCACGCGCACCAGGGTCGGGATGCTCGCGTCGGCCTGGCCGCGCAGCATCGCGAAATGCAGGCCGTGGCTGAGGCGGTCGCGGTAGCTGATCAGGCGGAACGGGCCGTACTCGGTGTCGATCTCGCGCTCGTCGACACGCTCGACCGTGTGCTCGGTCGCCAGGCGGTAGCGGATCAGCTCTTCGATCGAACCGATCTTGAGACCGTGCTCGGCCGCGAACGCTTCCAACTGCGGACGCCGCGCCATGCTGCCGTCGGGGTTGAGGATTTCGACCAGCACGCCGGCCGGCTCCAGGCCGGCCAGCATCGCCAGATCGCTGGCCGCCTCGGTGTGGCCGGCGCGGTTGAGCACGCCGCCGGGCTGCGACATCAACGGAAAGATGTGACCGGGCTGGGCCAGGTCGGCCGGCTTGGCGTCCGGACGCACCGCGGTGCGCACGGTGTGGGCGCGGTCGTAGGCCGAGATGCCGGTGGTGACGCCCTCGGCGGCTTCGATGCTGACGGTGAAGTTGGTGTGGTGCGAGGAGGTGTTGTCGCGCACCATCGGCCCCAGACCCAGCTGCAGACAGCGCTCGCGCATCAGCGACAGGCAGACCAGGCCGCGCGCGTGGGTGACCATGAAGTTGATGTCGGACGGCCGCACCAGCTCGGCGGCCATGATCAGGTCGCCTTCGTTCTCTCGGTCTTCGTCGTCGACGATCACGACCATGCGGCCGTTGCGGATTTCTTCCAAAAGCTCGGGAATGCTGGCGAAATTCATGCGCCGGTCTCCGCTTGGGTGCCGAGCAGGCGTTCGACATAACGCGCCACCAGGTCGATTTCGAGATTGACCGCCGCACCGACCGCAGTCTGCGCGAACGCGGTGTGGGCGACGGTGTGCGGAATCAGCGCGACTTCGAAACTGCGCGCATCTGCTTCGTTGACGGTGAGGCTGACACCGTCGACGCAGATCGAGCCCTTCTTGGCGATGTAGCGCGCCAGCGCGGCCGGCACTTCGAAACGCCAGCGCTGCGCGCGCGCGTCCTCGCGCACGTCCAGCACGCGGCCGACGCCGTCGACGTGACCGCTGACCAGGTGCCCGCCGAGGCGGTCGCTGGGCCGCATCGCCCGTTCCAGGTTGAGCATGGCGCCGTCGCGCAGACCGCCCAGGGTGGTCAGGGACAGGGTTTCGGTGGACGCGTCGGCTTCGAACCAGTCGGCGCCGAAGCCGATCACGGTCAGGCAGACGCCGTTGACCGCGATGCTCTCGCCCAGCTTGGGTTGGTCGAAGTCGAGGCTACCGGTGGCGATGCGCAGTCGCACGTCGCCGCCCAGGTCCTGGCAATCGGCGAGCGCGCCGACGCCTTCGATGATGCCGGTGAACATCAGCGCGTCTCCCCGGAGGCGAGCGCGCAATGGCGGAGGTGGAGCTTGGACATGAAACGTTTCCCGCATGATGGTGAGCGAAAAACGCCTCAAGGCACGAGGCAAGCGCACGGCGACGTGCGCCATGCGAAAGCCGTCTTCTTTCATCCGGACTGTGACCGTCGGCTCCGGCATCGGACCGGATCTGCTGACCCTCCGGCGTGGCCGGAGGCGCTCGCGGGCTCGCGCGGGAACCCTTCGGCCCTGCGCCTACCGCCGGTGGGGAATCTCACCCCGCCCTGAAGACGTTACGTTGTGGTGCCGGAAACCGGCGCGGGCATTCTAGCACCGGGGGCTGCGGGGGCCGGTCGGATGCAGTGTTCTGGAGGTGACCGGCAAATCCCGCCCTCCATTTCCAAAGGGGGAACGGCAAAACTGAGCAACGAATGGGCCAGTTGCAACCCGTCTTCCCCTCTGCTGAGGAGGATGGAGGGGATGGGCCGTTAAGCCTTGCGCCGCAAATGCAGAAACAGCGGCCACTGCAGTGTCCGCACGTCGCCGGCCTCGCCCCAGGCCGCCGCCAGCGCCGAGGCATGGCGCGCGACCGGGTCGTCGCCGGTGGCGGCGAGGCAGCGCGCGCTCGCCGACATGCTGGCGAGGTAGCCCAGGAACCGCGACAGGGTCCATTCGACCTCCAGCCATAGCGCCGGCGCCGGCAGCGCCGGGAACGGCCAGGCGTAGTCGGCGTAGGCGGCGTCGATCTGGGCCCGCTCCGGCGGCCAGTACTCCTCGATCTGGGCGCGGAACGCCGCCACCGGGTCCTGCATGCCTTCCGGGGCCAGGAAGTCCTGGTAGCCCCAGGCCGCGAGCACGCCGCCGGGCGCAAGCACGCGTTCGCATTCGCCGAAGAACGCCTCGCGATCGAACCAATGCAGAGCCTGCGCCACCGCGATCAACTCGACGCTGGCATCGGCCAGGGCGGTGCGCTCGCCGGGCTCGACCGCGAGCGCGACGTGTTCGGCGCCTGCGTTCGCCCAGTGCTGGGCGATCTGTTGCGCGCTGGGATCGCTGGCGTAGACCTGGGCGAAGCGCGCGGCCAGACCGCGCGTGGCCTGACCGCTGCCGCAGCCGGGCTCCCAAACCCGCGCCGAACCCGGCGCCACCGCGCTGAGCGCGTCGAACAAGGCATCCGGGTACTCCGGACGCGCGGCGGCATAGGCGCCGGCGACGCCGGAGAAATGGTCTTTGAAACCGGGCTCGCTCATGCGCGGATCCTTAGGCGCTGGTGTCCGGACGCAGCAGCAGGCGCACGTCGTCGCCGATGCGGCGCGATTCGACGATGTGCAACCGCAGCTTCTGCGTCATCTCTTCGATCTGCAGGCCGTCGAACAGCGGCCGCGCGTTCGCCCCCAGCAGCACCGGCGCCACGTACAGCAGCACCTCGTCGACCAAGCCCGCGGCGAGGAAGGCGCCGGCCAGGGTGGCGCCGGCTTCGAGCTGGATCTCGTTGACGCCGCGCTCTGCGAGCAGGCGCAACACCGCCTCCAAGTCGAAGCGGCCATCGCGCACCGCGACCGCGGCGTGCTGGGCGCTGAGCTGGCGCGGCGGCTTGGCGTCGGGCGCGTGCAGGTACAGGGTAGGCGCGTCGCCCTCGCGCACGCGGCCGCGCGCGACGGTGGCCAGACCGGGGTCCAGCACCACCCGCAGCGGCGCCACGAAGGCGGTGTCGTCGCCCAGTCGCACGGTCAGCGAGGGGTCGTCGGCGAGCACGGTACCGGCGCCGGTGACGATCGCGCCTGAGCGCGCGCGCCAGCGCTGCACGTCCAGGCGCGAGGCTTCGCCGCTGATCCACTTCGATTCGCCGCTGGCCAGCGCGCTGCGGCCGTCGATGCTGGTCGCCAGCTTGACCCGCAACCACGGCCGTCCGCGTTCGATCCGCGACAGAAAGCCGCGATTGAGCGCGCGCGCCTGGGTTTCCATCAGACCGCTGGCCACCTCGATGCCGGCCGCCTGCAGCTTCGCGAAACCGGCGCCGTCGACTTGCGGGAACGGATCGCGCATCGCCGCGACCACGCGCGTCACGCCGGCCGCGATCAGCGCCTCGCTGCACGGACCCGTGCGCCCGGTGTGGGCGCAGGGTTCGAGCGTCACGTAGGCGGTCGCGCCGCGCGCACGCTCGCCGGCCGCGCGCAGGGCATGCACTTCCGCGTGCGGCTCGCCGGCGCGCTCGTGCCAGCCTTCGCCGACGACTTCGTCGCTGTGCGCGACCACGCAGCCGACCATGGGGTTGGGCTTGGTGGTGTAGGCGCCCTTCTCGGCCAGGCGCAGGGCGTGGGCCATGTGAACGTGGTCGGTGGTGGTGAAGGTAGCGGTCATGGCGCGCGCTTGAAATGGATTTGGTCGGGCGTGTCCGAACGCAGGCTGCCGTCGGCTTGCACGGTGAGGGTCAAGGGGCCGCCCGGGATCGCGCCAATGGCCAGCGCGTCGAATTCGATCAGATACAACAGCTTGGTCGAATCGGTGATCGGCAGCCAACGCGTGCGTTCGGGCGGATGCGGAAAACGCACGCCGATGGCGGTCACGGTGGCGCTGGCGGGCAAAGACGCGAACTCGTACTCGCCGTCGTCCGGGCCCGGGCTCGCGTCGATTTCCTGGCCATCGTTCAAGCGCAACGTGAGCTTGGCGTCGCCGACGGCGACACCGACCTTGGGTTCGAATAGCTTCACCCGCACCGGTTCGCCGGCCTTGCGCGCCTGATGCACCCACACACGTCCGGCCGGCAGCAGACCTGCGTCCACCGCTTGCGCGATCGTCTCGATTCCGTCGCCGCGAACCTCGTCCAGATCGGCCTGGGTCAAGGGGTCGGGCAGTACACGCTTGATGCCGTCGCTGCCGTCGTTCGCGCCCGGCGCGAATACCACGCGGTCGCCTTCGCGCCACCAGCAGCCCGCCACCTCAGGAGCCGGCGGCGGCAAGTCGTACACACGGAAGCTGCCGTCCAGGTTCAAGCGCAGACTCACCGGCGATTCCGCCACCGAGGCGTAACTCGCTGCCAGCGCGGCATCGGCGGGCTTGCAGGCCGCGACGGCGGATGTCGCCGGCATCATGCAGGCGACCAGAGCGAGCATGCACGCGCGCACCCCATGACCTCGGGTTCGCGTGGTTCGATCGATGCCAGTCGTCGCCGGTCCCGGCACTAGCGCGCGGCGTCGCCTGAAGATCTCGTCTTGCATTGGGCACTCCTGCAAACCATCAATCCCGCACATAACGGCCGGGCACCTGAGGCGCTATCAGATCGCCCTTGTCGAGGGTCAGAATGATCTGTTCGAACGGCACCGGCATCGCCGCGGCCGTGTCCAGGCGAATCGCGAAGATGCGGCCCTTGGCTTCGTCCAGCGCCAGGGTTTCGGCCGGGCGGTCGGCGGGCTGCAGGATCGCCTGTTTCAGCTGCGCGCCCTGACGCTGCACGGCCAGCGCCCAGCCGCCCGGACTGGTCTCTGTGCGCTCGCTGCTCCCGTCGGAATACACGAATTCGACGCCGATCCCCTGGGCCCGGTAACCGCGCTGCGGATCGCCGACGACGACCGCGTAGCCGCTTTGCTTGCCCGCCGCAGACGGCGGCAGGCAGCGCTCGGGATGGAGTTCAGCCTGGCGCAACTCGGGCGTGGGGCGATCGGCGATGGCGTGCACGCGCCAGACATCCTGCAGTCGCTGCAGGTAGGTGTGCGCCGCTCGGTCCGCTGCCTCCATGTCGTCGATGGGGACCGAATCCTCGGGCGACTGCCCTTGCATGGCGCTGGCTTCATTCGCGGCTGCGATCGCCGCCGCGGCCGCCGCCTCGGCCGCCGACATCATCGCCGGCGGCGCGCGTTCGGCTTGCTCGGCCCTCGTCTTGATCGCCGCGGCAGCCGCCGTTTCCAGCGCCAGCCGCGACCGTTCGAGGGCAGCCAGCGCCGGCGCCAGGGATGCCTCGGCCTCGCTGCGATGCGCCGGATCGGCCGGACCGGCGATGGCCGCGATGGTGGCCAGTTCGCCCTGAGCGAGGCCGATGCGATAGGTCTTCACGAAGCCGCAGGCCTCCTCGATCAAGGTGTCGCGCCGCTCCGCTGCGAACTCTTCCAGGCGCTTCTGCGCATCCGGATTCCACGGCAGGACCTGATCCAGCGAGAACAGAGGCTTGCCGTCCGCCGGCTTTTGCGTCGTCAACACGATGCTGTCCGCGCCCACGTTCCAGCGACCGCTGGCGGACTCGACCATCAAGCCGTAGCTGAGGCTCCATTCGAAACGTCCATCGGGCTTGAGCGCCAGTTCCGAGGCGGCATCGGCCGCGCCCTCCAGGGTGTAGTGCCCCGCCAGCGACGCGCGCTGCCGATCCTCGACCGGATCGGCAGCCTGCGCTCCGGCAGCAAGCAAGCTCAGGGCGAGCAGCGAGAATCTGAATGCATTCAACATGCGCGAACTCCATTCGGCGCGTAACAGGGGCCAGCGTTCGCAGGAAGGCTCAGCGCTTCTTCTTGTCGGGACGCGGATCGTCGTCGCCGAGCAACGGCAGCTGGCCGTCGCCCGGGATGTCGCGTTCGAGGCGGTCGAGCTCCTCGCGGAAATCGGCCACGTCCTCGAACGAGCGGTAGACCGAGGCGAAGCGCACGTAGCCGACGTGGTCGAGCTTGCGCAGCTCGGCCATGACGAATTCGCCGACCCGGCGCGAAGGCAGTTCGCGTTCGGCGGTCATGCGCAGCTGGTGCACGACCGCGCGCACCGCCGCTTCGATCTGCTCTTCGGCCACCGGCCGCTTCTGCAGCGCGCGATCGAAGCCCACGCGCAGCTTGCGCGCGTCGAAAGCCTCGCGGCGGCCGTCGCCCTTGATGATCATCGGCAGCTTGAGCTCGATGGTCTCGAGCGTGCTGAAACGCTCCCCGCAGGCCTCGCAAACCCGGCGCCGGCGAATGGTGGCGCCGTCGTCGGACACGCGCGAATCGATCACGCGGGTGTCCTGGTGTTGGCAGAAGGGACAATGCATCAGGGCACCATAGGCTTGTACGGAAGCGAGGAACGCCAGCGCCCGGAATCGATCATTTGTGCCGCCGGAACCCGTACTGCGGACCGTCCGGGTAGAAACGCATGCTCACATTGCCATAGTCCGCGACCGGCCGGCCATCGCGCAGCGCGGGCTTGAAGGTCACTTGCCTGGCGAACGCCAGCGCGGGCGCGTGGAACACCGGATCGTTGCTGCAGATCACCATCGCGTCGCGGGTGCGGCCCTTGGCGTCGATGATGACCTTCACCACCACCTCGCCGACCTTGTCGCCCGCGGCCACGGGATAGCGCACTTCGGGCCGGTTGCTCGGCTCCGGCGCGCGGCTGCCGTCTTGCGTATACGCGGCCTGGGATGCGTCGCGATCCGCCTCCGACAACCAGGGCACGCGATTCCTTGCGTGGAAGTCCGAGATCTCGCGCCAGTTCGTCCGATACGGCCCTGCACCCGCGGACATCTCGCACATCGGGATGTAGTAGGTCTCGGTCATCCCGATGCTTTCGCGAAAGACCGGCGGCGGCGGCGGCGCGGGAGCGGGCACGACGATAGTCGCCTTGGCGGCTTCGGCCGGCGTCAGGGTTTTGTACTCGATCGCCGGCGGCTGGTATTTCCCGGCAGGCGGCGCTTCGGCCGCCTGCGCGCCCAGGCACGCAAGCCAGCCGATGGCCGCCAGCCGGAAACCGGCCTTAGCCATACACCGGGAACTGGGCGCACTGCTTGGTCACGTTCTCGCGCACGCCGGCGATGACCTTGTCGTCGTTCGGGTGGTCGAGCACGTCGCAGATCCATTCGGCCAGGGCCACGCAGTCGGCTTCCTTGTAGCCGCGGGTGGTGACGGCCGGGGTACCGATGCGCAGGCCCGAGGTCACGAACGGCTTCTGCGGGTCGTTCGGCACCGCATTCTTGTTGACCGTGATGTGGGCTTTGCCCAGCGCTTCCTCGGCGGCCTTGCCGGTGATGCCCTTGCCGATCATGTCGACCAGCATCAGGTGGTTCTGGGTACCGCCGGAGACGATCTTGTAGCCGCGAGCGATGATGGTCTTGGCCATGGCCTGGGCGTTCTTCACGACCTGAGCCTGGTAGTCCTTGAATTCCGGCTCCAGCGCTTCCTTGAACGCGACCGCCTTGGCCGCGATCACGTGCATCAGCGGACCGCCCTGGATGCCCGGGAAGACGATGCTCTGCAGCTTCTTGACCAGCTCCTCGGACGCGTCCTTGGCGACGATGATGCCGCCGCGCGGGCCGCGCAGGGTCTTGTGGGTGGTCGAGGTGACCACGTGCGCATGCGGGACCGGGTTCGGATAGACGCCGGCCGCGATCAGGCCGGCGACGTGGGCCATGTCCACGAACAGGTAGGCGCCGATCTTGTCGGCGATGGCGCGGAAGCGCGCCCAGTCGACCACCTGCGAATACGCGGAGAAGCCGGCCACGACCATCTTCGGCTTGTGCTCCAGGGCCAGGCGCTCGACTTCGTCGTAATCGATCAGGCCCTGGTCGTCGACGCCGTACTGGATGGCGTTGAGCAGCTTGCCGGAGATGTTGACCTTGGCGCCGTGGGTGAGGTGGCCACCGTGGGCCAGGCTCATGCCCAGGATGGTGTCGCCCGGGTTGAGCAGGGCGAAGTACACCGCCTGATTGGCCTGCGAGCCCGAATGCGGCTGGACGTTGGCGTAGTCCGCACCGAACAGCTCCTTGACCCGGTCGATCGCCAGCTGCTCGGCGATGTCGACGTACTCGCAGCCGCCGTAATAGCGCTTGCCCGGGTAACCCTCGGCGTACTTGTTGGTCAGCACGCTGCCCTGGGCTTCGAGCACGCGCGGGCTGGCGTAGTTTTCCGAGGCGATCAGTTCGACATGGTCTTCCTGGCGGCGTGCTTCGGCGGCGATGGCCTGGGCAAGCTCATCGTCGAATCCGGCAATACGGGTCTGGCTGGGGAACATTCGCGGCCTCGGAGGGAAGAACGGACGGGGGGAGGGAGAGCGTCGCGTCGGGCCTGAGCCGGCGTTAACCTTCGAGCAGGCTTGACGGAAGACTTGAAATGTTAGCCTAGGGGCGTATGGCGGCCAACCGCCCTGTTGGGCTCGCAGGCCCCCGGGACGCCCGAAAGCGCCCCCGCACCCCACCCCACCGCTTTGCTGGATGTCCCGATCGTGAAATGGGTCTTCGTCTTCCTGTTCCTGGCCAGCGCCGTGTACGTGCACCTGCGCGGCAAGGTACGCCACCGTCTGGGACGGCAGTTGCTGGACCATTCGACCTTCATGGCCCCGATCAACGTGCTGATGTACGCCTGTTCGCGGGTGCCGACCAGCCCCTTCATCGAGCCCGACCGCCACTTCCCCGAGCTCGAGCCCCTGCGCGCGCGCTGGCGCGAGATCCGCGAGGAAGCGCTGCACCTGCGCGAGCTGCAGCACATCAAGGCCGCCGACGGCTACAACGATGTCGGCTTCAACTCGTTCTTCCGGCGCGGCTGGAAGCGTTTCTATCTGAAGTGGTACGACGAGGCCCATCCCTCGGCCGCCGAGCTGTGCCCGCGCACCACCGAGCTGCTCCGGCAGATCCCGGCCGTGAAGGCCGCGATGTTCGCCGAGCTGCCGCCCGGCGGCGAGCTGCGCCCGCACCGCGACCCGTTCGCGGGCTCGCTGCGCCTGCACCTGGGCCTGGACACGCCCAACGACGACGCCTGCTTCATCGACGTCGACGGCCAACGCTACAGCTGGCGCGACGGCGAGTGGACCATGTTCGACGAGACCTACATCCACTGGGCCCAGAACGGCTCGCAGGCCAACCGCATCATCCTGTTCTGCGATATCGAGCGGCCGATGCGCTTCGCCTGGGCGCGCGGCATCAACCGCTTCGTGGCCAAGCATTTCATCGCCGCCGGCGCCTCGCCGAACATGGAAGGCGACAAGACCGGCGGCATCAACCGCCTGTTCAAGTACTTCTACGTCCTGCGCCTGAAGGCCAAGGGCCTGCGCGAGCGCAACAAGACTCTGTACTACGCCCTCAAGTACGCCCTGGTGCTGGCCGCGATCGGCTTCGTGATCTGGTTGTAGCCCGCCTTGGGGTAGGAGCGGCGTAAGCCGCGACCCCGCAATCGGGCCGTCCGGCGCAAGTCGGGAATCCCGCCGCCCCGCCCACCTAGCGCCGACTGGGCCGCCCAGCCGGTCGGATGAACCGCCCCGCCCCGCCCGCGCTGGAACCCCGCCCGCGCCTGCGGGATAATTACCGCTTCCCGCCCCGCCCCCTCCGGCCATCCCCGGCCTGGCTAGGCGCGCCCATGCTTCGGAGTCCGCATGCAATACATCTACACCATGAACGGCGTCAGCAAGACCGTGCCGCCGAAGCGTCAGATCATCAAGGACATCTCGCTGTCGTTCTTCCCGGGCGCCAAGATCGGCCTGCTCGGCCTGAACGGCGCCGGCAAGTCGACGGTGCTGAAGATCATGGCCGGCGTCGACCAGGACTTCACCGGCGAAGCGCGTCCGGCCAACGGCATCAAGGTCGGCTACCTGGCCCAGGAACCGCAGCTGGACCCGGTCCATACCGTGCGTCAGGCCGTGGAAGTCGGCCTGGGCGAGATCATCAACGCGCAGGCCGCGCTGGACGCGGTCTACGCCGCCTACGCCGAGGAAGGCGCCGACTTCGACAAGCTCGCCGCCGAACAGCAGCGCCTTGAGTCGATCCTCGCCGCCGGCGATGCGCACACGCTGGAGAACCAGCTCGAAGTCGCCGCCGATGCGCTGCGCCTGCCGCCGTGGGAAGCCGTGGTCGGCAATCTCTCCGGCGGCGAGAAGCGCCGCGTCGCGCTGTGCCAGCTGCTGCTGCAGAAGCCCGACATGCTGCTGCTCGACGAACCGACCAACCACCTCGACGCCGAATCTGTCGAATGGCTGGAGCAGTTCCTCGCCCGCTACACCGGCACCGTGGTGGCCGTCACCCACGATCGCTACTTCCTCGACAACGCCGCCGAGTGGATCCTTGAGCTCGACCGCGGCCGCGGCATTCCGTGGAAGGGCAACTACACCGACTGGCTGGTGCAGAAGGACGAGCGCCTGAAGC
>CAMLID010000057.1 GCA_946480055.1 uncultured Lysobacter sp. | reverse complement strand
GCGAGCGCTGGGAGTGGATCGCCGACAGCTACCCGGCCAACGCGGTCAGCCTGCGCTCGGTCGCCGACGGCAACTTCGTCGTGGTCGACCGCAGCGACGGCCGCCAGACCATCATCGCCGAGGTCGACTACTCCGCCGCGGCGCTGACCTTGTACGAAGGCGCGATCCACATGATCCAGTCCACGCCCTACCAAGTGGAGAAACTGGACTGGGACGGCCGCAAGGCCTACGTCACCCGCACCCATGTCGACTACTACACCGACTCGATCGACTACACCAAGCTCAAGGTGCTGGAACGCTTCGACGGCATCGAGGCCGGGCTGGGCGACAGCCACCACGGCGAAGTCCACGTGGTCCGGCGCGTGGCCGGTTACAAGAAGATCCGCTACTACACCCACGAGAACATCGGCTACGGCCCGGTCAACCTGCCCGATCAGGAACTGCACACCACCGCGGTGTGGTGGCAGCTGCCGCAGGCGGTGCTGCGCTCGGCGTTCGCCTCGCGCCAGGACGCGCTGGACGGTTTCCTCGGTGCCGGCCATGCCCTGCACGTGGTCGCCACGGTGGCGGTGATGGCCGACGCGCGCGATCTGCAGAAATCGGTCGGCAACGGCGACGGCGCCTGGTTCGCGAGCAGCGACCGCAACGGCCGCGGCCAGCTGCGCGGCGTCGAAGGCGGCGACGTCGTGCTGGGCGAGGTGCAGCAGTTCGTGCCCACGGTCTATCTCTACGACAACTTCCCCGGCGGCGTGGGCTTGAGCGAACCGCTGTGGACGCGCCAGGCCGAACTGTTGGCGCGCGCATCCGAACTGGTCGAGCGCTGCGACTGCCGCGCCGGCTGCCCGGCCTGCGTCGGCCCGGCCCTGGCCACCGACGAACACGAGGGCGCGACCACGCCGAAATCGCTGGCGCAGCGGGTGCTGGCGCTGCTGCGCGAGGAGGCCGCGGCATGAGCGTCAGCGCCGAGAAGATGCGCATGCTGCAACGCCAGGCGCGCGGACCGGCTGCGCCGCCCGTACCGGTGCCCGCACCGGCAGCGCCGCCGGACGCGCAACACAGCCTGGAACAACTGCGCCGCCTGCTCGGCGTGCGCGAACGCGCGCCGGCCCCGTGGGCGCCGCCGCGCGCACCGCTGGACCGCCAACTGCCCGGCGAGGAGATCGCGCCCGGCCTGCGCCTGATCCAGGACCACCTGCCCTGCGAACTGCCGACCCAGGCGCTGTCGCTGGCTTTCGCCAAACGACCGGACGACTGCGTCGATCCGCAGCGGCTGCTGTTCTTCGACACCGAGACCACCGGCCTGGCCGGCGGTACCGGCACCCGCGCCTTCATGGTCGGCGCCGCCGACTGGCACCGCGACCCGCAGCGCGGCGACGGCCTGCGCGTGCGCCAGCTGCTGATCACCACGCTGTCGGCCGAGCCGGCGATGCTGCGCGCGTTCGCCGACTGGCTGCAGCCCGACACCGTGCTGTCCAGCTACAACGGCCGCTGCTACGACGCGCCGCTGCTGAAGACGCGCTACCGGCTGGCCCGGATCGAGGATCCCCTGATCGAACTCGACCACGTCGATCTGCTGTTCCCAACCCGGCGCCGTTACCGCGGGCGCTGGGAGAACTGCCGCCTGGCGACGATCGAGCGCGAACTGCTGCGGATCGTGCGCGAAGACGACCTGCCCGGCTCGCAGGCGCCGGCCGCGTGGCTGCAGTACCTGCGCGGCGGCAGCGCCGGCCTGCTGCGCCGCGTCGCCGCCCACAATCATCAGGACGTGGTGACCCTGGCGCGGCTGCTGCAGGGCTTGGTCGACGCCGAAGCGCAGTCGCCGCACTGAGCGCGGCGCCTTCATGCGCCGCACACGGCGCGCGCCGCAGGCTGCGCGCATCTCATCTCAATGGAGCCGTGCCATGTCGCGCCTCGTCCTGCCCACCCTCGTCCTGCTGTCGATGGCCGCCTGCACCACCACACCGCCGCCGCCCGGCTCCGCGACCGTCCCGAGCGGTCAATGCAACGCCGAAGGCGCGCGCTGGGCGATCGGCCGCGGCATCGACGACGAGACCACCAACCGCATCCTGCGCGACACCGGCAGCCGCGACGCGCGCGTGCTCAAGTCCGGTTCGGCCGCGACCATGGATTACCGTGGCGACCGCATCAACATCGATCTCAACGACCGCGGCGCGATCACCGGCCTGCGCTGCGGCTGAGGCGCAGCGACCTGCGCGCGCCGCGACATGGCGCGCGCTTCTTCGAAACGACGATC
Organism: uncultured Lysobacter sp.; assembly: GCA_946480055.1. The sequence goes on along the minus strand of CAMLID010000057.1, from coordinate 18,042 downwards.
GCCGGAGCCGGGTTAATCTGCGGCACAGCCACGCGCGCGCACCCTGTGCGCGCCCACGACCCGGAGCCCCGTCATGACCTCTTCCCGTATCGCGCTCGCCGCCGGCGCCCTCGCCCTGGTCGCCCTGACCGCTTGCGCCAGCCAGGCCAACCCGCCGCAGATGTCGCGCCCCTTGCCGCCGGAAGTGATGACCTGCAACGCCGACGCCGCCAAGCCCGCCGCACTGGGCAAGACCGCGAGTGCGGAGGTGGTCGAACGCGCGCGCAGCCAAGCCGGCGCCAAGAGCGCACGCGTACTCAAGCCGGGCCAGATGGTGACCATGGAGTTCCAGGAAAGCCGGCTCAACATCGACGTCGACGACAACAACGTCATCACCAACCTGCGCTGCGGCTGAGCCCGCGCGCCGGCGCCGGCGCGCGCTAGACTCGGCGACGACCCCCAACGGAGTTCCGCATGCGTCGCGCGCCCTGGCTGATCGCCGCCGTCGTCCTGCTCGGCCTGTGGCTGTGGTCGCAACGCACGGCGCATTCGCCCGTAGCCGAGGCGCCCGGCGCCTCCTCGCGTTCCGCGCCGGAACTCGTTGCGCCGGCGCCGGCGCAACGCGCGCCCGATACCGGCTATCCCGCTTTCCTGCCGGTCGAGACCCACGAGGTGCTGGACCGGATCGCGCGCGGCGGCCCGTACGAACATCGCCAGGACGGCGGCACCTTCCAGAACCGCGAACGCCGCCTGCCCAGCCAACCGCGCGGCTACTACCGCGAGTACACGGTCGAGACCCCGGGCTCGAACGATCGCGGCGCGCGCCGCATCGTCACCGGCGGCGATCCGCCCAGCGAGTACTACTACAGCGACGATCACTACCGCAGCTTCCGCCGCTTCGATCCCCAGGGAGCGTCGCGATGAACGCGCTTGAGCTGCGCGCCCTGCTCGCCGACCCGGCCCAGGCCGGCGCCTACTTCGTCGATGCCCGCGACACCGAGGCCATGGCCGAGGCCGGCGCCGCCTTGGAATTCGCGGTCGCGCGCATCGACCTCGACGGCTGCGCCGACAAGGCCGAGCTGTTGCGACGCATCGCCGCGGCGCTGAGCTTCCCCGACTGGTTCGGCCACAACTGGGATGCGCTGGCCGATTCGCTGGAAGACCTGTCCTGGCTGCCGGCGACCGGCTATCTGCTGCTGCTCGAACGCGCCCAGGACTGGCAGACCCAGGCCGGCGACGACGCCGCGGCCTTGCTCGACATCCTCAACGAAGCCTCGGCGCAATGGGCCGAGGCACGCAAGCCGTTCTGGGCCTTGTTCCCGATACCGAGCGAGCGGCTGGATGCGATCGCGCCCTGAGCGCGGTGTCGATCTGGACATTCGATAGTGCGGTTGTCACCGCACCCTACGCCGGCCGTGATCCTTAGGTTGCGGTAAGCCAAAGGCGCACCGCACCGACGCCATCGATCCACACGAGCGGCACTCACCGCTCGCACGACTAGCTCAGCGGCGCTCGTCGTCCTTGTCCTTGCCCTTCAGGTCGATCTTGTCTTCCTTGTCGCCCCAGCGCGCTTCCTGCTTGCGCTCGCACCACGACGGCACCGGCTCGCCGGGACGGTCGGGCTGGCTGGCGCATTCCGGGCGCGCGTCGACGGCGGCGTTGGTGTCGAGGTAATCGGGCGTGCTGGCGCAGGCGCTCAACAACAGCAGCGGCGCGAGCAGGCAAAGACGCATGGACATGGAGGCCTCCGTGGCGGACGAAAGCCCGACCTTGCCGCAGCGCGCGGCGCCACGGCAAGGGCCCAAGGTCAGGCGACTTCGGCGACTACGTTCGCAGGGGCATTTCGTACGCGCGCATAGCGCCAGGCGATCAGCACGCCCAGGACCAGCAGGGACGAGGCGATGAACCACGGCACGCCCGGCAGGTGCGCCGGCGTGGATTTGCCGACGAAGTAGCCGAAGCTGCCGGCGAACAGGGTCGGACCGATGATGCCGGCCAGGCTGATCAGGCTCATCAGCGCGCCCTGGATGCGGCCCTGCACGTCGGCACCGACCTGGCGCGTGATCAGCGCCTGGGTCGCCGGCGCGGCCATGGCCCACAGCGCGCTGATCGGCAGGCCGACCAGGAACATCCAGCCGCTGTCGGCGAAGCCGTAGATCATGAAGCCGATCGCGCCGCAGCCCAGACCCAGCAGCAGCGTGCGGCGCTCGCCGAAGGCCTTCACCGCGCGCCCGATCAGCACCACGTTGACGATCACGCTGAGCACGCCGACCACGCCCAGCACGAAGCCGACTTCCTGCTCCTTCCACTGGTAGCGGTAGTCGGCGAACAGCACGAACACGCTGGGATACACGTAATGGGCGAGGTTGGCGATGAACACCACCGCGGCCAGGCCGAACACCTGCGGATAGCGCTTGAGCAGCATCAGCGAGCCGACCGGATTGGCGTGCGACCAGTCGAACTTGGCGCTGCGGCGTTCCGGCGGCAGCGACTCGGGCAGCACGAACAGGCCGTAGCAGAAGTTCAGCAACGCCAGCCCGGCCGCGAACCAGAACGGCAGGCGCATGTCGTAGTGGCCGAGCTGGCCGCCGATCACCGGACCGATGATGAAGCCCAGGCCGAACGCGGCGCCGATCATGCCGTAGCTCTTGGCGCGCTCTTCGGGCTTGGTGACGTCGGCGATGTAAGCGTTGGCGGTGCTGAAGCTGGCCGAGGTGATGCCCGAGATCACCCGCCCCACCAACAGCCACGGCAGAGTATTGGCCAGCGCCATGAAGATGAAGTCCAGGCCCAGGCCCAGGCACGACAGCAGGATCACCGGACGCCGGCCGTAACGGTCCGACAGCGACCCCTGAATCGGCGCGCACACGAACTGGATGAAGGCGAACAAGGTGCCGAACACCGCGATCCAATAGGCCGCGTGTTCGGTGTCGCCACCGGCGAACTGTTTGATCAGGCCCGGCAGCACCGGAATGATCAGGCCGAACGAAAGCACGTCGATCAGCACGGTTACGAAAATGAAGACGAGCGCGGCGCGGCGCGCGCCGGGAACGGATGCGGTCACTTGGGAGGCGTCGAAACGGAAGCGATGGCGCAGTCTAGCGCGCGCAAGCGAACACGACCCGTTCCTTCCGCCCCGCAGGGATGGTTTCCGACGTTACTAATTGCTCGCGGCACGAAGAAATTCATCATTGCGATCAGTCACTTGGCTGCGATCCGCCGAGCCCGTCGCGGCCTCGCGAGCGGCGTGCGCGACGAGCGCGCCGAATCGCTCGCCGGACGAATTGCCGCAGCGCACAAATTATGATTTATTCGATTCACGCTCGGTAAGGACACGCAGGTACGGGACCCGTCCCGCGCCCTCGGCAGCTCTGCCCCGCGCGCAGCCAGCAAGCGATCCATCCGCGTTCTTGCATGCCTTTACGGGCATGTCCCCCAGAGAGCTTTCCGGAGATGCGATGCAAGCCAAGCAGCAAACGATGTTGTACGACCCACGCGACGAGCGGGACAGCTGCGGCTTCGGCCTGATCGCGCAGCTCGACGACCGCCCCAGCCGCGCGCTGGTCGATCGTGCGCTGGAAGCGCTCGCGCGCATGACCCATCGCGGCGGCATCGCCGCCGACGGCCTCAGCGGCGACGGTTGCGGCCTGCTGATCCGTCATCCCGACAGTTTCCTGCGCAGCCTCGCGCGCGAAAGCGGCATCGCCCTGGGCGCGCACTACTGCGCTGGCCTGGTGTTCCTGCCGCACGACGAGGCCGACGCCGCGCATGCGCGCGCGACCCTGACCCAGACCCTGGAACACGAGCAACTCAACGTCGCCGGCTGGCGCATCGTGCCGGTCGACACTGCGTCCTGCGGCGAACTCGCGCGCCGCACCATGCCGCGGATCGAACAGGTCTTCGTCGAAGCCGCGACCCCGTTCGATCCGGCCGGCTTCCAGCGTTCGCTGTTCCTGGCCCGGCGCCGCGCCGAACAACGCCTGCGCGAGATCGAAGACTTCTATGTGGTCAGCCTGTCCTCGGCCAGCATCGGCTACAAGGGCATGGTCCTGCCCGACCGCCTGACCCAGCTGTATCCGGACCTGCGGCGCGACGATCTGGTCGCCAGCGCGGTGGTATTCCACCAGCGCTTCTCCACCAACACCACGCCGCGCTGGCCGCTGGCACAGCCGTTCCGCCTGCTCGCCCACAACGGCGAGATCAACACCATCGCCGGCAACCGCGCATGGGCGCAGGCGCGCGCGCACGCCTGGCGCACGCCGACCCTGGACCTGCGCGAGTTCGACCAGGTCGTGAGCACCGACGGGTCGGACTCGCAGAGCCTGGACAACATGCTCGAGGTGCTGCAGGCCGGCGGCATGGATCTGCTCAAGGCGATGCGGATCCTGATTCCGCCGGCCACCCAATCGTTGGAGTACAAGGACGCCGACCTCGCCGCGTTCTACGAGTACTACGCGCTCAACACCGAACCCTGGGACGGCCCGGCCGGCATCGTCACCTGCGACGGCCGCTACGCCGCCTGCACGCTCGACCGCAACGGCCTGCGCCCGGCGCGCTGGCTGCGTTCGCGCGACCGTCATTTCCTGATCGCCTCCGAAGCCGGCGTGTGGGAACTGCCCGCCAGCGAGATCGAGGCCAAGGGCAAGCTCGGCCCGGGCGAGATGATCGCCGCCGATCTCTACCAGGGCGAGCTGCTGGATTCGGAGGCGATCGACCGCATCAACCGTGCGCGCGCGCCGTACAAGCGTTGGCTCAAGCAGGGCATGACTTACCTGCACAGCGAGCTGATCGACCCCAACCTGGCCGCCGAGCCCTTCGATCCCGACACCCTGGCCGGGTTCCAGAAGCTGTTCCAGCTCAGCCGCGAAGAGCGCGAGCAAGTGCTGCGCCCGCTCGCCGAGACCGAGCAGGAAGCCACCGGCTCGATGGGCGACGACGTGCCGATGGCGGTGCTGTCGCAACAGGTGCGCCCGCTGTACGACCATTTCCGCCAGGCCTTCGCCCAGGTCACCAACCCGCCCATCGATCCCTTGCGCGAGGATTGCGTGATGTCGCTGGCGGTGCAATTGGGCCGCGAGGGCAACGTCTTCGTCGACGGGCCCGGCAACGTCGGCCACATCCACCTCAACTCGCCGGTGCTGGCGCAGCGCAAGCTGCGTCAGCTGCTGGCGCTGGCGCCGTTCGACAGCTCGCACCGCTTCATCGACCTCAACTTCGACCCGGCCGAAGGCCTGAAGGCGGCCCTGCACCGGGTCTGCGCCGAGGCCGAGGCGGCCGCACGCGAAGGCGTGGTGCTGCTGATCCTGACCGATCGCCGTCCGCGTCGCGACGCGCTGATGCTGCACGCCCTGCTCGCCACCGGTGCGGTGCATCAGCACCTGGTGCGTACTGGCCTGCGTTGCGAATCCAACCTGATCGTCGAGACCGGCACCGCGCGCGATCCGCACCACTTCGCCTGCCTGCTCGGTTTCGGCGCGACCGCGGTCTATCCGTATCTGGCCTACCAGACCCTGCACGACCTGGGCGTGCGCGGCATCCTCAAGACCAAGCACGGCGAAGTCGCGCAGATCGGCCGTAGCTACCGGCGCGGGATCAAGAAGGGCCTGCTCAAGATCATTTCCAAGATGGGCATCGCGACCATCGGCAGTTACCGCGGCGCGCAGCTGTTCGAGATCATCGGTCTGGATCGCGAAGTGGTCGAACTCTGCTTCGATGGGGCGCCTTCGCGCATCGGCGGCGCCGGTTTCGCCGAACTGCAGGCCGATGCCGCGCACCTGGCCGTACAGGGCTGGGACGCGAACCGCCTGCCCGAGATCGGCGGCCTGCTGCGCTACGTGCCTGGCGGCGAATACCACCTGTTCAATCCCGACGTGGTGACGCGCCTGCAGCGCGCGGTCGGCAGCGGCGAATGGTCCGACTGGCAGTCCTACGCCGAAGCGGTCAACGAACGTCCGACCGCGGCGCTGCGCGATCTGCTGCAGCTGCGTAGCGAGGGCGTGACCCCGATCTCTGTGGACGAGGTCGAGCCGGTGTCGGCCATCGTCAAGCGCTTCGACTCGGCGGCGATGAGCCTGGGCGCGCTGTCTCCGGAAGCGCACGAGGCGCTGGCGATCGCGATGAACCGGCTCGGCGGGCGTTCCAATTCCGGCGAGGGCGGCGAAGACCCGGCGCGCTACCGCACCGACAAGGTCTCGAAGATCAAGCAGATCGCGTCGGGCCGCTTCGGCGTGACTCCGGAGTACCTGGTCAACGCCGAAGTGCTGCAGATCAAGATCGCCCAGGGCGCCAAGCCCGGCGAAGGCGGCCAGCTGCCCGGCCACAAGGTCAACGAGCTGATCGCCCGGCTGCGCTTCGCGATGCCCGGCATCGGCCTGATCTCGCCGCCGCCGCACCACGACATCTATTCGATCGAAGACCTCGCGCAGCTGATCCACGACCTGCGCCAGGTCAATCCGCAGGCGCTGATCTCGGTCAAGCTGGTCTCGCACGCGGGCGTGGGCACCATCGCCACCGGCGTGGCCAAGGCCGGCGCCGACCTGATCACCGTGTCCGGCCACGACGGCGGCACCGGCGCCAGTCCGCTGTCGTCGATCCGCTACGCCGGCACGCCGTGGGAACTGGGCCTGGCCGAGGCGCGCCAGGCCCTGGTCGCGAACGACCTGCGCGAACGGGTGATCCTTCAAACCGATGGCGGCCTGAAGAGCGGACTGGACGTGGTCAAGGCCGCGCTGCTGGGCGCGGAGAGTTTCGGTTTCGGCACCGCGCCGATGATCGCGCTGGGCTGCAAGTACCTGCGCATCTGCCACCTCAACAACTGCGCCACCGGCGTCGCCACCCAGGACGACCAGCTGCGCCGCGAGCATTTCACCGGCCTGCCCGAGCGTGTCGAGAATTTCTTCCGCCTGCTGGCCGAAGAAGTGCGGCAGTGGCTGGCGACGCTGGGCGTACGCACGCTGGGCGAGATCGTCGGCCGCACCGACCTGCTGCAGCAAATCGACGGCGACAGCGCGCGCCAGCAGCGTCTGGACCTGGCGCCGCTGCTGGCAGGTTCCGGTCTGAGCCACGGCGGTCATTGCGGCATGCCGGCACCGGCGCTGGAACCCGAGGGCCTATCCGCGCAGCTCGAAGCCGAGCTCGCGTCGGTGATCGCCGACAAGCGTGGCGGCGAGTTCGCCTACCCGATCCGCAATACCGACCGCAGCATCGGCGCGCGCTTGTCGGGCCGGATCGCGCGCCTGCACGGCGACCGCGGCATGGCCGATGCGCCGATGACTCTGCGCTTCACCGGCACCGCGGGCCAGAGCTTCGGTGCGTTCCAGGCCGGCGGCCTGCGTTTCGAACTGGAAGGCGAAGCCAACGACTACGTCGGCAAGGGCATGGCCGGCGGCCGCATCGTGCTGCGCCCGCCGACCGGCGCGCGCTACGTCGCCCACGAGACGCCGATCCTGGGCAACACCTGTCTGTACGGGGCCACCGGCGGTGAGCTGTACGCGGCCGGCCGCGCCGGCGAACGCTTCGGCGTGCGCAATTCCGGCGCCACCGCGGTGGTCGAAGGCGCGGGCGATCACTGCTGCGAGTACATGACCGGCGGCGTGGTCGCGGTGCTGGGCCGCACCGGCCTGAACTTCGGCGCCGGCTTCACCGGCGGCATGGCCTACGTGCTCGACACCGAACGCGATTTCGTCGACCGCTACAACCACGAGCTGATCGACATCCTGCGCATCTCCGCCGACGGCTTCGAGCATCACCGCTCGCACCTGCGCGACCTGCTGGACACCCACGCCGAACTCACCGGCAGCGTGTGGGCGCGCCGCATCCTGGACGAGATGCGCGATTACATGGGCAAGTTCTGGCTGGTGAAGCCGAAGGCGGCGAGCTTGGAATCGCTGGCCGAAACCCTGAGGAGCGCGGCGTGACTTCAATCTCTTTCGTTGCAAGCGCAAATACTCCCCGCCTTCGTTTTGCGGACGGAACGGCAAAGACGATGTCGCCCGATATCCGAGCATCGCGCTACAAACCGGTACGCCTGCCCTCCTCGAAAGAGGGTGAAGTGGCGTGCCTACGAGCCGCAGGTTCGTGCGCCGCTGAACGCCGGCAGGCGATGCCTGCTGGCCGGGAGGACCGGAGGGGATTTGCGCCGAACGCGAATACCCCGGACAGCACGCGACAACGAAGCGCACGGGGTCAGGCAGGATGAGCAAGAAGCAAGTGTTCCAATTCCGCGAAGCGCCGCGCGAGATGCCGACGCGGATCCCGCTGGCGCTGCGCCAGGGCGGCGACTGGGGCGAACTCTACGGCCGTTTCGGCGAAGCCGAGGCCAAGAAGCAAGCCGGGCGCTGCCTGGACTGCGGCAATCCGTACTGCGGCTGGGCCTGCCCGCTGCACAACTACATTCCCAACTGGCTGGAATTGGCGCGCGAAGGCCGCGTCGACGAAGCCGCGGCGCTGTGCCACGAAACCAATCCGCTGCCCGAGATCTGCGGCCGCGTCTGCCCGCAGGACCGTCTGTGCGAAGGCAGCTGCACGCTCAACGACGGCTTCGGCGCGGTCACCATCGGCGCGGTCGAGAAGTACATCGTCGACAAGGCGCTCAGCGGCGGTTGGCGTCCGGACCTGTCGACCGTGCAGCGCATGGGCAAGCGCGTGGCCGTGGTCGGCGCCGGACCAGCCGGCCTGGCCTGCGCCGACCGTCTGGCGCGCGCCGGCATCGATGCGGTGGTGTTCGACCGTTACGAGGCGATCGGCGGACTGCTGCACTTCGGCATCCCCAGCTTCAAGCTGGAGAAATCGGTGATCGCGACCCGACGCGAGGTGCTCGAAGGCATGGGCGTGGAGTTCCGGCTCGGTGTCGAGATCGGCCGCGATGTCGCCTTCGACAGTTTGCTGGCCGACTTCGACGCGGTATTCCTGGGGCTGGGCAGCTACCGCTACACCGACGGCGGCCTGCCGGGACAGGATCTGGTCAATGTGCTGCCGGCGCTGCCCTTCCTGGTCCAGAACGGGCGCCTGGTGCAGGGCGCAGAGAGGATCGAGGGCCGCGCGATCGCGGGCTGGGAAGACCATATCGAACTGCCCGACTTGCGCGGCAAGCGCGTGGTCGTGCTCGGCGGCGGCGATACCGGCATGGACTGCGTTCGCAGCGCGGTGCGTCTGGGCGCGGCCGAAGTCAGCTGCGTGTACCGCCGCGACGAGGCCAACATGCCCGGCTCGGCGCGCGAGGTCGCCAACGCGCGCGAAGAAGGCGTGCGCTTCCTGTTCAACCGCCAGCCGCTGGCGCTGCTCGGCGAAGGCCAGGTCAGCGGCGTGCGCGTGGCCGAAACCGTGCTCGGCGCACCCGATGCGCGCGGCCGCCAACGCGCCGAGATCGTGCCCGGCAGCGAGTCGGTGCTGGACGCGGACGTGGTCGTGATCGCATTCGGCTTCCAGCCCGACCCGCCGGCCTGGCTGGCCGCGCACGGGATCGAACTGGAGAACGACGGCCGCATCCGGGTGCCGAACAAGGGCGGCTGCAAGTCGCGCGGCAGCGCCGTGGCGGCGACGCGTCCGTTCCAGACCACGCATCCGCGTGTGTTCGCCGGCGGCGACGGCGTGCGCGGCGCGGACCTGGTGGTGACCGCGGCGTACGAAGGGCGCGAGGCGGCGGCGGGGATCGTGGCGTTGTTGCGGGAGTCGGCGGTGGTGGCTTCACCGCGCGAGATGGAGGCGACCGAAGCGGGCTAAGGATCGCAGCGCAAGTTCGTCACCGCGCGCTATCCCAAGCCCTGCCTATGCCCCGGCCCGACCGCATCGCGGCCGGGCGTTCGGTGCGGCGCGAGCCGGTGGTTTGCAAGCTCCGCCCCTCACGCCGCAAGGGAAGAGGGGCTCTAGAACGAAGGCTTGCCGTCCCTTCTCCCGCAGCGGGAGAAGGTGCCCGCAGGGCGGATGAGGGCGCTCTTAGCGCCCCGGACCCACGTCGATGAAGCGCAGGAATTCCGCACGCGTGCGCGCGTCCTCGCGGAAGGTGCCGAGCATCTTCGAAGTGATCATGCTGACGCCGCGCTTGTGCACGCCGCGCGTGGTCATGCATTCGTGCGCGCCCTCGATCACCACGCCCACGCCCAGCGGCTGCAGCACGTCCTGGATCGACTGCGCGATCTGCGCGGTCATCTTTTCCTGGACCTGGAAGCGGCGCGCATAGGTCTCGACCACGCGCGCGAGCTTGCTGATGCCCACGACCTTGCCGTTGGGCAGGTAGCCGACATGCGCCTTGCCGATGATCGGCGCCATGTGGTGTTCGCAATGGCTTTCGAATTCGATATCGCGCAGCACGATCATTTCGTCGTAGCCGGCGACCTCCTCGAAGGTGCGCGCCAGGTACTCGCGCGGATCGTCGTCGTAGCCGCTGAACCAGTCGCTGTAGGCCTCGACCACGCGCTTGGGCGTGTCGAGCAGGCCCTCGCGGGCGGGGTCTTCGCCGGCCCAACCCAGCAGCGTGCGGACGGCCGCCTCGGCCTGCTCGCGGGTCGGCTTGTTCTTGTCGTCGGCCATGACGCAGCCTCAGCAATGGGGGATGGGCATCCTACTCCACTGCGCTCGGGCATCGGAAACACACAGCGTTCCGCGACTGACGTGACGCGGTCGGCCTCAGCCCGGTTCCAGCGTCGGCAGCGCCGCGGCCGGCGCCACTCCGACCGTGTTGCGGCCGGCGGTGCGCGCGCCGATCAGGGCCTGTTCGGCGCGATCGAGCAGGCTCTGCACCGGTTCGCCGCGCTGCGCCATCGCCAGGCCGACGCTGGCGCTGGCCGCGATCTCGTGGCCGTCGATGCGGAACGGACGCTGGCTGAAGGCGTCGGCGAGGCGGCGGCCGAGCAGCTCGCAGTCGACGCGCTCGCATTCGGCCACCACCGCGAAGCTGTCGCCGCCCATGCGCGCGATGGTGTCGTCCGGACGCAGGACCCCGCGGATCCGCGCCAGCGCCTGCTGCAGCAGCGCATCGCCGATGGCGCGGCCGTAGCGGGCGTTTATCTCGCCGAAGCGGTCCAGGTCCAGCAGCAGCAGGCCGTGGTGCTTGAGGCCCAGGCTGCCCGGCGCCGACCAGGTTTCCAGCAGCAGCCGCAGCGCGGCGGCATTGAGAGTGCCGGTCAGCGGGTCGCGGTCGCCGGATTGGCGCGCAAGCAGTGCCAGGCGGTGACGGTTGGCCGCGTGCTGGCTCAAAGCCAGGGCCAATACGCCCGATTCCAGCACCGCCGCCAACGCCAGGCCGCGGTCGGCCCATTCGGCACGACCAACACCGAAGGGATAGGCCGCAAGCACGCCGACGAACAGCAGCAGCGGTGTCCAGCCCAATAGGTAGTAGCCCGCGTACGGCGCGCCGCGGCGCCAGGCCATGATCGCGGCGACGAACATCAGCGGAATGCCGACCAGCAGCAGCGCGTTGCCGCCGATGTACCAAAAGCCGTGCACGCGCTCGCGCAGGACCAGCAGCACCGCCAGCCAGGCGAGGTTGGCCCACTGCACGGTGCGCACCAGGATCGCCAGGCGCGGCAGCAGGCGCGGCAGTTCCAGGAAACGCAGACTGAAACCGAGCTGGAAGACCGTCGCCAGCGTGGCCAGGGTCCAGGTCACGGTCAGGCGTCCGCTGGCCAGGCCGGCCAGGCCCCACATCTCGGCCGCATCGCCCGACACCAGCAGCAGATAGATCGCCGCACAGGCCAGGTAGGCGCCGTAGGCCATGTAGACCAGGTCGCGGAAGGCGTACCAGATGGCCAGCATCGCCACCGCCATCAGCATCATCGCGGTGAACGCGGCGACCATGAAACGCGAATCGCCGCGCTCCTGGCGCGCGAGTTCGGGCACGGTCGCGAAACGCAGGCTCAGTGCCTCGGCGGTGTTGCCGCCCACGCGCAGGTAGGCGACGTCGCCGCGGGTCCAGCCGTTGGGCAGCGGCAGCACCCAGCCGCGCCGCAGCAGCACCGGGCCGCCGTTCTCGGCGTCGTTGACGATGCGCGGTGCCGCGCCAGGCGGGTAATAGGTGACCGGGCCGCGCGCACGCGCGCCGCGCAACACCAGCAGTCGGCTTTCGCTGGGTGCGATGTTGCGATCGGAGGTCAGGCGGATCCAATAGCCGGCCTGGCGCCGTGGCATGGTCAGGTAGACCAGGTCGCCGGGCTCCTCGGCGGCGGAGCGCGCGGTCACCGGCGCGGAGGCCGGCGGCCCATCGAGTTCGCCTTCGGTCAGCAGCAGCTCGGCCTTCAGGGCCTGCGCCGCGACCGGCGCGCTGAACGCGCAGGCCAGGGCCAACAGCACTGCGACCCAACCTGCTCCCCCGACCCTGCGCATACCCGCCCCCGTGCGACCCCGTCCGCGGAGTCTAGCGGTTCAATCGGGCCACGACTGCGCCGGTCAGCGCCGCGCCGGGCGATCCGGTTGCGCGCTTCGGTGATGCCGCGCCGCGCGCTGGGTCAGTGCCAGCACCAGCACGCCCGACTCCAGCACCACCGCCACCACCAGACCGCGATCGGCCCATTCGGCGCGGCCGGCGCCGAAGGTATAGGCCGCGAGCACCCCGGCGAACAGCATCAGCGGGGTCCAACCCAGCAGGTAATAGCCCGCATAGGGAGCGCCGCGCCGCCAGGCCGCGTACGCGGCGTACAGCAGCAGCGGTATCGCCGTCAGAAACAAGATGTTGCCGCCGATGTACCAGAATCGGTACACACGTTCGCCCAGCACCAGCAGCACGGCCAGCCACGCGATGTTGGCCCACTGCATCGCGCCCACCACTTTCGCCAGGCGCGGCAGGCGGCTGCGCAATTCCAGGAAGCGCAGGCTGAAACCCAGCTGGAAGATCGTCGCCAAGGTCGCCAGGGTCCAACCCAGGGCGATGAAACCGGTGCCGATCGGCCAGCGCTCGCGCAGCAGCTGCAACAGGTCGCCGAACAGCAGCAACAGATAGAACGCGATGGCGATCTGGTAGGCGCCGTAGTGCAGGTAGACGGTATCGCGCTGCACCGCCCACAGCGCCAGCATCGCCAGCGCCATCAGCAGCATCACCACGAAGGCGGTCCACATGAAACGCGAATCGCCGACCTCGCGCCGGCTCAATTCGGGCGCCGTGGCGAAGCCCAGGCTCAGCTCGCCGGCCGCGGTGCTGGGGACATGCGCGTAGGCGATCTGCCCGCGCGGCCACCCCTGCGGCAGCGGCAGGGTCCAGCCGCGTTGCAGGCGCGCGACCCGGCCGGACTCGGCATCCTGGATCACGCGCACGCCGCCGCCCGGCGGATAGTAGGTGACCGCTCCGCTCGCGCGCGGCCCGCGCAGGACCAGCACGCGGTTTTGCTCAGGGTCGATGCCGCGGTCGCAGCTCAAGCGTAGCCAATAGCCGGTCGCGCGATCGGGCACGATCAGACGCAGTGTGTCCCTGGGCGTTGGCGCTTGCGCTTGCAGGATCACCGGTGCCGAGGTCGGCGGCCGATCGAGCGAGCCTTCGGTCAAAAGCAGTTCGGCGGTCAGCGCCTGCGCCGCGGCCGGCGTCGCGAATGCGCCGGCGAGCGCGATCAACAACAAGATCCAAGCCGACGTCCAACTCCTGCGCATACCTCGATTCCCGACTGCGATTTCCGCGGGAAGTCTAGCGGTTGGGTCCCGATAGGGCAGCAAGTCCGTGGTTGCGGTCGGACGTTGCCCTACGAGCCGCGTTGCGCGGCTATACGAACGCGCGATGCGGCAAGCGCATTGCGGCGACGTCGAAAAGAAAAGCCGATGAGCCGGCAGCGACGCATTCGAGGGGGAGGGACTGACGCCACCCGCCGACTCATCGGTAAAGAACGGAACGACGGCGCGGCGCCGCGTCGAACTGACGGGTCGCGCCATCGCCGACCGCCGGTCGTTCCATCGGTCGAACCCGACCGCCGTGGCGGCGCTGCAAAGCGGCAGCGCACCTCACCGCGATCGCGCGGCGCTGCGAGGGAGACGCAACGCCGCACCCTGTACAAAACCGGCCCGCCACCAGGAGGCGGGCCGTGCGACGGCCGGGCCGACCGCCGCAAAACCATGGCCTCAGCGCTGGGCGACGTCCTCGCGCAGCGGCGTGCGCGACGACCAGCCGCCGGCCAGCGCCTTGTACAGCGCGACCGCGCCGGTGACGCTGCGAGTACGGCCGTCGGCGAAGGCGTCCTGCGCCTGCAGCTGGGTGCGTTCGGCGTCGAGCACTTCGAACAGGTCGGCGGCGCCGGCCTCGTAGCGCACCCGCGCCAGCTGGGCCGCCTTGGCGCTGTCCTGCGCCGCGCGTTCCAGATGGCCGTCCTCGATCCGCGCGCGGCCGTAGCGCACCAGCGCGTTCTCGGTGTCTTCCAGCGCCAGCAGCACGGTCTGCTGATAACGCGCGAGTTCGCCGGCGGCATCGGCATCGCTGGCGGCGATGCGCGCGCGTACACGGCCGATGTCCAGGAACGACCAGTCGATGCCGAGCGCGACCAGGCGGGTTTCGCTGGCGCGTTCGAACAACGCACTGCTGTCGATCGCCTGACTGCCGATCAGCCCGCCCAGGGTGAAGCGCGGGAACAGGTCGGCGGTGGCCACGCCGATCCGCGCGGTGGCCGCGTGCAGGCGGTGCTCGGCGGCGGCGACGTCGGGACGACGGCGCAGCAGATCGCCCGGCGTGCCGGCGTCCAGTCGCGCCGGCAAGGCCGGCAGCGGCTGCTGCGGTTCGAGCTGGGCGATCAGGGCGTCGGGCGTGCGCCCGGTCAGCACCGCCAGGCGGTGCATGGCGACGGCGACCTGGGCTTCCAGCGCCGGCACCCGCGACAGCGTGGCTTCGAGCTGAGCGCGGGCGCGCGAGGTGTCGAACTCGGTACCGCGGCCGGCCGAGAAGCGCGCATCGACCAGGCGCAGGGTTTCGCGCTGGTTGTCGGCGTTCTCGCGTGCCACCCGCAGGCGTTCCTGCAGGCCGCGCAGATCGACGTAACCGCCGGCGACTTCGCCGACGATCGTGACCTGCATCGCCTGCAGGTCCGCAGCGGTAGCCCAGGTGTCGGCACGCTGCGATTCGACGTTGCGGCGCACGCGGCCCCACAGGTCCAGTTCCCAGGTCGCGTTGACGCCGGCGCTGTAGCTTTCGTTGTCGCGACCGCTTTGGGCCACGCCCGGCAGCTGGTCGGCGCTGGAACGCGCGTCCTGGGCGTTGGCACTGGCGGTCAGGGTCGGAAAGCGGTCGAACTTGGCGCCGCGCAGCAGGGCATTGGCGCGGTCGTAACGCGACAGCGCGATGCGCAGATCGTGGTTGGCCGACAGCGCGTCCTCGACCAGCTGGGTCAGCATCGGATCGTTGAAGCCGCGCCAGAACTCGACGTCTGCCTCCGGTGCGGCGGTATCGGCCGCACCGGCGTTCGCGACCGCGACGGTTTCGCCGGCACGGGCGAACTGGTCCGGCGTGGCCAGGGTCGGGCGCACGTAGTCGGGGCCGACCGCGCAGGCGCTCAGCAGCGCCGCGGCGACGCCGAGCGCCAGAGTACGGATCACCATGGCAGGGTTTCCTCGAGGTGGTAGTAGCCGCCGTTGGGGCCGGCTTCGTCGATCAGGGCCAGGCGCACGCTGGTGCGCGCGCCGTCGGGGATGCTCATGTCGCCGTTGGCGTTCATGTCGGTCTTCACCGAGCCGGGGTGGAGGGTGTTGACCTTGTGCGGGGTGTCGCGCAGCTCGTAGGCCAGGTGCGCGGTCCAGGCGTTCACCGCGGTCTTGGAGACGTTGTAGGCCGGCACTTTGTAGTGATAGATCGGCGAGGCCGGATCCTGATGCAGCGCGATCGAGCCCAGGATGCTGGACACGTTGACGATGCGCGCGGCCGGCGCCTTGTGCAGCAGCGGCAGGAAGGCCTGGGTGGTCGCGATCAGGCCGAACAGGTTGGTGTTGAAGGTCTCCAGCCAGATGTCCAGGCTCTGCTGCGAAGGCTTGAGCTGGCCATCGTCGCGGAACACTCCGGCGTTGTTGACCAGGATGTCGAGGCGGCCGTGCTTGTGCTCGACCTCTTCGGCTGCCGCGGCGATGCTGCTGTCGCTGGTGACGTCCAGCGCGATCGCTTCGACCGGCAGACCTTCGGCCTGCAGCTGCAGGGCGGCATCGACCGCTTTGCCGCGATCGCGTCCGGCGAGCAGCACGTGCACGCCTTCGCTGGCGAGCTGGCGCACGGTCTCCAGGCCGATGCCGCGGGTAGCGCCGGTGACCAGCGCGATCTTGGAAGCGTGTGGATTAGCCATGGGGGAATTCCTTGATTCGTGGGGGACGGACCGGATCCGGTCCGATGGCCCGGCGGTGGAAGAATCCACCGCCAGACCTTGCATCGTGGGCGTGCGCCGATCAGGCATGCGCGGAGGCGACGTTGTCGGCCGAGTGGTTCACCAGCGGCTTGCTGCCGGCCAGCTTGCGCAGGGCGACGTAGAACACCGGGGTCAGGAACAGACCGAACAGGGTCACGCCCAACATGCCGGCGAACACCGTGATGCCGGTGACCGAGCGGATTTCCGCACCGGCGCCATGCGACAGCACCAGCGGCACGGTGCCGGCGATGAACGCGATCGAGGTCATCACGATCGGACGCAGACGCAGGCGGCAGGCTTCCAGCGCGGCTTCGACGATGCCCTTGCCCTGCAGTTCCAGTTCGCGGGCGAACTCGACGATCAGGATGGCGTTCTTACATGCCAGGCCCATCAGCACGACCAGGCCGACCTGCACGAACACGTTGTTGTCGCCGCCGGTCAGCCACACGCCGAGCAGCGCGGACAGCATGCACATCGGCACGATCAGGATCACCGCCAGCGGCAGCGTCCAGCTTTCGTACAGCGCGGCCAGCACCAGGAACGCGAGCAGGATGGCGAGCGGGAACACGATCAGCGCGGCATTGCCCTGGCTGGCCTGCTGGTAGCTCAGGTCGGTCCATTCGATCTCCATGCCGTGCGGCAACACCTTGGCGGCCACGTCCTTGACCACGTCCATGGCCTGGGCCGAGGACATCACGCGCGGATCGACGTCGCCGGCGATGTCGGCGGCCGGGTAGCCGTTGTAGCGCAGCACCGGGTCGGGGCCGAAGGTCTGCTTGACGCTGACCATCGAGCCGATCGGCACCATCTCGCCGCGGTCGTTGCGGGTACGCAGGTTGGCGATGTCCTCGACGCTGTCGCGGAACGAACCGTCGGCCTGGGCGATGACCTGCCAGGTGCGGCCGAACTGGTTGAAGTCGTTGACGTAGGCCGAGCCCAGGTAGGTCTGCAGGGTGTCGAACAGTTCGGTCAGCGGCACGCCCTGGGCCTTGGCCTTGACGCGGTCGACTTCGGCGTCGAGCTGCGGCACGTTGGCCTGGTAGGTGCTGTT
Organism: uncultured Lysobacter sp.; assembly: GCA_946480055.1. The sequence goes on along the minus strand of CAMLID010000057.1, from coordinate 723 downwards.
GGCGTAGCCCATGCCCGGGGTCTGCATGACCGTGCCCTGGAACGCGCTGACCGCGTTCTGGAGCGCGCCGTAACCCAGGTTGCTGCGGTCCTCGATGAACATCTGGTAGCCCGCACCGTTGCCCAGGCCGAGAATCGGCGGCGGCATCAGGGCGAAGGTGAAGCCTTCCTGGAAGCCGCCGATCTTCTGGTTGAGCTCGGCGGTGATCTCCACCGCGCTACGGCTGCGTTCGCTGAAGGGCTTGAGCGGCAGGAACGCCACGCCGGTGTTGGGCGTATTGGTGAACTGCACCGCGTTCAAGCCCGGGAAGGCCATGGTGTTCTGCACGCCGTCGATCTTGCCGGCGATGTCGGTGACCTTCTTCAGCAAGGCGTCGGTGCGTGCGATGGACGCGCCTTCCGGCAACTTCACCGCGGCGATCAGATACAGCTTGTCCTGCAGCGGGATGAAGCCGGCCGGCACGATCTTGAACATGAAGCCGGTCGCGACCAGCAGCACCGCGTAGACCACGAACACCGCACCGCGCTTGCCCAGGGCACGGGAAACCGCGCCTTGGTACTTCTGCGAGCTGGCCGCGAAGAAGCGGTTGAACGGGCGGAATATCCAGCCGAACAGACGGTCGATCAGGCGCGTCGGCGCATCCTTGGGCGCGCCGTGCGGCTTGAGCAGGCGCGCGGCCAGGGCCGGCGACAGGGTCAGCGAGTTGATCGCCGAGATCACCGT
>CAMLID010000056.1 GCA_946480055.1 uncultured Lysobacter sp. | reverse complement strand
GAAAGCCACGCACTCGCAGCGCAAGCATCGCCCTGGCCGAACGCCGATCGCGGCTCACGCCGCAGCGATTGCGCGCCGCACGCTCAACACCGCATGCCCCGGGTAGTAGCGGCGCGAGCCGCGACCCGGAATTCGGCGTGCGGCGCAGGTTTCGTCGTAGCCGCGGATTCGCGGTCGCGGCTCGCGCCGCTCCTACCCCAAAGCCAAAAGGCTGCCCCAAACGAAACGGCCGGCGATTCGCATCGCCGGCCGTCGCGTTCAAATCATGCTGCGATGAATCAGAAGCGGTAATCGGCGCTGACGTACCAGAACGTACCCGGCAGGTCGTAGGTGCCCGCGTCGTAACCGTTGAGCGAGCAGGTCACGCACACCGGCGGGTCCTTGCCGAACACGTTGTTGGCGCCGGCCGACAGCTTCAGGCCTTCCACCGTGAACGCGTTCTTCCAGCCGAACTGGACGTCGTGGTAGGTGACCGAACCCAGCGTGTTGACGTTCTGCGGGTTCAAGCAGCCCGGCTTGGGACCGGCGAACACCGAGTTGCCGCAGTCTTCGTCGACCGAGGCGATGTAGCGCACGTTCCAGCTCGCGTCGAAATCGTTGCGGCTCCAACCCAGCTGCAGGTTGGTCTGCCACTCCGGAATCGCGCTGTCGGCGACTTCGACGCCGACCTTGCGCTGGGAGACGTTGCCGTCGATGTCCACGGCCTTGTAGTCGTTGACGAAGGTCGACTGCAGACCCGCGGTCAGACGGCCCCAGCTCCAATCCGGGCTGGCCCAGTTGACCTTGATGTCGACGCCGTCGGTCTCGACGCTGCCCAGGTTGCTGAGGAAGTTGTTGGGCGGGTTGAGGTTGCCGCTGGCCGCGCGCGTGAACGGCGAGCAGACCGCCGGATTGGTGCCGCCACCGGCCAGGCAGGCGTTGAGCAGGGCCTGCAGATCGCGGGCCTGGATCGCGCCTTCGATCTCGTGGTGGTAGTAGTTCACTTCGAAGTCGAGCTTGCTCGACCACGAGGTGGCCTCGGCCCAACCCGGGCTGTAGACCACGCCGAAGGTGTAGCTGTCGGACTCTTCCGGATCCAGGTTCGGATTACCGCCGGTGAAGGTGGTGATCTGGGTGTTGGCCTGCTCGAAGCCGGGCGGCACGCCCTGCGCGTTACAGCCGGCCACGTACTGCGGAGCCGGGCCGCCGCCGCCGGTCGGACCGCAGGGGTCGACCAGGCTGGCGCCGAACTGGGTCAGGCCGTACAGCTCGCCCAGGTTGGGGGCGCGGAAGCCCTGCGAGTAGGTGCCGCGGATCACCAGGTCCTCGATCGGCTGCCAGCGGAAGCCGGCCTTGCCGGTGGTGGCGCCGCCGAAGGTCGAGTAATCCGAGTAGCGGACCGCCGCGGTGATGTCGAGGGTCGACAGCACCGGGAAGTTGAACTCGGTGTAGACCTCGCTGACGTCGTAGTTGGCGTTGACCGGCGCGGCGAACGAGTCCTGCGATTCGCCGGTCTGACGCAGCGGATCGGGGTTGAACTCGCCGCGGTAACGGCGGTGCTCGACGCCGGCGGCGAAGCCGGCCGCGCGATCGCCGATGTGGAACAGGTCGCCGGTGATATTGGCCGAGAACAGGTCCAGCACCTGCTTGCTCGAGTCGATCTGCTTGGTGCGGATCCAGTCGATCATGGCCTGCGTCATCGGACGCGCCTGGCCGCCGAACAGATCCAGCGGCACGCAGCCCGGGACCGCCGCGCACACCGCCGGATCGCCCAGGGCGAGCTTGATCTTGGCGACGTTGTAGCCGTTGCGGAAGGTCTGCTCGGCCTTGTTCTCCGAGTGCACGTAGTTGGCGTCCCAGCCGAAGCCGCGATCGCCCAGGTCGAACACGCCGTCCAGGCCGATGTTGAAGTAGGTGGTATCGACGTCCTGCTCGAAGATACGCGGGCCGACTTCGATCGGACGCTTGGTCACCCAACCGAAGTTGGTCGCCGGGTCCAGGGTGATGCCGAACGGGTTGTACGGATTGTTGGCGTGCACGATGACCGTGTCGGCGATGCCGCCGGTGCCGGCGAAGGGGCCGACGAAGATCGGTTCCGGCGCGGCCTGGTTGGTCGAGGTGCGGTTGTTGTACAGCGCCTTGACGTGCAACCGGGTGTTCTCGGTCAGGTCGTAGTTGATGCTGGTGAACAGCGCCTTGCGCTTGCTCGGGGTCAGCAGCAGGTTGAACGGCGCGAAGTTGAAGCGGTCGGCGCCGCTGAAGCCGTGGTAGGTGCCGCCGTTGGGGTTGTTCGGATCGAACACCGGCACGGTGGTGCCGTTATTGAGCGTGATGTCGTACCAGTTGTCGCCCGCCGCATCGCAACCGCCGACGCCGGTGACCGGACGGCTCGGGTCGCAGAAGGTGAAGCGGCCCTGCGGGATGCCCGAGCTGCCCGAAGCCAGGCCGCCGCCGGGTACCGGGAAGGACGACTGCTCCCAACTGCCGGAGCTGATGTCCTTCTGCTCGAAGTAGCTGGCGCCGAACACGGCCGACCAGCGCTCGCCGGCGCCGCCCAGGGTCATGCTGGCTTCGGTGGTGTCGCCGCCGTCGCCCCACTGGCCGAAATAGGCGTGGACTTCGGCACCGTCGAGCTTCTTGCGGGTGATGATGTTGACCACGCCGGCGATGGCGTCGGAGCCGTAGATCGCCGAAGCGCCGTCTTCCAGCACTTCGATGCGCTCGACGATCGCCAGCGGGATGGTGTTGACGTCGGCGCTGCCGCTGACGCCCGAGGCGGAGGATTCGTTGACCCAGCGGATGCCGTCGACCAGCACCAGCACGCGCTGCGAGCCGAGGTTGCGCAGATCGACCTGGGCCGAACCGGCGCCGATGCCGCCGCCGTCCGGCGGATAGCCGAAGTTACCCGAGGAGTTGAACTTGGCGTTGAGCGCCTTGCCGCCGGCGGTGAGCTGCTGCAGCACTTCACCGACGGTCTGCACGCCGGTCTTCTCGAGCTTCTGGCGGTCGAGCACGAACACCGGCTGAGCGGTGACCGCGTTGGTCTGTTTGATGCGGGTACCCGTGACCGTCACCGTGTCCAGCGTGGTGGCCGAGGCCGGAGCGGCGGGTGGGGCGTCCTGCGCGGCGGCGAGGCCGGGCAGGCTGATCAGCAACGACAACTGGATGGCTTTCGCCAAGGACCGGCGGCGCAACGGCTTCATCTCTCTCTCCCTAAGACGTGGCTGAAGTTTTTTGTTTTGGGCGCCGTACCCCTGTCTTACGGCGTCACGAGGTTGTAAACAATTCGTGAAGCCGCCACAAGCGGCAAAGTACCTGGCCCGCGACGGAATGCCCAATTCGGGACACGGAGCGACGCCGCGCCGCCTGTTCAGGTGGCACGTTTTTCGTTAAATCAACGATTTACACGTTCAGCCGCCGATCAGGAGGCTGACTGCGACCGTGACCAGGAAGGCCGCGAACACCCGTTTCAGGGTCAGGCCGTTCAGGCGGTGGGCCAAACGGGTGCCGTAAGGCGCCGCCAGGACCGAGGCGATCGCCACCCCGATCGCGGCCGGCAGGTAGACGTAGCCGATCGCGTGGTGCGGCAGCGCCCCGGGCGGGGCGTGCATCGCGTAGCCGACCGCCGCGGCCAGGCCGATCGCGACGCCACAGGCCGAGGAGGTGCCGACCGCGCGTACCGGCGCGATCCCGCGCCAGACCAGCAGCGGCACGGTCATGCTGCCGCCGCCGATCCCGACCACCGCCGAGATCGCACCGATCCCGACCCCGGCCGCGCTCATCGGCAGCCCGCGCGGCGCCGGCTCGTGATCGGCCACGGTCGGACGGTTCTTGCCGAACAGCAGCTGCGCCGCGGCGATCAGGCAGTAGCCGGCGACGATGTAGCGCAGCAGATCGTCGTCGATGCGGACCGCGATCATGCTGCCGAACCAGCCGCCGATCAGCAGCCCCGGCACCATCCAGGCCACGGTCGGCCACAACACACTGCCGCGTTTGGCATGCGCGCGCGCCGACGCCGCCGCGGTCAGCACGATGCTGGCCAGCGAACTGGCCAGCGCGGTGTGCATCGCCGCTTCCTGCGGCACGCCTACCCACGGCGCCAGCCACGACAGCGCCGCCACCAGCACCAGGCCGCCGCCGACGCCGAGCAGACCGGCGAGCACGCCGGCGATCGCCCCCAGTACCAGAAATGCCAGCCAAGCGATGGTCACCGCGTCTCCTTCGTGATCCTGTGCACATGCGCTGCGCCGCATGCGGCGCGAGTGCGTGACGATGCCACGTTCACGCCGGAGATTCATCGTCGCTGGGCTATAGTCCGGCCATGCTCCCGCGCCCACTCCCCCTGCTGTTCGCCGCGCTCGCGGCCACCCTCGCCACCGCCGCCTGCGCACAGACCACGGCCGCGCCGCCGGTCGTCGCCAGCGTGCCCGCGCCGATCAACGACCCACAGCTGCCGCGTTTGCGCACAGCGCTCGACAGCGCCGAACGCGGCGACTTCGACGCCGCGCAGTACGCCGACCTCGCCCGCCATCCGCTGTACGGCTGGGTCGAGTACGCCGGCCTGCGCCGCAATATCGACGCGCTGTCCAACGCCCAGGCGCAGAACTTCCTGTCGCGCTACGGCGATCAGGCCGCGGGCACCGCGCTCCGCGAGATCTGGCTGGCCGCGACCGCGCGCCGCGAAGACTGGCCGGCCTTCGTCGCCGCCTGGAAACCCGAACTCGCCAAGAGCACCTCGCTGCGCTGCGCCGAACTCAGCGCGCGCCAGGCCCTGCGCCGTGCCGACGCGCAGTGGACTCTCGACGCCCAGGCGGTGTGGACCGCCAACGGCAAGGCCCTGCCCAACGAATGCGATGCGCCGATGGCGCTGCTCGCCGCCCAGGGCGGCCTGAGCGACGAACAACGCTGGCAGCGCATCGACGCCGCCGCGGCCGAGGGCTTGCCGGCCGTGATGCGCAGCGCCGCGCGCGGCCTGCCCGCCGATCAGCAGGCGCAGGCCAACGACTACGCCGCGTTCCTGGAAGGCGTCAACGAACGCGCCCTGGGCTGGCCCAAGACCGAACGCAGCCGGCGCATGGCCTCCTACGGCCTGGCGCGGCTGGGCAAGTCGGCGCCGGACGCGGCCGAGGCGCAACTGCCCAAATACGCCGACGCCCTGGGTTTCAGCGACGAAGACCGTGGCCGCGTGCTGTACCAGACCGCGCTGTGGACGGTGGCCTCGTACGGTCCCGAATCCGCGCAGCGCCTCAACGCCGTGCCGGCCGTGTCCTACGACGAGCGCCTGCACGAGTGGCGCGCGCGCGAAGCCATGGCGCGCTCGGACTGGGCCGGCGCCCTGGCCGCGATCCGCAAGATGGGTCCCAAGCAGCGCGCCGATTCGCGTTGGCAGTATTTCGAAGCGCGCCTGAGCGAGCGCGCCGGCGACAAGGCCGGTGCCGACCGCCTGTACCGCGAAGCCGCGCGCAAGCCCGAATTCCACGGCTTCCTCGCTGCCGACCGGGTCGGCCTGCCCTACGCGCTGTGCCCGCTGATCCCCAACGACAGCGCCGCGGCCAAGGCCGCGATCGCGCGCGATCCGGCGGTGCTGCGGGCGATGGGCCTGTACAAGATCGAGCGCAAGTCCTGGGCGATCCGCGAATGGGACGACGCGCTGTCGCGCTACGACGACGATCAGCGCCGGATCGCGGTCGAGGTCGCGCAGAGCCACGGCTGGTTCGACCGCGCGGTGTTCTCCTTGGGCAAGGGCAAGCCCGACGAACTGCGCCTGTACAACCTGCGCTTCCCGCTGCACCACGACGCCACGATCCGGCGCGAGTCGGCCAAGAACAACCTCGACCCGGCCTGGGTCGCGGCCGAAATCCGCGCCGAGAGCGTGTTCGACCCGAACGCGCGTTCCGGCGCCAACGCCATGGGCCTGATGCAGGTCGTGCCGGCCACCGGCGCCAACGTCTCCAAGCGCCTGGGCCTGCCCTGGGGCGGCGCGTCCAGCCTGTACGACTCCGACACCAACATCATCCTGGGCACCGCCTACCTGCGCGAACTGCTCGACAAGTACGGCGGCCAGCCCTACTTCGCCATGGCCGGCTACAACGCCGGCCCGGCGCCGCTGGCGCGCTGGCAGTCGCAGCGCCCGGGCATGGACGCGGACTTCTGGATCGAGACCATCAGCTACAAGGAAACGCGCGAGTACGTCGCGCGCGTGCTCGCCTTCAGCGTGATCTACGACTGGCGCCTCAACGGCGACGCGATGAACATGACCGACCGCATGCGTGGGCGCATCGACGCGCCGCGCAAGCGCTTCGCCTGCCCGCTGGCCAGCGCGCCGGCGGCCAAGTCGCCGTGAACGCGCGGCGCCACGTCGTCGTCCTAGGCGGCACCGGCTTCGTCGGCCGGCGCCTGGTCGCGCAGCTGTTGCGCGACGGCCATCGCCTGACCGTGCTCAGCCGCGGCGGCGATCCGGCCAAGCGTGCCCTGCTGCCGCGCGATTCCAGCCTGATCGAAGGCGACGTGCACGATCCGGATTTCCTGCGCGCGGTGCTCGACGACGCCGACGCGGTGATCAACCTGATCGGCATCCTCAACGAACGCGGCGACGCCGGCGACGGCTTCGAGCGCGTCTACGTGACCCAGCTCGAATCGCTGATCGCGGCGATGAAGGACATGGGCGTGCGCCGCCTGCTGCAGATGAGCGCGCTCGGCGCCGGCAGCGGCGACAGCCACTACCTGCAATCGCGCGGCCGCGCCGAACAGCGCGTGCGCGAATCCGGCCTGGACTGGACCCTGTTCCGGCCCTCGGTCATCGCCGGCCCCGGCGACGGCCTGTTCTGCCGCTTCGACCAACTGCTGCGTTTCGCCCCGGTGCTGCCGATCGGCCGCGCCGACGCGCGCTTCCAGCCGGTCTGGGTCGGCGACGTGGTCCAGGCCTACGCGCGTGCGCTGGCCGACGGCGGCAGCATCGGCCAGCGCTACGACCTGGTCGGCCCCGACGTGCTCAGCCTGGCCGAAATCGTGCGCCTCACCGCGCGCGCGCGCGGCCGCCTGCGTGCGGTGATCCCGCTGCCCGAAGCGCTGGGCCGGCTGCAGGCCGGGATCGGCGAACACCTGCCGGGCAAGCCGATCAGCCGCGACAACTGGCGCTCGCTGCAGCTGGATTCGGTCAGCGACGACAACGGCCTGTCCAAGCTGGGCATCGCGGCGACTCCGGTGCCGCCGCGGGTGCGGGAGATCCTCGGCCTGGAGCCGTCGCGCGACTGAGGTGCGATAGGGGGCGATGGTCTTTGCCTTCGCCGTCATTCCCGCGAAGGCGGGAATCCAATGACTTCAGCGCGCAAACTCAAGCTGCGGCGCACGTTTCAGCGAGCAGCTGGCTCCGATCGACTTAGCGGACACGCAAGCATCCTCCAAGTCACTGGATTCCCGCCTGTGCGGGAATGACGAGCAAAAGATGACGAGCAAAGCAGGATCGGCATCAACGGCAATCCGAAGCGCCCCGTGAGCCCGGCCCATACCTGGCCTCACTCGCTCCCCTCGCCCTGCCGCCCGACAACCCTTAGCATCGGTGTCCGACCCCACACAGGAGCGCCGCCATGGGATTGCTCGACACCCTGCTCGGCCACGCCGGCGACAAGCCGGTCGACAAGATCGCCGACGACTTCATGCCCCTGCTCGCGCCCGGCGAAACCGTGCAACGCGCCTTCGGCGAGATCCGCGACCTGATCGTGTTCACCGACCGCCGCCTGATCCTGGTCGACAAGCAGGGTGTGACCGGCCGCAAGACCGAATTCCTCAGCCTGCCCTATCGCAGCATCGTGATGTTCTCGCTGGAAACCGCGGGCCACTTCGATCTCGAATCCGAGCTGCGCGTGTGGGTCTCCGGCCAGGCCACGCCGATCGTGCGCCACCTTGGCCGCAGCAGCGGCGCCGAGGACATCATCGCGCTGCTGGCGCAGAACTCGCCGCGCTGAACGCGCATGCTGCCCAAGGCCATGCGATGAAGACCTACCTAGTCGGCGGCGCGGTCCGCGACCGGCTGCTGGGGCGGACGCCGGGCGACCGCGACTACGTGGTGGTCGGCGCCACTCCGCAGGCCATGCTCGACGCCGGCTACAAGCCGGTCGGGCGCGACTTTCCGGTGTTCCTGCATCCGCACACCGGCGAGGAATACGCGCTGGCGCGCACCGAGCGCAAATCCGGACGCGGCTACCGCGGCTTCGTGGTCGACGCCGATCCGTCGGTGACGCTGGAAGACGACCTCGGCCGTCGCGACTTCACCATCAACGCGATCGCCGAGGACGAAGACGGTTCGCTGGTCGACCCCTACGGCGGTGCGCGCGATCTGCAAGCGCGGGTGCTGCGCCACGTCGGGCCGGCCTTCGTCGAGGACCCGCTGCGAGTGCTGCGCGCAGCGCGCTTCATGGCCCGCTTCGCCGAGCTGGGCTTCAGCGTCGCGCCCGAAACCACCGCGCTGATGCGGTCGATGGCCGAGTCCGGCGAACTCGCCGAACTGGTGCCCGAGCGGGTCTGGCAGGAACTGCGGCGCGCGCTCGCCAGCGCGCGGCCGTCGGCGTTCCTGCGCACGCTGCGCGACGCCGACGCTCTGGCCGCGGTACTTCCGGAAGTCGATGCGCTCTACGGCGTGCCGCAACGCGCTGAGTACCACCCGGAAGTCGACACCGGCATTCACATCGAGCTGGTCTGCGACATGGCCGCGCGCCTGGCGCCCGGCGACGACACCATCGGCTTCGCCGCGCTCACCCACGACCTGGGCAAGGCGCTCACGCCCGCCGACATGCTGCCGCGCCACCTGGGCCACGAACACGCCGGACTGGAACCGCTGCGCGTACTGTGCGAACGCCTGAGAGTGCCGACCGAACACCGCCAGCTCGCCGAGGCCGCGTGTCGCGAGCATCTCAACGTGCACCGCTACGACGAACTGCGCGCAAGCACCGTTTACGAGCTGATCGCGCGTTGCGACGGTTTCCGCCAGCCCGAGCGTGTGCGCCGCATGAGCGTGGTGTGCGAGGCCGACAAGCGCGGCCGCACCGGCCTGTCGGAAGTCGAGTACCCGCAAGGCCAGCGCCTGCGCGATGCGCTCGACGCCGCGCTCGCGGTGCGCGCGTCCGATGTCGCCCAGGGCCGCAGTGGCCCGGAAGTCGGCGAAGCGCTGCGCCGCGCCCGCATCGCTGCAATCGCCACGGCGACCGGCAAGAAGACCTGAAGCGCCTGCGTTCGCGCGGCCCCTCGCGAGCTTCCTGTGAGAGCGGCGTAAGCCGCGATTGAAGCTGCACGCTCGCGGCGTGGCCAGCGTCGCAGTCGCATTGCCGATCGCGGCTCACGCCGCTCCCACAGACAGCCTGAGGCGATTCGCACCATCGCGGCATGCGTTTTGGGGTAGGAGCGACGTAAGCCGCGACCGCGAACCCGCGGCTACGACGAAACCTGCATGGCATGCCGAATTCCGGGTCGCGGCTTACGCCGCTCCTACCCCAAGGCGAAGCCGCCGTCCACGCGGTCCCGAGGCGGACGACGTCAACGCCGCTGCAGGCGCCGACATAGACAAAAACGCCGGGCGGCCTCGCGGCCGCCCGGCGCTCCTACCACTCCATCATGCGTCGCGACTTAGAAGCGATAGTCCAGCCGCACGTAGTAGCTGCCGCCGTTCATGCCGAAGGGCATGGTTTCCCAGCCGTACTTGAAGCCCAGCGACGGGAACGGGTTCACGCCGGGGTTGTCGGCGCCGACCGACCACTTGTCCGGGTACTGGTCGAAGATGTTGTTGCCGCCGACGGTGAGGTGGGTGTTCTCGTTGAACGAGTAACGCACCGCCAGATCGAACAGGGTCTTGCCGCCCCAGGTCTGCTCCGGCGCGAAGAATTCGCCGGTGACCGAGCCGTAGTAGTTGGCGCGGCCGGTGATCGTCCAGGCGCCGGTTTCGTACACGCTCTGCAGCACGTGGTGCGCGCGCGGCTGGCCGCGCTCGACCAGGGTGACCTGGGCGGCGTCGAACAGTTGCCCCGGCGCCAGGATCGGCGAGTTCGAATGGATCTCGCGCACTTCGGTCTTGTTGAAGTGCACCAACGCGGTCAGGGTCAGGTTGCTGCCGCTGGCGAACTCCGTGTTGTGGTTGGCGACGATGTCCAGGCCGGTGGTGCGGGTGTCGATGGCGTTGGTGAAGAACTGCGCCTGACCGACCCGGAACGGCGCCAGCGCGCCCGCGATCGGGCAGTTGCTGTTGTTGGCGGCGCAGGGCAGGCCGTCGGTGCCGACCGACTCGGGCGCGATCACGCCGGAGAAGATGATGCGGTCGTCGATGTCGATGCGGAACAGGTCGGCGGTCAGCGAGAAGCGCTCGTTCGGCTTGAACACCATGCCGACCGAACCGCTGCGCGAGGTCTCTTCCTTCAGCGGCGCCACGCCCAGTGCGCGGGTGACCGCGCTGTCCTGACGCGCGGTCAGGGTGTCGGTGAGGGTGCCATCGGGGTTGAGGTTGGTCGAGACCTGGTTGTAGAACTGCTGCTGCACGCCCGGCGCGCGGAAGCCGGTCGACACCGTGCCGCGCACGGCGAAACGCTCGGTCGCGTTGAAGCGCGCCGAGAGCTTGCCGGTGGTGGTGTTGCCGAAGTCGGAGTAATCCTCGAAACGGACCGCGCCGCCGAGCAGGAAACGCTCGCTCAGATTGGTTTCGGCATCGAAGTACACCGCCATGCTGTGGCGGCCCTCGTCGACCTCGGTGCCCGGGGTGAAGCCCGGGAAGCCCTGGATGCCGCCCGGCGCGATGTCGCCGGTCTGGCCGCGGATGATGATGGCCGGGTTGTTGGTGCGGCCGTACATGTACGACACCGGGTCACCGGCTTCGATCGCGTAGTTGTCCTGGCGCCACTCGAAACCGGTCGCCAGGTACAGCGGATTGTTGTTGAAGCCGTTGACGCTGCCGCGGAAATCGAGATTGAACGTGGTCTGGTCGTACTTGAGCGTACCGGTGTCGGCGGTGGTCGGCGAAGCGGCGTGGATGCCGGCGGCCGGGTTGGCCGGATCGATCGGCTCGTACCACCAGCTCACGTTGACCGAGTTGGCCTCTTCGAAGCCGAACTTGCTGCGGCCGTGGTTGATCGAGATGTCCCAATCCCAGTTCTCGCCGATCGGCGCCTTGTAGCCGACCGCCAGCGAGGCGTCGTCGACCGTGGTCAGGATGTTGGGCAGGAAGCCGTTGGGGTACAGCGCCGGCACCGTGCGGTTGTCGCCGGCGCTGCGGAAGAAGCCAGAGGAATCGCCTTCGCGACGCGACAGGCCGCCGAACCAGTACAACTCGCCCTTGCCCGCCGGCACCGCGGCGTTGAGCCACAGGTAGTAGTCCTTGGCATCGGCATCGCCCAAGCGCTGGGTCACGCGCGGCGGGTTGGTGCGCAGGCTGTCGGGGCCGGCGCGGTTGGTCTCGTTGCGATTGCGCGCTTCGGCGGTGAGGTTGATGTAGCCCTCGGCGCCGAGCTTGAAGCCGGTGTTGACCGAGCCGTGCAGCATCTCGCCGTCGCCGGCGTAGTACTGGGAACCTTCGATCGACAGTTCGGTGTATTCGGTCTGGCGCTTGAGGATGATGTTGATCACACCGGCGATCGCATCGGAACCGTACTGCGCGGCGGCGCCGTCGCGCAGCACTTCGATGCGCTCGATCGCCGAGACCGGGATCGCGTTGATGTCGGTACCGGCCGAACCGCGGCCGATGGTCTGCTGCACGTTCACCAGCGCCTGCTGATGGCGGCGCTTGCCGTTGACCAGCACCAGCACCTGATCCGGGCCCAGCGCGCGCAGCGTGGCCGGGCGCAGGATGTCGGTACCGTCGCTGACGAAGGTGCGCGAGAAATTGAACGAGGGCTCCAGCATCTGCAGGATCTGGCCGACCTCGAGCGCGCCGGTGGCGTTGATCTCCTCGCGGCCGATCACGTCGACCGGGGCGGCGGTGTCCTCGGCGGTACGGCCGCGCACGCGCGAGCCGGTGACCTGGACGGTGTCGAGAGTGGTGGCCGTATCCTCGGTGGACGCGGGCGCTGCGGTTTGGGCGTAGACGGGCGAGGCGATCGCGCTGGCGGCCATGGCGGCGGCCACGGCCAGCGCCAGTCGGTTGCGGTGCACTGCGGACATGGTCGGTTCCTTGCGAAGGGGCGGGGCGGCGGACTTCCCCCTGGAAGTCCGGCCCGAGGTTCACAAGTTCTTAACCTTTGCGCAATACGTCGCGTGACTTTGCCGACTTTGGCTTTACTAACCCCGTCACACTCTGGTTAACGCGTCTCGGCCAGACGGTTGTCGATGCGCTGCAACATGAGCGCCAGCGGGGTCGAGGCCGTGGCCAGCCCGAGCAGCGCGCCCAGGGCATTGGCGAGGGCGTCGCGGCCGTCGCCCATGCGGCTGTCGGTGAGCGATGCCTGAGCGTACTCCAGAGCCACGCCCAGTACGATCAAGCCGGCCGCGCACAGCGCCTGCGGCCGCATCCGCGCGAACAGCATGCAGGCATAGGCCGACAGCGCGGCGTAAGTGAGGCAGTGGCCGACCTTGTCGGAACCGGCGAACGGCGACGGCGGCAGATCGCCCGCCGGCAGCAGCGACACCGCGATCACCGCCAGCACGCCGGCCGCGCCCAGGGCCAGCCAGCGGCCCGGCGTGTGGAAGCTGCGCAGCCAGGGCCCCTTGGGCGCGTCGGCCTTGCGCGCGGCGCTCACAGGCGGTGGCTCAGGTCGCCGGCGAGGAAGGCGATACCGAACTCGACGTCCTTCTCGAAGCCCATCACCTGAAAGCGTTCGCCCATCTCGCTGGGCAGGGTCAGGCGCTTGACCTCGTTGTGGCGACGCTGGCGCTCGCCCTCGTCGGCGATCGCGTCGATGCGTTCGAGCACGCCGGCCAGGCCGTTGCCGAGCAGGAAGTTCGCCTGCGAGCAGTAACCGGCGAAGTCGAAACCGGCGGCGACGCCGGCTTCGGCCAAAGCGGTGAAGTCCACCGACGCGGTCAGGTCCTGCAGGCCCGGCCACAGCAGCGGATCGTGGTGCATGCGATGGCGGTAGAACGCGCGCAGGGTGCCGTCGCTGCGTTCGGGCGCGTAGTACTCGGCGCGTGCGTAGCCGTAGTCGACGAACAGCATCGCACCGGCGCGCAAACCGCCGGAAACGGCCTGGATCCAATACGGCAGCTGCGGCAGCAGTTCAGAGCGGTAACCCTCTTCCAGCGGCCGGCCGAGCCGGCGCTCGGCCTGGCGCACCGCGTTGCCGAGGAAAGCGTCCGCCTCGCGCAGCTCGCGCGCGAAACCGTCGCCGTCGACGACGACGTGCTCCTCGTAGACCTCGCCGTTGCGGATGGCGAAGCGCGGCGTCGGCAGCGCGTCGATCACTTCGTTGGCGAACAGCACGCCGTCCCAGTCCTCCTGGAACGGGCCGTCCAGCCATTCGACCAGTTCGAACAGCGGCGGCGCCAGGCGTTGCTGCAGACGTTCGCGCTGACGCTGGCGCAGCTCGGCGCTGGGTTCGAGGATGGCGTAACGATCGGGCAAGGCGTCGAGTTCGAGCAGGCGCTTGAGCGCGACCTCGGCGAAGGCACCGGTGCCGCCGCCGAGTTCGAGGAAGCGCGCCGATGGCCCGATCTGACGCAGCACCGGCGCCACCGCGTCGGCCACGCAGGCGGCGAATACCGGGCCCAGCTCGGGCGCGGTGACGAAATCGCCTTCGTCGCCGAACTTGCGCGCGCCGGCGCTGTAGTAGCCCAGGCCCGGCGCGTACAGCGCCAGCTCCATGTAGCGCGAGAACGGAATCGCGCCCTCGCTGACCCCGATCTGCTCGCGGATCAGCGCCTCCAGCCGCGCACTGTGCTCCAGCGCCTCCTGGCCCGGCGCGGGCAGGGTCGCGGCGTCGCGGCGGAGGTCGTTCGGGGTCGGGTCGGGCATACGGTCACCAGAAAACAGCGGCGGACGCCGCGAAGTATCCCGCACAGTTGGGGCCGGGCGGCGTCGGGGTCAAGCCGCGGCGAGGTCGCGCCGGCGTGGGACACTGTCCGCCACCGAACCGCCCGCGACCGCCATGTCCTCTACGCCCGCTCCCGTCGCCCTGATCACCGGCAGCGCCAAGCGCATCGGCGCAGCGATCGCGCGCGCGCTGCACGCCGACGGCTACGACCTGGCCCTGCACTACCGCGACTCCGGGCAGGCCATGGCCGCGCTCGCCGCGGAGCTCGAAGGCCAGCGCCCGGGCAGCACCCTGACCCTGCAGGCCGACCTGGCCGAATTCGACCGCCTGCCCGAGCTGGTCGCGCACACCGTCGGCCGCTACGGCCGCCTCGATGCCCTGGTCAACAACGCCTCGGGCTTCGCGCCGACGCCGATCGGCAGCGCCACGCCGGCGCAGTGGGACGCGCTGTTCGCCAGCAACGCACGCGCGCCGTTCTTCCTGGCCCAGGCCGCGGCGCCGCATCTGAAGCTCGCGCGCGGCGCGATCGTCAATATGGTCGACATCTACGCCGAGCGCCCGCTGCGCGATCACAGCCTCTATTGCATGGCCAAGGCCGCGCTGGCGATGGCCACGCGCGCGCTGGCGCTGGAACTGGCGCCGGAAGTGCGGGTGAACGCGGTCGCGCCGGGCGCGATCCTGTGGCCGGAGCCCGGCGCCGACGGCGCGGACAAGGACGAGGCGGCCAAGGCCGCGATGCTGGCGCGCACCCCGCTGGGGCGTACCGGTAGCGCCGAGGAAATCGCCGAAGCGGTGCGCTGGCTGCTGCGCGAGGCGCGCTATACCACCGGGCAGGTGCTGCGGGTGGACGGCGGACGGCTGTTGGCGGATTGATTTCGTTTTCCCTTCTCCCGCTTGCGGCGACCAAAGGGAGTGCAAAGCTGAGAAGGTGCCCGAAGGGCGGATGAGGGGCGGTGCGAGGTTGGAGTCTCGCGCTCGCGGCGGCGCTCGCGGCGGCCCTCACCCCAACCCCTCTCCCGCAAGCGGGAGAGGAGCTCGCAGGCCTTTGGTTTTCCCTTCTCCCGTGGGAGAAGGTGGCCCGTAGGGCCGGATGAGGGTCCGGGATGGGATTCGAGCTACGCGCTCGCGCCGGCGCTCTCCCCGAGCCCCCTCCAGTGGGAGAAGGGCCTGGAGCAATGCCTCGTTGCTTACTTGGCCTTGAACGCCGTCTGCAGCTCCAGCGCGCGGAACGCCGCCGGCGCCTCGCCTTCGGTCGCGTAGCGGTACAGCGCGGCCGAGTAATTGATTTCGTTTTCCCTTCTCCCGCTTACGGGAGAAGGTGCCCGAAGGGCGGATGAGGGCAGCGACTGAGGTTGGAGCCAAGCGCCTTCGGTGGCCCTCACCCCAACCCCTCTCCCGCGAGCGGGAGAGGGGCTTAGAGCAGGATGCTTGGTCGATTACTTGGCCTTGAACGCCGTCTGCAGCTCCAGCGCGCGGAACGCCGCCGGCGCCTCGCCTTCGGTCGCGTAGCGGTACAGCGCGGCCGAGTAGATGCCGCTCAGCGCCGCCTGGTACACGCCCAGCAGCAGCACCGCGACCAGGAACACCGCGCCGACCGCGATCGCCAGACCGACCGAGACCTGCGCCGCGACGAACGACAAGCCCACGCCGGCCGCGATCACCAGGAACATGATCAAGCCGAACGCCGCGCCGATGCCGACGTTGCCGATCGCGTTCTCGCCCCAGGTCTGCTTGAGCAGGCCGATGCTGCGCTTGAGCGCGTCGATCGGGCCGACGTTCTGGCTCACCAGCACCGGCACCACCATGAAGGTCGCCAGGGTCCAGGCCGCACCCAGGCCGGAACCGATCATGCGCACGATGAAGTTGTTGTCGCGGTCCTTCAGCGATTGCAGGATCAGGCCCACGGTCGCGGCGATCGCGGCGTAGCCCAGGATCGCCGGCAGGCGCGACTTGGCCGCGTCGAAGCCGTCGCGCAGGGTCGGGTCGCCGCCGTCGAGGCGGATCATGGCCGCGCCGACCAGGGCGCAGTTGAAGAAGATGATCACGCTGTACTGGCAGAAGTAGAACAGGAAGCCGAAAACGATCCCGCCCACGCCGACGCCGTTCTCGAACACGCGCAGCGCGAACATCGGCACCAGGAAGGTCGCCAGCACCACCAACGTCGCCAGGCTGGACAGGATCGGGAACAGCATCAGTTCCTTGTCAGAGCGCAGCACTCCTGCGCTGGCCTTGACCAGTGCCCAGCTACGCGAAAATTTCTCGAACATCGTGTGCTCCCCCGTGGATGAATGGACGCATGCTCGGGCCAAACTCGGCACATCGCAAGCGTCAGCCGTCGCCGGGCCGACCGGCGGCGTCTGCGAGGGCCAGGACGATGCTCGGCGGCGGATGTGACCGCCCGGGCGCCGCGCGCGACAGCGACCCGGCGGCGGCATGCTTACTTAGGGCATGCTTACTTAGTAGGTAGGTCGGCACCGCGACGCGGCTCAGCCGCCGATGTCGGCGACCACCGCCGCCTGATCGTGATCCGGATGCGCGCGCCACAACTGCGCCAGGGTGCGGCCGTCGCCCGGCACCACCAGGTCCGGAGCGATGTCGGCCAGCGGCCGCAGCACGAAGGCGTGCTTCAGCTCCGGCCGCGGGATGCGCAGATTGCCCGGGCCTTCGAGCAGGCGGTCGTCGTACAGCACGATGTCGATGTCCAGGGTGCGGTCGCCGTAGCGCGGGCCGGTGCGGACGCGGCCGTGGCGGTCTTCCAGCGCGTGCAGCCAGTCGTTGAGCGCCTGCGGTTCGAGCTCGCTGTCGACGATGGCCGCGCTGTTGTAGAAATCGGCGCCGACGAACCCGACCGCGCGGGTGCGGTAGACCGGCGACAGCACCACCTCGCCGAAGCGTTCGCGCAGTGCCGCGATTGCGCCGCGCAGGTGCTGGGCGGCATCCAGATTGCTGCCGAGACTGAGATAAGCCTTGCCCATCGCTGTATCCGGTGCGCCCGGCCGACGGCGGGGCGGAAAGTAGGAAGCCGCGGCGCGGCTCAGGCGGCGTCGCGTTCGCGCACGATCGTGACCCCGACCGCCCGCGCCCCGCGCACCGCGCCGGGCTTGCTCAGCTTCAACCGCACCCGGCGCACGCCGAACTCCTCGATCACGATCGCGGCGACGCGCTCGGCCAGGGTTTCGACCAGGCCGAAATCCGACTGCGATACGTACTCGACGATGCGCTTGCTGACCGCCTTGTAATTCAAGGTGTCCTCGATCGCATCGGTCGCGGCCGGGATGCGGTTGTCGAACGACATTTCCAGGTCGAACACCAGCGGCTGGCGGATGCGCCGCTCCCAGTCGTAGATGCCGATCAGCGCCTCGATCTCGAGGCCTTCGATGAAGACGTGGTCCATGGAAAATGGGAAAGGGCGAGAGGACGATTAGAATGAGGAATAGGGCTTGGCGGAGCGTCTTCCGCAAAGCGCTTTTAGTGTGCCGGACGATACCACCCACAGCTCAGGAGGGCACGATTCATGCTCGAAACATCAGCACTCTCCGGCTTCTACCCTGTCGTGATGACGCCGTCGCACGACGGCAAGTACTTCCACAACTATACGTTGTCGCTTCTTAACTTCGTGCACGAAAGCGCGCGGCACGAAATGCGCGTCCAGGTTGTGCTTTCCCGGGGCGAAAGCCTGATCACGCGGGCCCGCAACAACTGCGTCGCCAGCTTCCTGGCGAACCCGCAGTGGACGCACCTGTTCTGG
This sequence comes from uncultured Lysobacter sp., assembly GCA_946480055.1. The sequence continues at coordinate 2,990 of CAMLID010000056.1, read as the reverse complement.
ATCGATTCCGACATCGGATTCTCTCCGGAGGCGGCCTTTCGGCTGTTGCTGTCCGGCTACGACGTCGCAGGCGGCGTCTACCCCTTGAAGCGGGAGCAGTGGCCGGATGCGGGAGTCCCCGCGGGAACCACCCAGGCGCAGTTCGAGGAAACCTATACGCGTTACACGGTCAATACCGACGTGTCCGCCGCGACGGGCAGCGTCGATATCCAGGTGCTGCCGGACGGATTCATCCGCCTCGCCGAAGCGCCCACGGGTTTCATGGTCATCAAGCGTTGCGTCTTCGAACGGCTCATGGCGGCCTACCCGGAGCTGCAATACGTTCCCGACGGCGTCGGCGATGTCGACCAGGGCCTGCATTACCGGTTCTTCGACGTGATGGTCGATCCGGTCTCGCGACGCTATCTGTCGGAGGACTATGGCTTTTGTCGCCTCTGGTCCGGCCTGGGCGAATCGATCTACGTGGATGCCAACTCGAACCTGAGCCACCAGGGCAGCAAGGTCTTCCGGGGCAACTTCGCCGCTTCGCTGGCCAATGCCCTGCCTTACGCCGTCGGCGCCCCGGCAGGCGCCCCCATCCGGCTGAACGGACAGGAATACCTTCGTCCGAATCCGCCGCCGCCGGACTGACCGGGCACACCGAACGCCTGGACGCGCCGGATTCGATACCGGATCACACCGCCGGCAGTTCCGCCATGTCCCAGCGCGGCGTCACCATCACCGCCGCGCCCTCGTGCTGGCCGGCCTGCAGCCGCAGCGCGCCGGCGTAGGCGATCATCGCGCCGTTGTCGGTGCAGAACGCCGGCCGCGGGAACGCGACCCTGCCGCCGCGGCGCTGCGCCATCTGCGCCAGACGTTCGCGCAGGCGCTTGTTGGCGCCGACGCCGCCGGCGACCACCAGGGTCTCGCAGCCGGCCGCGTCCAGGGCGCGCCCGCACTTGATGGTCAGGGTCTCGACCACCGCGTCCTCGAAGCCGCACGCGATGTCGGCCATGGTCTGCTCGCTCTGGTCGCTGTCGCGCCAGGCCAGCAGCACCTGGGTCTTGAGGCCGCTGAAGCTGAAGTCCAGCCCGGGGCGGTCGGTCATCGGCCGGGAGAACTTATAGATGCCGGGCCGGCCGCGTTCGGCCAGGGCGGCCAGCTGCGGCCCGCCCGGATAGGGCAGGCCCATCAGCTTGGCGGTCTTGTCGAAGGCCTCGCCGGCGGCGTCGTCCAGGGTCTCGCCCAGCAGCCGGTAGCGGCCGATGGCCTCGACCGCGACCAGCTGGGTGTGCCCGCCGGACACCAGCAGGGCCACGAACGGCGGCTGCGGGCGGCCCAGCGGGTCCTCCTCCATCAGCGGCGCCAGCAGATGGCCTTCCATGTGGTGGACCGCGACCGCGGGCAGGTCCAGGGCCCAGGCCAGCGAACGCGCGACCCCGGCCCCGACCAGCAGCGCCCCGACCAGGCCCGGGCCGGCGGTGTAGGCCACCCCGTCCAGGTCCGAGACCTGCAGGCCGGATTCGTCCAGGGTCTGGCGGATCAGCGGCAGCAGCTTGCGCACGTGGTCGCGGCTGGCCAATTCAGGGACCACCCCGCCGTACTCGGCATGCAGGGCGATCTGGCTGTAAAGTGCGTGCGCGCGCAGCCCGGTGGCGGTGTCGTAGACCGCCACTCCGGTCTCGTCGCAGCTGGTTTCGATGCCGAGGACTTTCATGAAAGGCCCGGCTTTACTGGGGTTTTCGCCTTCATGGGCGCTATGTTGCACCTTCCGCAGCCCCACCGCTATAATGCACGGCTCGCCCGGTCTGTACGGGCCGGTCCCCGAATCCGAGATCACGTATGCCCAGCGTCAAAGTCCGCGAAAACGAGCCTTTTGAGTTTGCCCTGCGCCGCTTCAAGCGCACCTGCGAGAAGGCCGGTGTTCTGGCCGAAACCCGCAAGCGCGAGTTCTACGAGAAGCCCACTCAGGAGCGTAAGCGCAAGGCCGCTGCTGCGGTGAAGCGTCAGGCGCGCCGCGCCTCGCGCGACGTCACCAAGCGCCAGCGCTTGTACTGATCGCGCATCCCGCGCAGGCCCGCCGTTCGCGGACGGGGCCGGCGAGGGATGACCAACGAGCCGGCCGCGCCCTGCGCCGCCGGCTTTTTGCGTTTCGGCCGCTACCCGGCCGTCGCAGCCCATACCCACCCCTCCGGCCCTACTTCAGGAGCGCGCCATGAGCCTCAAGCTACGACTCACCGACGACATGAAGGCCGCGATGAAGAGCGGCGACAAGCACAGCCTGGGCGTGATCCGTCTGATCAACGCCGCGATCAAGCAAAAGGAAGTCGACGAGCGCATCGAGCTCGACGACGCCGCCGTGATCGCGGTGCTCGACAAGATGGTCAAGCAGCGCCGCGACTCGGTCAGCCAATACGAGGCCGCCGCGCGCGAGGACCTGGCCGCGATCGAGCGCGAGGAAATCCTGGTGATCGAGCGTTACGTCCCGGCCAAGCTCGGCGAAGCCGAGATCCTGGCCGCGATCGACGCCGCCATCTCCGAAACCGGCGCCGCCGGCCCGGCCGACATGGGCAAGCTGATGGGCCCGCTCAAGGCCAAGCTGGCCGGCAAGGCCGACATGGGCCAGGTGTCGGTGCTGGTGAAGCAGCGCCTGGCCGGCTGAGCCGCCCTGGCAAGACCTGACGAAGCCGGGCATGCCCCGGCTTCGTCGTTTTCGCCCAGGGGGTTTCCGCCCGGCCGCCGGGACTTGCCACGCATGGCATCCTAGGACTTGGCCCTCACGAGCACGACGCCCCCTTCGGGCACCCGACGCATGGCCCGCATCCCCGACGCCTTCATCGACGACCTCCTCGCCCGCTCCGACATCGTCGAGCTGATCGGCGCGCGCGTGCCGTTGAAGCGTCAGGGCAAGGAATACTCGGCGCGTTGCCCGTTCCACGACGAGCGCTCGCCCTCGTTCACGGTCTCGCCGACCAAGCAGTTCTATCACTGCTTCGGCTGCGGCGCGCACG
>CAMLID010000055.1 GCA_946480055.1 uncultured Lysobacter sp. | reverse complement strand
ACCCCCGACCAATGGCTTCGGAAGCCACTACTCTATCCGGCTGAGCTACGGGCGCCTGGCTGAGATCCCGCCGCTCCGACCGATAAAAGTCGGGACCGCGCGGGACCGGCATTCTAGCCGCAAACGCGGGCGCAGGTCGCGCCGCGGCGGCGATCGGCCGCGCTCGCGGCGCGCTGGCCGGCCTTGGTACTCTGATCGGATGAGTTACGAGCGCTACGAAAGCCCCGAACCGGCACCGCTTCCGGCCTGGAGAGTGCGGCTGCGGCTGTACTGGAAGCTGGTCCGCGGCGACCGCCCGATCGGCTGGCTGCTGCTGCTGTGGCCGACCTGGTGGGGCCTGTGGATCGCCGCGCGCGGGGTGCCGCCGCTGTGGACCCTGTTCGTGTTCAGCGCCGGGGTCTGGCTGACCCGCGCGGCCGGCTGCGTGATCAACGACTACGCCGACCGCTGGCTGGACCCGCATGTCGAGCGCACCAAGGACCGGCCGCTGGCGACCGGCGCGGTGCGCGGACGCGAGGCGCTGATGGTGTTCGCCGTGCTGATGCTGGCCGCGTTCGCGCTGGTGCTGACGATGAACCGCCTGACCGTGCAGATGAGCGTGGTCGGCGTGGTCCTGGCCGCCAGCTATCCCTACCTCAAGCGCTACACCTACCTGCCGCAGGTCTACCTGGGCATGGCCTTCGGCTGGGGCATCCCGATGGCGTTCGCGGCGGTGCAGGGCGAAGTGCCGCCGGTGGCCTGGCTGCTGTACGCGGCCAACATCCTGTGGGCGACCGCCTACGACACCTGGTACGCGATGGTCGACCGCGAGGACGACCTGCGCATGGGCTCCAAGTCGACCGCGATCCTGTTCGGCGAAATGGACCTGATCGCGCAGGGCGTGCTGTACGCCTTGTTCCTGGCCGCGCTGACCCTGGCCGGGCAGCGCGCCGGGTTGGGCGTCTGGTACTACGGCGGCCTGGGCCTGGCGGCGCTGCTGGTGATCTACGAATTCGCGATCGCGCGCGGCCGCGACCGCGCCGGCTGCTTCAAGGCCTTCCTGCACAACCACTGGGTCGGGCTGACGGTGTTCGCCGGCCTGGCTTTGGACTACGCCCTGGGCGGCGGCGCCGGCGGCGCCTGAAGCCGAGCGGTGGACACGTTCTCCATGCTGTAGCCGTGCCTAGAATCGCCGCATCGTCCGCCAATGGAGTGCCGCGATGCGCCGTCTGCCTGCCGGGTTCGTCCTGTCCGTCCTGTGTGTCGCGGCCACCGCCGCCGCAGCCGAGCCGCCCGTCGCCGATGCCGTCGATGCCGCAGCGTCCACGCGCGAGCATTTCGCCCCGCCCGGCTGGGAGGATTCCTACCACGGCTTCCACTACACCCCGGTGCTGCGTATCGGCGACCGCGTGATCGTGTCGGGGATACCGGCCAGCGTAGGCGCCGACGACGAGGCCAAGATCCGCTGGGCTTTCCAGCAGCTCGAAGCCCACCTCAAGAGCGCCGGCGCGAGCCTGGACGACGTGGTCGAGCTCACCAGCTTCCATGTCGCCCAGGACCACGAAGAGTTCCGGCGCCGGACCGAGCCGGTGCTGAAAGTGCACCGCGAGTTCTTCAAGCATCACTACCCGGCCTGGACCGCGGTCGGCACCACAGCGCTGTTTTCCAAGGGCGCGCCGATGGAGATCCGTGCCGAGGCGGTGATCGGTTCCGGTCGCCGCGCCCGTGCCGAGATCGCGCTGCCACCGCCGCCGGCCAAGCCCTGAGTGCGGATTCCGGCGCCGCGCGACGGCGGCGCCGGACGCCGGAGCGACCGGCGATGTGAGGACCAGTTCAGGTTTTTTGCCCAGTATTTGTGACACTGGTCACGTTACAGGGGGATCCATGACTCATCGCCGTTTGCTTCGCGGCCTGACCGCGCTCGCCGCCGCCTGCTTCGCCTTGCCCGCCGCCGCGCAGGTCCAACGCAGCTTCATCAACATCGGTTTCGAAGCGCCCGTGCTCGGCAACGGCACCACGGCTTGCTATGCGCTGATCCCGGAAGGCGCGATTCCCGGCTGGACCACGACCCACCCGGTCGGCACCGCCAACGGCAGCTGCGTGCCGCCTGCCTGGGCCGGCACCAGCGGCCGCCTGATGGAGTTGTGGGCCAACACCTTCAGCGGCGTACCCGCGCGCGAAGGCCGCCAGTTCGCCGAACTCAACGCCGCCGCGACGTCGCGCATGTACCAGAACGTGTGCATGATCAACGGCGAGCGCATCGACTGGGTGTTCAGCCACCGCGGCCGCTCCAGCGCGACCGTGCGCGATGTGGCCGAGATGAAGGTCGGCGCGTCCTCGACTGTGATCCGGGTCGGCACCACCACCAACGGCAGCTTCAATACGCCGGTCGTGTCGCAGGGCACCGCGGCCACGCCGGTCGCCAGCGGCAACGGCTGGGTCGACTACAGCGGCAACTTTACCTACGCCGGCGCCACCGGCACCAACAGCCTGGGCTTCGAGTCGATCAGCACCGCCGGCGGCGACCTCACCGTCGGCAACTTCCTGGACGCGATCCAACTGGTGCTGCGCCCCTTCGTCGAATTCGACCAGCCCAGCAGTTCCTCGCCCGAAGCCAGCGGCGGCAACCTGCCGGCGCTGCGCATCAACGGCATCGTTCCGGCCGGCGGGCTGAGCGTGCAGGTCCAGGTCACCGGCGGCAGCGCGACCCTGGGCGTGGACTACACCACGCCCGGCAACGCCACGACCTTCACCGTCGCCGTGCCTGCCGGCACCTACGACGGCGGCGCCGGCAGCATGATCGCGCTGCCGATCGCGATCACCAACGATGCGCTGCCGGAAGGCAACGAGACCATCGACCTGCGGATCTCGCCGCCCAGCGGTTCGCCGCTGCCGTTCCTGCTGACCTCCGGCACCAGCTGCGGCGCCGTGGCGCAGAGCGTGCGCAGCTATACGATCACCGACGACGACGCGAGCCTGGCCATCACCAAGAACGCCGCCGCCCCGGTGGTCGTGGCCGGCAGCGCCGACCTGTCCGATATCCGCTACACGGTGGTGGTCAACAACCCCAGCATCGTCGCCGCCAGCTACAGCCTCACCGACACGCCCGGCCTGGATCCGGATACCAGCGTGGTGTCGGCCAGCTACAGCCTCAACGGCGGCGCCGCGGCGGCGCTCGCCGGCAGCGGTCCGTGGCTGCTGCAGGGGCAGTGGCGCAACCTCAACGCCGGACAGACCGACACCTACATGATCGATGTGCGGGTGCGCGTCAACCGCGGCGGCAGCACCGGCAACGACGCCTGCGCTGCGCCCAGCGTCGCCGGCCAAGGCCTGCACAACGCCGCGCGCGCGGTGCTGCGCGGTCTGGTAAGCAATACCAACTTCGACGCCAGCGCCTGCCGTCCGACCCCGACCCCGATCTGGGTCAGCCTGAGCAAGCAGTTGCAGGGCCGCGTCGGCGCCAGCGACCAGGCGACGGTGCGGATCTACTCCGGCGGCGTCCTGACCGCCAGCGCCGCGACCACCGGCAGCACCGCGCCGGCCAGCGCCGGCACCGGCACCGTGATCCTGGCCCCGGGCAGCACCATGCAGTTCGAAGAGGCGATCCGGACCACGCCCGCCGGCGCCGACCAGGCACCCACGTCCTACCGTGTGTCGCTGAGTTGCAGCAGCGCGACCATCGGGTCGGCGACCGTGCTGCCGTCCGGCGCGGGCAATAACGTCGGCAACCGCCAGCAGTGGGCCGAGTTCTCGCCCAGCGCCGGCGACGACCTCAGTTGCACCATCGTCAACGCCTTGCGCCAGGCCGATCTGACGATCAGCAAGAGCGACGGCGCCGCGACCTACACCCCCGGCGGCACCGCCAGCTACACCCTGACCGTGGTCAACAACGGCCCCGATGCGGCCAACGCCGCGCAGATCAACGACAGCCTGCCCAACGGCGTGACCTTGAGCGGCCCCTGGTCGTGCGTGGCCAGCGGCGGCAGCTGCCCGTCCTCGGGCGGCAACGCCGGCGACAGCGTGGTGAACCTGAGCGTGAACCTCAACAGCGGCGGCAGCGCGACGGTCACGGTGCCGGTGCGGTTCGCGGCGAACGCGTCGGGCTATTGAACGGTGCGGGCCGGCTTGCGGCCGGCCCGGCGACGGTTCGCGCGCAATAAGGCAGCGATCGCTCAGGAGCCTGGCGCTACTCGAGCAGCGAAAAGTCGCCTTGGGGTAGGAGCGGCGTAAGCCGCGACCGCGTCGCGGCCCTAAGTGCGTGGTCGCGGCTTACGCCGCTCCTACCCCAAAGCCGTTTCATGAGCGGTTGATGGTTGCTCGCTTGGTCGGCGGAGCGTCGGCGGCCTAGTGGCGCGGTCGCGGCTTACGCCGCTCCTACCCCAAAGCGGTTTCGTGGCGATCCGTGCGCATGCGAGTCCGCGCTGCGACTAAAGTGCTAGCGGCGCCGCCCATCGTGCGGCCGACAATGACCTTGCCGCTGCCCGGAGCCGCCGATGACCGCCACCGCACCGAACGCCTCCGCCGCGACCGACGGCCCGCTCGCCCGCTTCGCCCTGCGCAGCGCGGCCTGGGCCGAGCGCTGGTTCCCCGATGCCTACGTGTTCGCCGCCCTGGCCGTGGTCGTGGTCGCGATCGCCGCGCTGGGATTCGGGGCCACGCCCAAGGCCACCGCGACCGCGTTCGGCGACGGCTACTGGAGCCTGATCCCGTTCACCATGCAGATGGCGTTCGTGGTGATCGGCGGCTATGTGGTCGCGACCGCGCCGGCGGTGGCGCGCTTGATCGACGCGCTGGCGCGGGTGCCGCGCAGCGGGCGTGGCGCGATCTGCTACGTCGGCCTGCTGAGCATGCTGACCTCGCTGCTGAGCTGGGGCTTCTCGCTGGTGTTCGGCGGCCTGCTGGTGCGCGCGCTGGCGCGGCGCGAGGACCTGGATATGGATTACCGCGCCGCCGGCGCCGCCGCCTACCTGGGCCTGGGCGCGGTCTGGGCGATGGGGCTGAGCTCGTCGGCCGCGCAGCTGCAAGCCAATCCGGCCAGCATGCCGCCGGCGCTGCTGGCGATCACCGGCGTGCTGCCTTTCGGCCAGACCATCTTCCTGTGGCAGTCGATCGTGCTGACCGCGGCGCTGATCGGCGTGTCGCTGGTCGTGTGCTACGTCACCGCGCCGCGCGGCGCCTCGGTGCGTCGCGCCAGCGCGTTCGGCGCCGACCAGGGCCCGGCAACGCCGGTCCTGCCGCCGCGCACGCGTCCCGGCGAATGGCTGGAATACAGCCCGCTGATCACTATCGCCCTGGCCGCGCTGGGCCTGGGCTGGCTGGTCTACGAGTTCGCGAACAAGCCCGCGGTCACCGCGATCGCCAGCCTCAACACCTACAACTTCCTGTTCCTGACCCTGGGCCTGCTGCTGCACTGGCGGCCGCGCAGTTTCCTGGACGCGGTCGCGCGCGCGGTGCCCAGCACCACCGGGGTGCTGATCCAGTTCCCGCTCTACGGCGGCATCGCCGCGCTGCTGACCTCGGCGCCGGGCCACGGCGGCGAGACGCTCGCGCATCACCTGTCCAGCGTGTTCGTGCGCATCGCCAGCGCCGAGACCTTCTCCCTGGTAATGGGCGCCTATTCGGCGGTGCTGGGTTTCTTCGTGCCGTCCGGCGGCGGCAAGTGGATCATCGAGGCGCCGTACGTGATGCAGGCGGCGATCGACCTGAAGGTGCACCTGGGCTGGGCGGTGCAGGTCTACAACGCCGCCGAAGCGCTGCCGAACCTGATCAATCCGTTCTGGATGCTGCCGCTGCTGGGCGTGTTGGGCCTGAAGGCGCGCGACATCGTCGGCTTCACCTTCGTGCAGCTGCTGGTGCACATCCCGTTGGTGCTCGGCCTGCTGTGGGCGCTGGGGCTGACGCTGACGTACCAGGCGCCGGTGATGCCGTAAGCGAGCCTTCGGCGCCTCAATCCGCTTGCCGCACAGTGTTCTCTCCCGCTTGCGGCGCCCGAAGGGTGTCCAGAGCTGAGAGGGTGAGGGGAATGCAGCGCCGAAAGCATCAATACTGTCGCCGTCGCTCGCTACGCAATCACCTGCCCCCGCGACTCACCGCTCCAAGCTCGGCCGCCGCTGCGCAGGATCGCTCGTCATCGCCGTATAGATCTGGTCCGCCTCCTCGGCCGTGATCCCCGACAACTGCATCCCGGTGGAGTACACACCCTGGTTCACTGCGACGGTCAGCACGCGTTCCTGCGCGACCCAGGCGACGAGTTTTCCGATCTGCTCTTCGCTGACCGAGCGCACGCGCTCCTGCGCTTCGGGCTTGAAGTCGAGCTGGATCGCGTAGCCGCCGCCGATGTCGATCGCCTTCGACACCGTGGCGATGTGTTGGGCGGACAGCAGCGGGCGGCGGCGCAGATAGACCGTCTGCCCGTCCGGGCCCTTACGCTCCAGACAACCCAGGCAGGGTTCGCGCGAAGCCGAATGCAGGCCGACATCGGCGCGCGGCGCATGGGTGATCGGTTCCTGCGACCGCGAGAGGCAGCCGGCGAGCGTGATCGGCACGAGAACCGCGATCGCCATAGCCGCACTGCGCAAAAAAGATGCCTGCATGGTGAGTTTCCGTGCCTAGGATGCCGGCGAGCATAGCCGAGGCCATAGCCGAGGCCGACCGCCCGCCGCCGCAAGGGCGAACCGGCGCGCGGCCTGTGCTTAGAATTGCGCCATGGAGATTTCAACGATAGCGGACATCCTCGGCATCTTCGGCGGCGCGGTGCTGATCCTCGGCGGTCTGTGGCGTTTCGCGCGCTATCTGCGCCGGCGCATCGCCGAGATTCGGCGGGCGAGCGAGCAGGGTCGGGCGCTCGCGCGCGAACTGGCCTCGCGTGCGACCAACCCCGAGCGCCGCGCCGACATTCACGCCTACCTGGCCCTGCGTGCGATCGAGTTCGAGGGCGAGCACACCCGCGAGGCGGTGTACATGAGCGCCATGGGCGTGGTTGCGATCGGTCTGACCATGGCTTCCTTGCAGATCGTGCGCAACAGCGGCCTGCCCTGGTCCGATCCGTGGGTGATCGCGCTGATGGCCACCCTGGCCGGCTTGTACGCCATGGTGGGCTTGCTGCTGTTCTACGGCCGCGAACTGCGCCAGCTCCGGGGCGGCTGGCAGCAAGGCGCGATGGACGCCATGAACGCCAAGATCGACAAGCACCTGTCGGACTGAGCGCGGCGCGCGACGGCGTCGGCCGGTTTTCGCACCGATCTCTCGCGGCGATCCTTCTCGCGCCGATCACGGCACCCGCGCGCATACCCAAGCCTCCACCCGCGCCACACCTGCGCGCCGCAAAGCGGCGGCCGCTGCATGGAGGGTCGCGCCGGTGGTCATCACATCGTCGACCAGCAGCACCCGCGCCGGCACCGCGCCCGCAAAACCGGCGGCGAACGCGCCGCGCAGATTCCGCCGCCGCGCCAGCGCGCCGAGGCTGGATTGCGGCGGAGTGTCGCGGACCCGATGCAGCGCCTGGTCCAGCAGCGGCAGGCCCAGCGCCCGCGCCAGGGGCCGGGCCAGCTCGCGGGCCTGGTCGTAGCCGCGTTCGCGCAGCCGCGCGCGTGCCAGCGGCACCGCGACCAGGGCGGTCGCTGCAGCCACGGCCGGGCGTCGCGGATCGTCCAGCATCAGCGCCGCCAGCAACCGTCCCGCGGCCAGGTCGTCGTGGAACTTGAGACGCGGCAGCAGTCGGTCCAGCGGCGCGGCGTAGACGAAGGCGGCACGGGCCGCGTCCAGCGCCGGCGGACGGCGGACGCAGCGCCCGCACAGCTCGGCCGGGGCCGGCAGCGGGATCGCGCAACGCCCGCAGGCGCTGCGGTTCCAGGGCAGGGCGCCGGCGCAGGCCCGGCACAGGTCGCGGCCGCCGGCGCCGCGCTCGCTGCAGACCAGGCAGCGCGGCGGCCACAGCCCGCGCCCGAGCCGGGCCAGGCGCCCGTCAACCGCGGCGAAGGGGATTTGGTTGACAGCGTCGTCCATGCTTTCCAGACTGCCGCTCCTGCCCCGTGTCGTCTGCCGGAAAACCTCCATGTCCGTCGTCAGTAAAGTCCCCGTCGCCGAGTCGGCCGTCCCGCCCCCGCGGGCCCTGCGCCACGACTGGTCGCGCACCGAAGTGCGCGCCCTGTTCGACCTGCCGTTCCCGGAACTGCTGCACCGCGCCGCCAGCGCCCACCGCGAGAACTTCGACGCGACCGAAGTCCAGGTCAGCACCCTGCTGTCGGTCAAGACCGGCGGCTGCCCGGAGGATTGCAGCTACTGCCCACAGGCCGCGCGCTACCACACCGGCGTCGACGCGACCAAGCTGATGAGCACCGAAGCGGTGCTGGAAAAGGCCAAACAGGCCAAGGCCGCCGGCGCCTCGCGCTTCTGCATGGGCGCGGCCTGGCGCTCGCCCAAGGACCGCGACATCCCGAAGGTCGCGGCGATGATCCGCGAAGTGAAGGCACTGGGCCTGGAAACCTGCGCGACCCTGGGCATGTTGTCGGGCGATCAGGCCAAGTCGCTCAAGGCGGCCGGCCTGGACTACTACAACCACAACCTCGACACCGCGCCGGAGTTCTACAACGAGATCATCCACACCCGCGAGTTCCAGGACCGCCTGGACACGCTGGCGCACGTGCGCGACGTCGGCATGAAGACCTGCTGCGGCGGCATCGTCGGCATGGGCGAGTCGCGCGAACAGCGCGCCGGCCTGCTGCAGACCCTGGCCAACCTGCCCGCGCACCCGGATTCGGTGCCGATCAACCGCCTGGTCCAGGTCGAAGGCACCCCGCTGGCCGGCACCGCCGAGCTGGACCCGTTCGAATTCGTCCGCACCGTTGCGGTCGCCCGCCTGCTGATGCCGCGCTCGATGGTGCGCCTGTCGGCCGGTCGCGAGAGCATGTCCGACGAGCTGCAGGCCTTATGCTTCCTGGCCGGCGCCAATTCGATCTTCTACGGCGAAAAGCTGCTGACCACCGGCAACCCCGACACCGAGCGCGACCTGGCCCTGTTCGAGCGCCTGGGCTTGCGGCCGATGCAGGTCGTCGAGGAAGCTGGCACCGTACACGCCGACATCGTCGAAACCGACGGGTCGCCCGCCCACTCCTGCGCAGCCTGATCACCATGCAACGAGCGCAATGGCCCGAACGCATCGCCGCCGCGCGCGAACAGCGCGAGGCGACCTCGCGCACCCGCGTCATGCGCACGGTCGCGCACCGCGACGGCGCGCGCTGCGAAGTCGACGGGCGCAAGCTGCTCAATTTCTGCGGTAACGACTACCTCGGCCTCTCGCAGCACTTCGCCGTGGTCGGCGCGCTGCAGGACGCGGCCTCGCGCGAGGGCGCCGGCGGCGTCGCTTCGCACCTGGTCTGCGGCCACCACGCCATCCACGAAGCGCTCGAGCGCGAGATCGCCGACTGGCTGGGCTCGCCGCGCGCGCTGCTGTTCGGCAGCGGCTTCCTGGCCAATCTGGCCGCGGTCCAGGGCCTGCTCGGCGAGGACGACGTCTGCGTCCAGGATCGGCTCAACCACGCCAGCCTGATCGACGCCGCGCGCCTGGCTGGCTGCCGCCTGCGCCGCTATCCGCACGCCGATGCCGAAGGCGCGATCCGTCAGTTGCGCAGCGTGCCCGAAGGCATGGCGATGCTGGCCAGCGACGGCGTCTTCAGCATGGACGGCGACATCGCGCCGCTGCGCGATCTGGCCCTGATCGCGCGCGCGCAGAAAGCGCTGCTGTACGTCGACGACGCCCACGGCGTGGGCGTGCTCGGCCCCGACGGCCGCGGCACGGTCGCGGCCGTCAAATTGTCGGTGCGCGAAGTGCCGCTGCAGCTGGCGACCTTCGGCAAAGCGCTCGGCAGCTACGGCGCCGCGCTGCACGGCGACGCCGACCTGATCGGCCACCTCGCCGAAACCGCGCGCAGCCACGTCTACACCACCGCGCTGCCGCCGGCGCAGGCCGCGGCGACGCTGGCCGCGGTCAAACTGGCGCGGCACGAACACTGGCGTCGCGAAAAGCTCGGCGAACTGGTCCAGCGCTTCCGCGAAGGCGGGCGCAAGCTTGGCCTGGAACTGCAGCCCTCGACCACGCCGATCCAACCGGTGATCTGCGGCGACGACGCGCGCGCGATTGCGATGGCGCGTTCGCTGGAAGAGAGCGGCTACTGGGTCGCGGCGATCCGCCCGCCGACCGTGCCCGAAGGCCGCGCGCGCTTGCGCGTGACTCTGTCGGCGTTGCACACGCCGGCCGATGTCGACGGCCTGCTCGATGCGCTGGCGCGCGCCGCCGAACGCGTCGGCCTGGCGCGCGATCCGGCCGCCGCCACGACGACGGCCGGGCGGCGCGCCACGCCCGCACCATGACCGCGGCGCCCGCCGCCGCGCGCCCGGCCGCCCAGCGCGACCTTGCGCAGATGCTCGCTAGTCTCGATGTCGCGCAACGCGCGGGCGAGTACGTGTTCGTCGCCAGCCCGCAACACGATCCCGCCCTGGCCGCGCTCGCCCACGCCAGCGTGCGCGAGGACGAAGGCGCCAGCTACGTGCTCGCGCGCGCCGACGCCGATGCGCGTGCGCTCGACTACGGCTTCGTCGCCGCCTGGCTGAGCCTGACCGTGCATTCGGCGCTGGACGCGGTCGGCCTGACCGCCGCGGTGTCGAGCGCGCTGAGCGAGCGCGGCATCGCCTGCAATGTGATCGCCGGTTTGCATCACGACCATCTGCTGGTGCGGGCCGAACGCGCCGCCGACGCGGTCGCGGCCCTGGCCGCGCTGCGGCGCCCGGCCGACGCGCGCTGAGGGCAGCCATGTACGTGCAGACCCTCGGCAGCGGACCGTCGCTGGCGCTGATCCACGGCTGGGCCATGCACGGCGGCCTGTTCGCGCCGCTGGTCGAGCGCCTGACCGACGAGTACACCCTGCACCTGATCGACCTGCCGGGCCACGGCCATGCGCGCGAAGACCGCACGCCGCTGGAACCGGCGCCGATCGCGAGCGAACTGGTCGCGCGCATCCCCGATGCGGTCTGGCTGGGCTGGTCGCTGGGCGGGCAGTTCGCGCTGCGTGCCGCGCTCGACCATCCGCAGCAGGTGCGCGGCCTGGTGATGATCGCGTCCTCGCCGCGCTTCGTGACCGGCGCCGACTGGCCGCACGGCGTGTCGCCCAGCCTGTTCCGCGATTTCGGCGACGCCCTGCAGCGCGATTTCCGCGGCACGCTCGAAGGTTTCCTGGCGCTGGAAGCCCTGGGCTCGGCCAGCGCGCAGGACGAACTGCGCAAGCTGCGCAGCCAGGCCTTCGAGCGCGGCGAGCCGGCCGAACAGGCGTTGCAGGAAGGCCTGCGTCTGCTCGATACGATCGACGTGCGCGCCGAACTGCCGCAACTGGCCGTGCCCAGCCTGTGGATCTCCGGACGTCGCGACCGCCTGGTGCCCGCGGGCGCAATGCCGGCCGCGGCCGCGCTCGCGCCCGACGCACGCAGCGTCGTGCTCGATCGCGCCGGCCACGCCCCGTTCCTGAGCGCGGCCGAGCAGGTCGCACAGCTGATCGACGAATTCGCCTCGGCCCTGCCGTCGGTGAGCGCCGTCGAAGCATCGCCCTAATTCCCCCACTTCGCGCTCGTCGCGCCACGACAGCGCATGCAACCGAATCCGCCTTACCGATGACCGATCTGTTCGACCACCGTCAGGTTCGCCGCGCCTTCTCGCGCGCCGCGCACGGCTACGACGGCGCCGCCGCGCTGCAGCGCGAAGTCGGCGCACGCCTGTCCGAAACCCTGGACTACCTCGACGACCGCGCGCCCGAGGTCGTGGTCGATATCGGCTGCGGCCCCGGCCACGCCGCGGTGGCGATGCAGAAACGCTGGCCTCGCGCGCAGCTGATCGCGCTCGACCTGGCCCTGCCGATGCTGCAGGAAACCCGCCGCAACGCCGGTGGCGGCGGTCTGCCGCGTTTCCTCGGCGGCGCGCGTCGCCCCGATGCGGTCTGCGCCGACGCGCGCGCGCTGCCGCTGCGCGACGCCAGCGTCGACGTGCTGTATTCCAATCTGTGCCTGCAATGGGTCGAGGACCTGCCGGCGGTGTTCGCCGGTTTCCGCCGCGTGCTCAAGCCCGGCGGATTGCTGCTGGTGTCGACCTTCGGCCCGGACACCTTGTTCGAGTTGCGCGGCGCGTTCGCCGAAGCGGACAACACGCCGCACGTGAGCCTGTTCCCGTCGATCGCGCAGTTCGGCGACGCCTTGATCGCGGCCGGCTTCAAGGACCCGGTGCTGGACCGCGACGAGTTCACCCTCAAGCACGACGATCTGGGCGACCTGATGCGCGAGCTGCGCACCCTGGGCGCGACCAACGCCATGCGCGAGCGCCGCCGCAGCCTGACCGGCCGCGCTCGCTTCGCCCGCGCGGCGCAAGCCTACGAAGCGCTGCGCGGCGACGACGGCCGCCTGCCCGCGACCTGGGAAGTGGTCTACGCCCACGCCTGGGGCCCGCAGCCGGGCACGCCGATCCGCGTCGGCGGCGTCGACGAAGTGCAGGTGCCGGTGGCGAAGATACCGATCCGGAGACGCACGTGAGCGCACGCCGTCTCGCCTTGGCCGCCGTCGCGATCGCGCTGGCGTCCGCGTTCTTCTTCACCTGCACCTACGTGCTCAACCGCGCGGCCGCGGTCGGCGGCGGGCATTGGGCGTGGACGGCGTCGCTGCGTTACCTGATCACTCTGCCGCTGCTGCTGGTGGTGATGCCGATGCAGGGCGGCGCGGCGCCGGTGTGGCGCGCGATCCGTGCGCATCCGGGTCCGTGGCTGATCTGGAGCGGAGTGGGTTTCGGGCTGTTCTACGTCTGCCTGAGCTGGGCCGCGGCGAGCGGGCCGTCGTGGCTGGTGGCGGGCACGTTCCAGCTCACCGTCATCGCCGGCATGCTGTGCGCGCCGTTCCTGTACCGCGACCAGCGCGCGCGGATTCCGCTGCCGGCGCTGCTGGTCGGCGCGGTGGTGGTGGTCGGCGTGCTGCTGATGCAGTTCGGCCACAGCGGCGGGCATCTGGATCGCGACGGCTGGTTCGCCTTGATCTGCGTGGCGGTGTCGGCGTTCGCCTATCCCTTGGGCAATCGCGGTCTGCTGTTGCATCTGGAGCGCAGCGGGATCGAATTGAACGCGACCCAACGCGTGTTCGGCATGACCCTGGCCAGCCAGCCGCTGTGGCTCGCGGTCGCGGTGTACGCGTTCGCTCAGGCCGGCGTGCCTTCGGCCGGACAGCTGTGGTTGGCCGCCGGGGTGGCGCTGGGCGCGGGCGTGATCGCGACCGTGCTGTTCTTCCAGGCCACCGGCATGGTCCGTAACGAGCCGACCGCGCTGGCCGCGGCCGAGGCGATGCAGGCCGCGGAGATTCTGTTCGCGACATTGATCGGCGCGCTTTGGCTGGGCGAAGCCTGGCCGCAGGGACGCAGTCTGATCGGCGCTTTGATCGTGATCGCGGGCATCGTCGCCTTCAGTCTGGTCGCCGCGCGCGCGGCGGCCGGCGACGATCACCGCACCAAGGAACTGCGCAGCGACCGCGGCGCCTGAGCCGCGTCAGCGCGGCGGCGCCGTCGGTTCGGCCAGGCGCGACGCGAACTCGACCTGGAAGATCACCCGGCGCTCGTACGGCGTGCCCAGCGCGGTCGCGCGATGGCCCAGCGCGGCGATGCGCGCGCGCAGCTGCGGCCACGCCGCCTGCTTGCAGATCCAGACTGTGCCCAGCTCGTGCTCGGCCAGTTCCTGCGCCAGCGATTCGTCGAACTCCGGATTGAAGCGTGCGCCCGCGACCGGTTCCAGCGAGACCTTCTCGATCTCGGTATCCAGGTGCAGGTGCAGGCCGTAGCGCGCCATGTCTTCGACGAACACCACTTCGCGCACCGGGCCGGGCGCGCGCGCTCGGATCGCCTCGGCCCAGGCCGACGCGTCCTTGTGGGTGGGCCAATAGACCGTGGCCAGCTTGAGCGCGAGCAGGACCGCGATCAGCGCCGCCAGCCGCGGCCAGGACGGCAGACCACGGCCTTCGCCCTGGCGCTGCCGGGCGGCGATCACCGCCAGCGGCAGGAACAGCGGCAACAGATACAGCGGCATGCGCGATTGCGCCAGGCAGAACACCAGCAGCGGCAACAGCAGCCAGATCGCGAGCAGCAGGGCGGGCGCATCGTCCGCGCGCCGCCCGCGCTCGCGCCAGCCGCGCAGCGTCGCCGGCAACGCGCGCGCCCAGCGCCACAGCGCCGGCGTCCACGGCAAGGTGCCCAGCAGCAGCGTCGGCACGTAGATCTCGATCCAGCCGTACCACTCGCCGTGGCGGCCGAACTCGTTGGTGGTGACGCGGTTCACCACCTCGTCGCCGATGAAGTAACGGAACAGACCCGGATGGTTGGCGATCACCGCCACGTACCAGGGCAGGGCCAGCAGTACGAACAGCAGCAGGCCCGACCACTGCAGGATGCGGGAGCCGCCCGGCGCGAGCAGGTTGAAGGCCAGGATCGGCAGCAACAGGAGCAGCGCCGCCGGCCCCTTGCACAGGAAACCCAGTGCGAAGCCGACCCACATCAGCGCGATCCAGCTGCGCGCGCGCAGGCGTTCGCGCGCGGGCTCGGTCCGGGCCGGGCCGAAGCGCGCTTCGACGTAGGCCCACATCGCCAGCCCGGTGCAGGCCGACAGCAGGTAATCGGTGGTGATCAACTGCGAGGCGCCGACGGTGAACGGCATGGTCGCGTAGATCGTCGCGGCCTGGGCCTGCGCGCCCGGTGCGAGCCTGCGCGCGACCCGCCAGGCCAGCCACACGATGAGCAGATAGGCCAACGCAGCCGGCAGCCGCGCCGCCCAGGTGTGGTGGCCGAACACGGCGACGCTGGACGCGATCGCCCAATAGGTCAGCGGCGGTTTGGTCCAGTGCGCGACCTCGTGGCTGCGGCGCGGATTGATCCAGTCGCCGGTGTCGAGCATGTTCAGCGCGACGTTGGTGTAGCGGCCTTCGTCGGGATCCCAGATGCCGCGGCTGCCGAGAAAGCACAGCGCCAGCGCCAAGGCGAGCGCGGCGATCCAGAAGGCGGGCGAACGCGGGAGTCGCAGCATGCGGGGCCGTGGGCGGCGGTCGGGAACCGCCTCAGCCTAGCGGAGCGGATGTTAGGGATCGGTCGCAGACGCGGCGGCGTCGACGCCGCCGCTCAGCTGACCTGGGCGATCCATTCCTGCAGGTTGTAGTAGTTGCTCACGCGCTGGATGCGGCCGTCGCGCAACTCGAAGAACGCGCCGCCGGGCAGCACGTATTTCTGTCCGCGCGCTTCCGGCAGGCCGGCGTCGCTGGCCAGGTATTGGCCGTGGACCACGTACTCGGCCGCGGCACGACTGCCGTCGGGCGAGACCAGCACCACGATGTCGTGCAGTTGTTCGCGATAGCTGGCCTGCATGCGTTGCAGGAATTCGGCGAACGCGGCGCGGCCGGTTTCGCGCGGGCCCTGGTTGAGGTCGTGGGCGACGTCGTCGGAGAGCAGGGCGAGCATGCCGTCCCAATCGCCGCGGTTGAACGCTGCGTAGTAGGCCAGCACCACCTCGGTGGCGCGGTCGTGGCTGCGGGTGCCGTCTATCTTCATCGGGGGCCTGGCTGATCGGGCGTGGGTCGCGGCGATGATACCCACGCCGTGCGCAGGCCACGTGAGCGTGGTCGAAGAATGCGCGATCGGTCGCGTCGGATGCGCCCACAAAAACCGAGGGCCCGCGATGGCGG
Organism: uncultured Lysobacter sp.; assembly: GCA_946480055.1. The sequence continues at coordinate 5,289 of CAMLID010000055.1, read as the reverse complement.
GCCCTCGGCTCGGACTGCGGTCGAGGCGGAGCTCAGATCTGCACCATCGCGCGCTGGCGCTGGCGCAGCATGCTCAGCGTCAGCACCGTGGCCAGCAGCAGCGTGGTCACGGCGAAGATGCCCATGCCCAGGTTGGCGCCGCTGATGCCGCCGGCCAGCGCGGCCGCGCCGGCCTGGTTGGGCGTGAAGCTGGCGGCGAGCATGCCGGTGTAGTGCATGCCGCACACCGCGACGCCCATCACCAGCGCGCTGCCCAGCATCTGCAGCCAGCCGCGCAGGTTGAAGGCCAGCCACAGCGCCACGATCGAAGCCACGATCGCGATCGCCGCCGAAACCGCGACCAGGGTCATGTCGTAGTGGATGTCGGCCGGCATGCGCATCGCCGCCATGCCGCTGTAGTGCATGCCGGTCACGCCCAGGCCCATGAAGATGCCGGCCACGATCAGCTTGCCCCAGCCGAATACGCCGGCGCTGGCGATCGCCAGGCCGGCCATGCACGAGACGATCGCGATCACCGCCGAGGCGATGGTGATGGTCAGGTCGTACGTCACCGGAATCTTCATCTGGCAGGCTAGCATGGCGATGAAGTGCATCGCCCAGATCGCACCGCCGCCCATCGCAGCGCCGGCGGCGAAGATCGCGCGCCAGCGCTGCGCGCCGTGCGCGGCCGGGATCGCGATCGCGAGCTGCAGGGCGGTGAACGAGCCCAGCACCGAAACCAGGTAAGAGAGCACGACCAGCAGCGGGTCGTGTATGCATTGGATGGCGTGATCGTGCGGCATGGGTAGTCCCCCGTGGTGGTTGGCGTACTCAGGCGTGGAATTCGAAGCAGCAAGTCTCCGCGCCCGTGTTGCGGCAATGGCTTTCGACGACGCGCACTCCTTCGGTGCCGTGGGGTCCGCCGAGCAGGCCGCCGAGCATGCCGCGCAGGAAATGGCAGGAAGCGCCGTGTTCGCCGCGATGGCAGAAGGGACTGTTCTTGACCCGCAGGGTGTCCTCTTGGAGTTCGGCTTGGACCAACTGGCGCAGGGCCGGCAATGCGATGTGGCGGACCGAGTCGGCCAGGGCGAGGTGGCCGCCCAGGGCGTAGTCGCGCTTGTAGACCCAGGCGCCGACGCGCTGGCCGATGTAGCGCAAGGTGGCTTCGCGCTGCGGCGGCGGCAGGTCGTGTTCCAGGGCCAGCAACTGGATGAAGATGTTGGGGTAGTCGCGGGCGAGCTGCGGCAGCAGCGACTCGACCCGGCGCGTGTCCATCGCGGTGGCGGCGTCGTCGCTAGCGGCGGCGGGCTTGGACGGCGCTCCGCCATTGGCCTTGGGCGCGGCCGGCGCGGGCGCGCTGACCGTGTTGGCGACGCTGGCGTCGATCGCCGAGGCCTCGAAACTATTGACCAGGTGATGGGTGCCCAGACGCTCTTCGAGCATCAGCAGCCCGTTTTCCGGACCGCGCACGACCATGGTCAGCACGACGCCTTCCTCGCTGTTGACCATGCGCTGGCGCAACAGAGTGAATCCGGCGGCGATCACGGTCTGGCCCAGGGCCAGCAACAACCCGTCGCGGCGGTCTGCGACCACCCGAAACTCGACATCCACCATCAGCCACCCCTTCGGCTAAACGTTGTTCATGCTTGAACGAAATGGTCGGATCTCGTCGCGCACGGGCGTTCAATGAATCAACGCCGTGGGGTGCGCTGCGTAGCTCAGCGTGCCAGTCGCATACGTAAAAAAATGGTAGGGGTGTCACAAATAAAACATGAGGCATCGCCGTCGATGCCAGTCGCTGTCACCGACGTTGCAGTCAGCGCGCGAACAAACTCGCCAACGCATCCGGATCGACGTTGCCGCCGGAGAGGATCACGCCGACTTTTTGCCCGGCGAAACGCGAACGGTTCGCGAATACCGCAGCCAGCGCGACCGCTGCGGAGGGCTCCAGCGCTTGTTTTGCGCGCTCCAGGAACAAACGCATCGCGGCCACGGTGTCGGCGTCGTCGACCACCAGCGCTTCGACGGCATAGCGTTGCAGCAACGCGAAATTCGGCGCACCCAAGGTGCCGCGCAATCCGTCGCAGATCGTGTCCGGTACGAACTCCGTAATACGTTTACCGTCGCGCAGCGAAGCGTGGGTCTCCGCAGCGCCGACCGGTTCGGCCACGAACAACCGCGTCGACGGCGATACCGCGGCGCTGGCGATGGCGGTGCCGCTGGCCAGGCCGCCGCCGCCGACCGGCGTTATCAATGCGTCCAGCCCGGGCACGGCGGTCAGCAGTTCCAGCGCCGCAGTGCCTTGTCCTGCGATCACGCGTGCGTCGGTGTAGGGATGGACCAGCTCGGCGCCGGTCTCGGCCTGGACCTGCGCGCACTTGGCCTCGCGCGCGGCGATGCTCGGCGCGCAGCGATGCAGGGTGGCGCCGTAGGCTTCGATCGCCGCCAGCTTGGCCGCGACCGCGCCGTCGGGCACGACCACGTGGCAGGCGATGCCGCGGGTGCGCGCGGCCAGCGCCAGTGCGGCGCCGTGGTTGCCGGAAGAATGGGTGACCACGCCGCGCAGCGCCTCGACCTGCGACAAGGACCACACCGCATTGCAGGCGCCGCGGAACTTGAACGCGCCGACCCGTTGCAGGTGTTCGGCCTTGAAGTGCAGCTCGCAGCCGGCCAAGGCGTCGATCGAGCGCGAGCGCAGCACCGGGGTGGTGTGGGCGTGAGGGGCGATGCGTGCGGCCGCGGCCAGCACGTCGTTGAAACCGGGCAGGGGAAGTTCGCTCATTGCCGCGAGACTAACGCACCCGATGCGCCGCACTCCATGCCGCTGCCGCGGCGCCGTTCATGCGCCTTCGTCGGCCGCGTCGCGCCGGCCGAGCAGGCTGACCGCGGCCGAGCCCGCGACCACCAGGGCCGCGCCGATCCAACCCAGCGTGGAGATCCGTTCCGGCGCCAGCATTTGCGGCCAGAACGCGTGCACCACGGTCACCGCGACGATGCACAGCAGCGGCGTGGTCGCCAGGATCGCCGACACCCGCGAGGCCTCCCAATGCGCCAGCGCCTCGGCGAAGGCGCCATAGGCGCCGATGGTGTTGAGCGCGCAGTAGGCCAGCATCGCCCAATGGAAGCCGTCCAGTTTCAGCAGCGTCGAGGGCTGCGCGAACGGCAACAACAGGACGCTGGCGGCGATATAGATGAACAGCAGGATCTGCATCGAGCCCAGCTTCATCAGCAACTGCTTCTGCAGCAGCGCATACAGCGCCCACACCACCGCGCCGACGATCACGAAGGCCGAACCCAGCACGTAGCCGCCGGCGCGGCTCGCGCTGGCGTGCGCGGCCTCGGCGGCCCAGGCGTGGACCAGCTGATCGCGGAAGAACAGTCCCAGGCCGGCCAGCAACAGCACCAGGCCCAGCCACTGCGCGGCGCGGAAGCGCTCGCCGAACACCCAGATGCCGCCGAGGGTCATCAGCAACGGCGCCAGCTGGATCAGCAGTTGGGCATTGGCCGGCGAGGTGTACTGCACGCCCAGCAGATACAGCACGTAGTTGCCGATCAGCATCACCGCGGCGGTCGCCAGCAACGCCCAGCCGCGTCGGCCGAGGCTGCGGTAGCCGCCCAGGCGCCCGCGCATGCTGAGCCAGGCGCCGGTGCACACGGCCGCGACCAGGAACCGGAACCAGGTCAGGGTGATCGGGTCCAGGGTTTCCAGCACGATCTTGAGCGCGATCGGCAGGGTCGCCCAGCACGCCGCGGTGATCAGGGTCAGCAGCAGGCCCAGCCGCCAATGGCCGGAGGTACGGTGCAGGGTCATGGGGGACTCGAAAGCGGAGAACGGGCCGCATGTGCGCCCGCGGACCGGCATGCTGGCACCGGCGCGCGCGAGCGGCAATTGCGGGTCCGGTCGGTTCGGCCGCCGACACTGGTCGCGCGAGGCTGAACCGGTCAGGATGGGGCGTCCCGCAACCCGCCGAGTTAAGCCCGAGTTCAATCCGCCGGGCCGAAGCTGACGGCACACCCTGGGGGGTTCCAGCCATGATCCGCAAACTGATCCTGCCCGTCGTAGCCGCCGTCCTGTTGGCCGGTTGCTATCCCGATTACGTCTATCGCGACGGCGCGCGCGGCGACTATTACTACGGTCAGCCGAGCACCGAGTACCGCTATTACGGTTCCTACGGCGGCTACTACCCGTACGGCGATTCCTATCGCTTCGGCTACCGCTACGGCGGCGGCTACCCGTATCCGTACGGCTACGGCTATCCGGGCCGGTACGGCTATGGCTACGGTTATCCGGGCTATTACCCCGGCTACGGCTACCCGGGCCACCGTCCGCACCGCCCGCACCGTCCGCCGGTGGTGATCAATCCGGGCCAGCCGACCAATTTGCCGCCCCCGGGCCGGCCGGACAACGACCGCTCGCCGTGGCGCAATCTGGACGGCATTCGCCGCCAGCACGCCGACGGCAACCGTCCGCCGACTCATGTGCCGTCGCAGCCGATGCCCCGGGTCCAGAGCGCCCCGCCGCGCCGTGAAGGCGGCTCGCGCATGGAGCAGACCTTCCGTCGCGCCGTCGAGAGCCGGAACGACCACCGGCCGGCCACCCACGAGCAGTAACCGGCAGTCGGTACCGGGTGCCGCAAGCGCCGCTTCTATAGCGGGTTTGCGGTCACACCTCAGGGTATTGCATCGGGACCAGACTGACCGCAATCTACGGGTATTGACCGGCTACGTCGCATTTGGACGTAGTCGGTAAGACAGCCTGACTATGTCGGCGCCCGGCGAGGAATCACGGATCCCCCCTGTTCCGTCCCCGTCGGGCGTCGGCGCCTCTTCGGCCACGGCGCAAGGCTCTGCGCCCCGCGCGTTCGACGCGCCAGGCCCTCCGGATAGCTGAGAATCGGCGCGAATCGCGCAAAAAATAAGGGGCCGAATGTCCCCCGACATTCGGCCCCCTGCTTCCCCCGCGAGCGCTTGGCCAGCCCCTGTTCCAATTCCGACCGGCGTCTAGCGCCTGCCCCGCTGGGTGCATGAGTTATGACGCAGGAACCGTGCCAAGTTTCGACGCCAACGCACGCACCGGCGCCATGCCCTAAAATTCCGCCCGCCGCCCCGCGGCGCCGGACCCTGCGATGACCGATTCTTTCTACCAATACGATGTGATCGTGGTCGGCGGCGGCCACGCGGGCACCGAGGCCGCACTGGCCTCGGCGCGTGCCGGTGCGCGCACCCTGCTGCTCACCCATTCGGTCGAGACCGTCGGCGCGATGAGCTGCAACCCGGCCATCGGCGGCATCGGCAAGGGTCACCTGGTCA
>CAMLID010000054.1 GCA_946480055.1 uncultured Lysobacter sp. | reverse complement strand
ACCGTGTCCTGCGGCACGATCGCGATCGCGCCGCGCAGCGAGGACTGGGTCAGTTCGCGCAGGTCGTGGCCGTCGATGATGATGCGGCCGCTGTCGACGTCGTAGAAGCGGTACAGCAGCCGCGCCAGGGTCGACTTGCCCGAACCCGAATGCCCGACCACCGCGACCGTGCCGCCGGAGGCGATCTCGAAATCGATGCCGCGCAGGATTTCGCGACGCGGGTCGTAGCCGAAGCGCACATCCTCGAATCGCACCCGCGGCCGACTCGGCGTCAACGCGACCGCGCCGGGCGCGTCCTGGACGTCGTGACGCTCGTCGAGCAGGCCGAACAGCCGCTCCATGTTGGTCAGCGACTGCTTCACCTCGCGGTACATCATGCCCAGCATGTTCAAGGGCGCCGACAGCTGCAGCAGGTAGGCGTTGACCAGAACCAGGTCGCCGACCGTGAGTTCGCCGGCGACCACGCCGCGCGCGGCTAGCCACATCATCGCGGTCACGCCCACGGCGACGATCGCGCTCTGGCCGAGATTGAGGATGGCCAGGGTCTTGGTCGACTTGACCCGCGCGTTCTCCAGCGAGCGCAAGTTGTCGTCGTAGCGCGCGGCTTCGTGGGCCTCGTTGTTGAAGTACTTGACGGTCTCGTAGTTGAGCAGCGAATCCACCGCGCGTTCGTTGGCGCGGGTGTCGGCCTCGACCGCGGCGCGGTAGTAGCGGGTGCGCCATTCGGTCACCGCGAAGGTCCAGGCGCCGTAGGCGACCAGGGTGATCAGGGTGATGCCGGCGAAGCGCCAGTCGTAGGCCCAGACCAGGACCGCGGTGACCAGGGTCACTTCCAGGACCACCGGCACGATCGAGTACAGGGTCCAATCCAGCAGGTCGGTGATCGCGGTGCCGCCGCGCTCGACGTCGCGCGCCACGCCGCCGGTGCGGCGGCCGAGGTGGAACTTCAGGCTCAGGCCGTGCAGATGCCGGAACACCCGCAACGTGACCTCGCGCGAGGTTCGCGCCATCACTCGTGCGAACACGATCTGGCGCAGTTCGCCGAACAGGGTGGTGCCTATGCGCGCGGCGCCGTAGGCGACCAGCAGCGCGACCGGCAGCACCAGCAGGCTGGGCGCGACGTTGAGGCCGTCGACGATGCGTTTGAGCACCATCGGCACGGCCAGGTTCAACAGCTTGGCGGCCAGCACCATGCCCAGCGCAAGCAGGATGCGACCGAGGTAGGGACGCAGGTAGGGCAGCAGCTCGGCGACGACGGAGAAGTCGTCGCGTGAGCCGGCGGCGCGCGCCACCGGCGCGACCTCGGTCTCCACGGGCGAAGGGGTATTCATGCGGGAACCGGAGGGGGAATGGCGAGGAGGATAGGACCTCAATGGCGCTTGAGGTCAAGTCGCGCGTTCAGCATCGGCCGCCGACGCGGCGGGTTCGGGCACCCGCGGGTTCAGCGCAATTGCTGGCTTCCGCGCAGGCGCGATTCGCGCGCCTCGCGTGCGGGCTTGGCGCGAGGCGCCGGGTATGCGAAGACCCAGCCTACCTCTTTCGGCGCGCGCGGCGTAGGCGCCGTCGGCCGACAGCGGGAACGCGGAAGGCCAGGCGCCCGACGAGCAGTTGCGAGGTGTGCACGGAGCGCCGCGCCGTGCGTTCAGCGCCCGCCCGACGCCGCCCGCAACGGCGCCATCGGTCCGAGTTCGTCCGCCATCGCGCGCAGGGTCTCGATCGCCGACCGCCGGGTCTCGTCGGCCACGCGCACGCGCCGGCGGCGACCGTCGCTGCTCACCGCCAGCCAGCCTTGCTGCTCCAATTGCGCGACGTACTGCGAGGCCAACGACACGCTGCAGCCGAGCAGACTGGACAGATCGCCGATGCTGAGCCCGGGCGTGCTGGCAGCGTAGAACAGGATCTGGCCGCGCTTGGGATTGCCGAAAGCGTCGGTGAGGACCGAGGCCAGCGCCGCGGTGCGTTCGGTCGCGGCGGCCGCATGCGCGGTGATGCTGCGGCTGCGGCCGGATCCCGAGGCCGCGCCGATATCGGGCAGGGCGTGCGCAGGCCAGGTGACGGGGAGGTTCATCATGGCAGCAGCCGGCCCGCGAACATGCTCAGCGAGCGCGCCATCGAGCGCCACGAACGCACTTGTCCGATCACGCTGGGTTGCGGCAGCAGCGCCGCGAGCACGCGTTGCGCTTCGCGGCCTTCGCGCACCGCGCGCGCGAGCAGGTTTCGCTCGTAGTGCGCGAGCGCGGCCGCGATCGAGTCGCGATGACGCGGCGAGGTCAGCGCCTGCGCCAGTTCCAGCGCGTCGAGCAGCTCGCCGGCCTTGCGGTCGCGCAGCAAGGTCGGTGCCACCCGTGCCGAGGCGCCGAGCAAGGTCATCGCGCCGCGCTCGGCCCAGTTGCGGTCGGGGGCGCTGGTCAGCAGGGGGCGCGCGTCGAAGGTCGGTTCGGCGGCGTCGATCAGGCGCAGGAATTTGGGGTCCCAGTGTGCGAGCTGCTGCTTGAGCAGACCACGCGCCTGCACCGGATCGTTCCAGTCCACGCCGCGCAGCGACCAGTCGCGCGGCACCCGCAGGGCGATGCGCAGATCCATGCCGCGAAGGCTGTTGCGCTGCGCGATCAGCGCCGCGTCCGGGTCGCGCACCGCCAGGCGGTCGCGGTCCAGCCACAGCGCGATCCGCGGCACGCGCAGTTCCGGCAGCGGCACCTGGGTTTCGATCAGGGTCACGCCCGAATAGCGCAGCCCGCTGCCGGTCGCGTACGGACGCAGCAGCGAGCAGGCGCCGTCCGCGCCGATCACCAGGTCGGCGTTGGCGCGCGCGCCGTTGGCGAAGTTCAGGTGCTGGCTGCCGTCGTGGGCGCTGGTCAGCGAGGTGAAGCGGCGGCCCCAGAGCACGCTGCCGGGCAGCAGGCTGTTCAGCAGCAGGTCGCGCAGCAGGCCGTACTCGATTCGCCATTGCAGCGCGGCGCGCGTGGGCAGGGCCCTGTCGCGTTCGCGCCTGCCCTGGGCATCGAGCAGGCGGGTGTAGGTGCGCTCGCGTTCGCAGCAGCGATCGAACAAAGGCCCCAGTTCGGCGCAGCGCAGCGCTTTGATCGCGGGCTCCTGGTCGATCGCCAGCGTGCGCCGGTACCAGGCCGGATCGCTGGCGCTGCGGGCCTCGTGGATCTCGACCTCGACCCCCTGGCGCTGCAGCAGCCGCGCCAGGCATAGGCCGCCGAGGCTGGCGCCGACGATCGCGACCTTGCGCCTGAGCAGCGGGAATCGGGTATTACCGGCGCTGCGCGGCGCCGCCCTCACGACTGCGCTGGACGCGAGCAGGGCGGCATCGGCCGGAACGGCGCGCCGCAGGACAGGGGATAACGGCAGCGTCGAAGGCATGCGCGGGATTCGGACCGTGGGGGCGGCGACCATCGAATCCTAGGCAGCGCAAGCCCCCGGCCGATTTCGGCTATCCATCGTTTTGTTTCACTGTGTTACAGAGCATGGGCCGCCACCCGCCTTCGGCTAACCTGCGCCCCATGGGATCCGCCTCCGCCATCGCTGCGCCCACCGTCCTGGTCGTCGACGACGACGACACCATCCGTTCCATGCTGGCGCGCTTCCTGGGCGACCACGGCATGCGCGTGCTCGAGGCCGGCGACGGCGTCGGCATGGCGCAGCGCATGGCCGCCGAACCGGTCAGCGTGGTCCTGCTGGACGTGATGATGCCCGGCGACGACGGTTTCACCCTGTGCCGCAAGCTGCGCAGCACCAGCCAGGTGCCGGTGATCCTGCTGACCGCGATGAACGGCGATACCGACCGCGTGGTCGGCCTGGAACTGGGCGCCGACGACTACATCGCCAAACCGTTCAACCCGCGCGAACTGCTGGCGCGTATCCGCGCCCTGTTGCGGCGCGCCGACGCCGACTGGCGCGGCGCCGCGCGCGGAGGTTCCGAATACGCGTTCATGGGCTGGAAGCTCAACGCCCGCCATCGCAGCCTGGTGTCGCCGCAGGGCGCGTTGACCGATCTCACCAGCGGCGAGTTCGACCTGCTGCTCGCGTTCCTGGAACACCCGCAGCGCGTGCTCTCGCGCGATCAGTTGATCGACCTGGTCAAGGGCCGCGTGCTGACGCCGTTCGACCGCAGCATCGACGTCCAGATCAGCCGCCTGCGGCGCAAGATCGAGGCCAGTCCGCAGCGCCCGAACCTGATCAAGACCGTGCGCAACGAGGGCTATATCTTCGCCGCCGACGTCAGCGTCGCCGGCGAGGCGCGCCCGCGATGAAGCCGCGCCTGTCGCTGTCGCGGATGTCACTGACGCGGATGCGGTTGGCGCCGCGGATCGCGATCGTGGTGCTGTCGACCATGGCGATGACGCTGCTGATCGACATCGCCATCGGCATGGCCCTGCGTTCGACCGGGCCGACCCTGGTCGACGAACAATCGCTGGTGCAGCAGGCCCTGGACGTGCGCAGTATGGTCGCCGGCCTGCCGCGCGCGCGCCGCGCCGCCGTCGCCGAAGAGGCGACGCACGCGCGCAAGGTCGAGTTCGCCCTGCTGCCGCCCAGCGACGATCGTCACGGTCCGCCGTTGTCGGGCCTGATCGAAAGCATGCGTCGGCGTCTGGTCGAAAACCCCGACACCAGCGGCGGCGCGTATGCGGTGTCGATGAACAACCTGCCCGACGAGCACGGCCGCGGCGTGCGCCAGGTGACCGTCGTGGTGCCGCGGCTGGGCGCGGCGCGCGGCGAGATCCTGTCGGTCGCGGCCCGGCCGTTCGTCGGTGTGTCGTCGATCTCGGCGCTGCCGTTGGCCGGCAGGTTCGCGCGCCCGGCGCCGGTGGCGGCGGATCCGGAGAACACCGGGACCTTTGCGAACGACGCGGGCATGACTGAGCCGCCGATGCCGGTCGCTCTTCCGTCGGGCCTGATCGCGGCCGCACCGCCGCCTGCGGGCGTGATCGCGGTGGTATCGACTGAAGACACTGCGCCGAGCGCTCCCTGGGCCATGCCGCCGCCGCCCGAGGGCGCGCCGCAGATGATGGTGGTGCGCGGCGAGGCGATGGACCCCTCGCCGATGCACGAGGTGGCGGTTCGTGCTCCGCCCGTAGCGCGGACAGCGGTCTCGCCGCTGGGCCGGATCGGCATGATGCTGGGCTCGGGCGTCGGTCCGGCCTTCCTGGAAGGGCTGCGCGGGGACGCGGCGCTGCCGCGCATGTCGGTCGCCATCGAGCTGCCCGACGGCGACTGGCTGCTGGCCAGTCCCGGGCGACCGAGTCCGCGCTGGCTGCAGCATCTGTTCAAGCTCAGCGGCATGGCCTTGCTGATCGTTGCGGTCGCCGGCCTGTCGGTATGGACCGCGCGCAGCTTCCTGCAACCCTTGACCAAGTTGTCGCAGGCCGCCGAGCGCCTGGGTCGCGAGCGCGAGCCGACGCCGATCGAGGGCATGACCATCCCCGAATACGCCGCGATCGCGCACAAGTTCAACGAGATGCAGGTGCGGCTCAAGCGTTTCGTCGACGACCGAACCCAGCAGCTGGCCGCGATCTCGCACGACCTGCGCACGCCGCTCACGCGCATGCGCTTGTTTGCCGAGTATGTCGACGACGCCCATCGCGAACGTCTGCTGGGCGAGATCGCGCAGATGGAAACCATGATCTCCGGCTGCCTGGCCTTCGCCGGCGAGGACGCCAGCCTGGAGCCGCACCAGACGGTCGACCTGGCTTCGCTGCTGATCAGCCTCTGCGACGACGTCGCCGACGCCGGCGGCGACGCGCTCTACGACGGTCCCGATCACGCCTATCTGCCGTGCCAGCCGATCGCGATGCGGCGCGCCTTCGCCAACCTGATCGACAACGGCTGGCGTTACGGCGACCGCGTGCGGGTGTCGCTGCAGGAAACCGAATCGGCCTTGCGGATAACGGTGATCGATGCCGGTCCCGGCATCGCGCCGGAGCAGTACGAGCATGCGTTCGCGCCGTTCCGGCGCCTGGACGAAGCGCGTGCCCGTCATGCCGGCGGTTCCGGCCTGGGCCTGTCGATCGCGCGCAGCGTGATCCGCGGCCACGGCGGCGACATCGCGCTCGCGCCGGGCGTGCAGGGCGGGTTGCAGGTGCGGGTCGAGTTGCCAAAACCGACCTGAACGCCGCACCGCAGCGGATCGCGCTGCGAATTTTTGCCGATCTTGCCTAAGCGACGTTCGCGATGTTGCAAAAACGTGTGCGCATTCCATACGCAACATAAACGCGAACGCGACCGTTCGAATCAGTTCGAAGCGTGAGCGCGCGCGCATCGCAACACTCGACCGCGTCGCAAGACGACAGCAGGACGGTACGCGGACGCCGGCGCAACGCCGCCAACGCGCACACGAACGACGGGCCGGATCGCCCTCCACTCCACCGCAGGCGACCGTCGCCCGCGCCGTCGGCGCGCGCGCCGCGATGTCTTGCGCCCGACGCCGCGCCAACGCGGCCAGGACCGACAGGGGCAGCGATGATGCAAAGCGACTATCACCACTACGGCAGCCAGGAAGGTTGGGAAAGCGTCGAAAGCGGGCAGCTGATCGACAGCGACCGTGCACCGTCCAACGACGGCTTTCAGCTCTACCTGGTACGCGACTTCGGCAGCGTGCGCGTGTCCGGCAGTTCGCCGTCCTACTGGCTGCAATTGCGCGGCCGTTCCCAGATCGAGAGCCGCGAAGGCCGCTTCGCGCTCAATCGCAACCAGTGGATCGCGTTCGACCGCGACAGCGCACCGCGCATCGACGCCGAACGCCGCGGGCTGATGGTCGGATTCAGCTGCAAGCCTTCGCTGATGCGCGAGATCGAGCGCCACGCCCGCATCGACCTGATGCCCGGCGACGGCCGCGTCGATGCCGCGCAACGGCGCGCGCTGGTGCGACTGTGGCGGGGCTGTGCGACCGCCGCCTCGGCCCGCGGCCTGCCCAACCAGCGCCTGGCTGCGTTCCGCATGCTGCTGGCCTACGTGCACGAAACCCAGCACGAACTCGACGAACTGCTGGAGCGTTGCCCCGGACGTCGGCGCGCGCGCCAGCGTCAGGTGCTCGGTCGCCTGCAGCGCGCCAAGCTCTATCTGCGCGGCAATGCCCACCGCGTGGTGCTGATGGACGAACTGGCCCAACTCACCAGCTTCTCGACCTGGTGGATCTCCAAGACCTTCCACGCCGTCTACGGCATCACCGTGCAGGCCGCCTGCGTGAACCAGCGCGTGCAGCAGGCCTGCGAACTGCTGCGCGAAACTCGGCTGTCGATCGGCGAGGTCAGCCACGCCTGCGGCTTCGATTCGCCGTGCAGCTTCGCGCGCACCTTCCGTGCGCGCATGGGTTGCACCGCTAGCGAGTACCGCGCGCTGCAAGCCAGCGGCCAGAAATCCGCAAGTCCCACGCCCGGTTTGCGCACCCGGATGCGACTCGCCGCGCCGTAGTTTGGCCTGCGTTTAACGCGTCGCTAACAAGGCGCGGACGCTACCACCACTACGAGGGGACATCGCTAGATGAAGCAGTACGCCACCACCTCCGCAGGCCGTCGCGCGCGGCTGCCGTTGGAAATCGCCATCGCGCTCGCGGTCGTCGCACCCGTCGCGCAGGCGCAGGACCAGCCCGCCGCCGACGACAAGGCGCCGACCGAGATCGACCGCATCCAGGTCACCGGTTCGCGCATCAAGCGCGCCGACATCGAGACCTCGCAGCCGATCTTCACCCTGACCCGCGCCGAGATCGACAAGCAGGGCGTGACCTCGGTCGCCGACGTGCTGCAGCGCATTTCCACCAACGGCGCCGCGCTCAACACCACCTTCAACAACGGCGGCGACGGCTCGGCCGGCATCAGCCTGCGCAATCTCGGTAGCGGCCGCACCCTGGTCCTGGTCAACGGCCGTCGCTGGACCACCCAGCTCGACGGCACGGTCGACCTCAATACCATCCCGGCCTCGATCATCGAGCGCGTGGAAGTGCTGAAGGACGGCGCTTCGACCATCTATGGCTCCGACGCCATCGCCGGCGTGGTCAACATCATCACCCGCCGCAACTTCGAAGGTGCCGAGGCCGGCGCGTATATCGGCCAGTTCGGCCAGGGCGACGGCATGCGCCAGGCCTACGACTTCAGCCTGGGCGTGAGCAACGATCGCTCCTCGCTGCTGATCGGCGCGTCCTACGTCAAGGAAGAGCAGGTGATGGCGGGCGACCGCGACATCTCCGCCGGCGGTCCGCCGTTCTTCGGCGGACAGAGCAACACCGGCTTCCCGGGTTCGTTCGTCGATCCGCGCGACAACAAACGCTACGTGCTCGGCAACAACAACAGCTTCGTTCCGTTCAGCTCCAACGTGCACGGCTACAACACCGCGCCGGACAACTACCTGCTGACCCCGCAGGAGCGCAAGTCGCTGTTCGCGCAAGGCACCTTCGACATCACCGACAGCCTGACCTTCAGGGTCGAGACGCTGTACAACCAGCGCCTCTCCGAGCAGTTGCTCGCGGCCATGCCGGTCACCGGCCTGACCCTGAGCAAGGACAGCATCTACAACCCGACGAAAGGCACCGCGGGCGCGCGCGATCTGATCAGCGTCAGCCGCCGCTTCCAGGAATCCGGCGGCCGTTCGTTCAATCAGGACGTCAAGAACTTCCACTTCTATGGCGGCCTGGAGGGCTACTTCAACTTCGGCGAGCGCACCTTCGACTGGGACGTGGGCTATCGCTACGACCGCAGCGACGAGAACACGATCACCTATGGTCTGTTCAACCTGGCCAACCTGCGCAACGCCTACGGCCCGTCCTTCGTCGACGGCGGCGGAGTGGCCCGTTGCGGCACGCCCGCCGCGGTGATCGCCGGCTGCGTCCCGATCAATCCGCTCGGCGGCCTGGGTTCGATCAGCAAGGAGGCTCTGGACTACGTCTCGTTCACCGCCCACGACTCTCGCAAGGTCGAATCCAAGAGCTACACCGCCAACATCAGCGGCGATCTGTTCGACCTGCCGGCCGGCCCGCTGGGTTTCGCCGCGGGCTATGAGCACCGCATCGAAAGCGGCCAGTTCGACCCGGACGCATTCATCGCCGCCGGCCTGAGCACCGGCAACGGCAGCAAACCGACCGCGGGCAGCTATTCGCTCGACGATCTTTACGCCGAGTTCGCGGTACCGGTCCTGGCCGATCTCCCGTTCGCCAAATTGCTGGATTTCTCGATCGCCACTCGCTACTCGGACTACAGCAACTTCGGCGACACGCTCAACAGCAAGTTCGGCTTCCGCTGGAAGCCGTTCGAAGACCTGCTGATCCGCGGCAACTGGTCGGAAGGCTTCCGCGCGCCCAGTATCACCAACCTCTATGGCGGCGACGCCGACACCTTCTCCAGCTACGCCGACCCATGTTCCAGCCATTCGGGCAAGCGCAGCGACCCGACCGTCGCCGCGCGCTGCACCGCCGACGGCGTGCCCGCCGGCTACACCCAGTCCGGCAGCGGCTCGTCGCGACAGACGGTGGAGGCGTTCACCAATAAGTCCAACCCGGACCTGCAGCCGGAAACCTCGATCAGCAAGACCCTGGGCTTCGTCTACAGCCCGAGCTGGCTGCAGGGCTTCGACATCGCAGTCGACTGGTACCGGATCACCATCGAGAACGCGATCACCCGACCGACCGCGCAGTTCGTGCTCGACAAGTGCTACTCCGGCACCGCCGGCGAGCGCGCCGTGTACTGCGCCTTGTTCAAGCGCGACAACGCCTATCCGGGCAACCCCGGCACCATCACCGACATGGATCTGCCGCTGCTGAACCTGGCAGAGTACGAGGTCGAAGGCTACGACGTCACCGTCAACTACCGCCTGCCGGAAACCGTCTACGGCAAGTTCTCGATCACCTGGGACACCAGCTACACCGCCAACTGGGAAACCAAGACCACCAAGGACTCCAAGCCCGAACAGCGCCAGGGCCTGTATCTGCCGCAGGATCCGTACTGGCGGATCAAGTCCAACCTGTATCTGGATTGGAGCAAGGGCGATTTCGGCGCGACCTGGGGCATGCGCTACAAGTCCGGCATCGACGAGACCTGCCCGGCCTCGTTCAAGGCCTACTGCTCCAGCCCGGACACGCTCGAGAACCACCTGGGCGCAGTCACGTACCACGACATCCAGTTCCGCTACAACACGCCGTGGAACGCGACCGTCTCGATCGGCGCCAACAACGTGTTCGAGAAGGAGCCGCCGCTGGCCCTGACCGCGCCGTACAACCAGTTCGATCAGCAGTACGACGTACCCGGCCGTTTTTACTACCTGCAGTACCGTCAGCGTTTCTGAGTCGCGCGGGCCTGGTGCCCGCCATCGCCGCCGCGACCGTTCCGGTCGCGGCGGAAGCTGGAAGTCGCGGAACACCCCGGCACCGTCGGTGCCGGGGTGTTCCGTTGCGGCCAGGCGTCCTGGCGTTTGCGTCGCATGGGATCGTTCGCTCCCGGGCAGCGGACGCTGCGCGAACGTCGCCTCAGAGCGCGAACACCACCGTCTTGTCGCCGTTGAGCAGGATGCGGTCGTCCAGGCAGTAGCGCAGCGCCTGGGCGAGCACGCGCCGCTCGACGTCGCGGCCGATGCGGATCAGATCGGCCGGCGTGTGATGGTGGCTGACCCGTTGCGTGTCCTGTTCGATGATCGGCCCTTCGTCCAGGTGCTCGGTGACGAAGTGCGCGGTGGCGCCGATCAGTTTTACGCCGCGCGCGTGCGCCTGATGATACGGACGCGCGCCCTTGAAGCCGGGCAGGAAAGAATGATGGATGTTGATGCAGCGCCCGGCCAGCTTGGCCACCAGCGCGGGCGACAGCACCTGCATGTAGCGCGCCAGCACCACCAGCTCGGTGCCGGTCTGCTCGATCAGCGACCATAGCGCGGCCTCCTGCTGCGCCTTGTCGTCCCGCACGAGCGGAAGGTAGTGGAACGGCAAGCCGTCCAGATCGAGGTGGCGGTAGGTCTCGCGCGGATGGTTGGCGACTATGGCGGCGATGTCCATCGGCAGCTCGCCGATGCGCCAGCGGTACAGCAGGTCGCTCAGGCAATGGTCGAAGCGCGATACCAACAGCATCACCCGGCGTCGCTCGGCCAGGTCCCGCAGCTTCCAGTCCATGCCGAAATGGTCGGCGACCATGCCCAGGTCCTGCTGCAGGCGGTCGTCGTCGATCGCGCGGGTGTGGGCGAACACCGTGCGCATGAAGAAACGGCCGGTCTCCGGGTCGCCGAACTGCTGCGACTCGATGATGTTGGCGCCATGCATGAACAGACGACCGGAGATCGCGCTGACGATGCCGATGCGATCCGGGCAGGACAGGGTGAGGACGTATCGGTTCGCGCTCATCGCAGGGTCCGTGGCGGCGCGGCCAGGCCGCGGCCGCCGGTGGAGGGTAGCGGGCTAGCCTGCGATCTCGAGCAGCTCGACATCGAAGACCAGGGTGGCGTTCGGCTCGATCTGGCCCGGCACGCCGTGTTCGCCATAACCCTGCGCGGCGGGGATCCAGAACCGGTACTTGCTGCCGGTAGGCATCAGCATCATGCCCTCGCGCAGCCCGGGCATCACCTGGCTGAGCGGAAATTCGGACGGATGGTCGATCGCATAGGTGTTTTCGAACTCCTTGCCGTCCAGCACCGAGCCGATGTAGTTGACCCGCACCGTGGCGTCGACCGCCGGCTTGGCGCCGCGGGCATCGAGGACCACCTGGTACTGCAGGCCCGACGCGGTCGTGACGATGCCCTGCTTGGCGCCGTTCTCGGCCAGGAAGTCGCGACCGCGTTGCAGATTCTTCTTGGCCAGTGCCGACTGCTCGGCCTTGCGCTTGTCCTGCAGTTGGCGGACGAAGTCCCTGCGGATCTGCTCGACCTGGGTTTCGTCCAGCAACGGCTTCTTGCCGGCGTGCGCGGCGCGCAAGGCGGCCACGACGGTGTCGATATCGACTTCGTCGCGGACCGGCGCCACCTGCTTGGCCAGATCCAGGCCGACCATGTAGCTGGTCTTGGCGCGGGCGTCGTCCAGACGTACGGGCGTCGCGTCGCTGGAGGCGGCTTCGTTCCTGCTCTTGGGCTGGCATGCGATCAAGGCCACCGGCAGCAGGACGATCAGGCAGGCGTGTGCGACACGGTTCATGAGTTCGTTCTCTTCTGAGTGAAAGTTGCCACGGACAGGCGACGCAGCGTCGAGATCAATCGTCGACGGCGAACGTGACCATCATGCCCATGTCCTCGTGCTCCAGATTGTGGCAATGGAGCATGTAGCGCTGGATGCCGGAGCAGGGCTGGGAGAAATCGATCGCGATGCGGACGATCTCGCCCGGCCACACCACGACGGTGTCGCTCAGGCCCAGATCCTGCGGTCCCAGGCCCTGGCTCGTGACTTTGCGGCTGCGCACGTCGGGCGGGCTGATGCTGCGCGAGACCACGCGGAACTGGAAACCGTGCAGGTGGATGGGGTGCGGCATGCTGGTCATGTTGTTGCGGATTTCCCAGACCTCGCGGCTGCCGCGCTTGACGGTGAATACCGGGTCGTGGCCGACCTGGTGGTAATTCCAGTCGTTGATGAACCAGGTGCCCTGGTCGTCCATGCGCAGGCGGATCGGTCGCACCGGCCAGCCGTCGGTGTCGGGTGGCGGCGGCAATGCGCTCAGCGTCGCCGGCACGCTGACGGACGCTGGCTTGGCCTCGCGTCGTTGCGTATCGCTGCAGGCGGCGACGCAGAACTGCATCAGATCCAGCGCATCGCCCATCGGCGCCGCGCCCGGATGGTCGCCCATCGGATCGGGCGCGAACGCGCCGGACTCGTCCTCGTTCTCCATCGCGACGTATTCCAGGCTGCGCAGCAGCACGCGGGCGCCGGCGGGCAAGGCACCGAAATCGACCAGCACGTCGATGCGCTGCGCGGGCGCGAGAAACACATCGTCCAGCGTCCAAGCCTGCGCCAGCAGTCCGCCGTCGGTGCCGATCAGCCGGAACGGCAGCGTCCGGCCTTCGTGCTCGAACGCGATCCGCAGCATGCGCGCGTTGGCCGCATTGACCATGCGCAGGCGGTACAGCGCCGGCAGCACTTCCAGAAAGGGTTCGGGGGTCCAGTTCACCAGCACGCGGTTGCCGATCCAATCGTCCGCGCCCAGGCGATAGACGATGCCGTTGTCGGCATCGACCTGTTTGTCGGCGATGAACAGCGGCAGATCGCGTTCGCCCCAGCGCAGGCCCAGGCGCTCGTTCAGCGCGCGATCTTCCTGGTCCTCGATCCGCAGCAGGCCCGCCAGCCCGCGCTGCAGCTGCTGGCCGGTACGTTCGTGCGGATGCGCGTGATACCAGTACAGCCCGGCACGGTTGTCGACCTTGAACCGGTAGCGTGCCCGGCCACCGGCCGCAACCGGGTGCAGGCCGCTGCCGTCGTTGGCCTCGTCCACGCTCAGGCCGTGCCAATGGATGGTCGTGTCTTCCTGCAGGGCGTTGTCGAGCGTGACGTTGACCGTGTCGCCTTTCGACGCGCGCAGCAATGGATTAGCGAAGGCATGGCCGTCGGCGCTGCCGGCGTAGTGCCAGACCAGGGTCGGCTTGCCGGCGAAGATCGGGAACGTCGCGGCGCGTGCGCTCAGCGCCAACGGCGCCGACAGCGCGACTTCGGCGAACAGGCCGTCGCGGCCCGGCAGGCGTAGCGGCATCTGGAACGGCCGCGCGTTCGGCAGGCCGGGACCCGCATGCGAGTCCGGCGTCGCCGGCGCGGCGGCGTGATCGTGCGCGCGCTTGCGCCTGAGCAGGAACGGCGTGGCCGCGGCGAGCGAGGCCGCGGCGGCGAGTCCGACGATAAGGCGACGGCGCGTCGTATCGGTCATGGCTGCTCACTCTGGCTTTTCTTGGCAATGCCGGCATGCGCCATGAACTGATTCCAGAGCCTGATGGTCGTCTGCGGCGCGTGAGCTGGTCGCCATGTTTCGTCGCGGTACGCGCTACATGTATCGCATAATATTTGGAACGTTATCGCATGCTCGTGACGCTAGCGATCACGGTCCCGAAGGCCGTGTGATTCTGCCATGCGCCCGGTTTCGGTCCGGGGCCTTGTGTCCCAGATCTTCAGCGCGCGTCGGATGTGATCAGGGCGCACAAATACAATGGCAATAGCGTGGCATTTCGGGTCGCGCGACGCGTCGCAATGAGCGCTCCTGCTCCCAGGGGTAAATCTCCTGGAGACATACGATGGATATGGACAGCTTGTGCACGGGGCGATGCAATCGCGGTGCGGGATTGCTGAACGCCCCATTCGATGCGCACGCAACGTGGTCGTCCCGAACCATCGAGATGCACCGCGGCTACACTCACTCTGCAACCGGCGGGCATCGACTATGGGGCGGCGGCGTGGTCGGGTCGGGCTTCAAACCACCGCCAAGCGGGCGTTGCGTCGCAAGGCCTGGGGCGGCTGCCCGAAAGCGCGAAGGAACGCGCGGCGCATCCGTTCCGGATCGGAGAAACCCGTTTCCGCTGCGATTTCATCGATGGTGTGACGACTTTGTTCGACCATCACACGCGCCGCCTCGATACGTAGGTGTTCCACCGCCTTGGCCGGCGATTGCCCGGTCTCGGTACGGAACGCGCGACTGAACTGGCGCGGGCTCAGGTGCGCGGCAGCGGCGAGTTCTTCTACCGTCAACGCGGCGCGCAGGTTGCGCCGGGCGTATGCCAAAGCGCTCTGGATCCGGTCTGACTTCGCGTCCAGCTCCAGCAATGCCGAGTGCTGGGATTGGCCGCCCGCACGGCGGTGATGAACGACCAGTTTCTGCGCCACCGCGCGGGCGAGGTCGCCGCCGAAATCCTTCTCGATCAGGCCGAGCGCAAGGTCGATGCCGGCGCTCATGCCCGCCGAGGTCCAGATCGGGCCGTCGATGACGAAGATACGATCTTCCTCTACGCGCGCTTCGGGGAACTGCTTCTGCAGATCTCGGGCATGGAGCCAATGGGTGGTGGCGCGCCGCCCGTCCAGCAGGCCGGCCTCGCCCAGGAGGAAGGCGCCGGTACACACCGAAGCGGTGCGCCGGCAGGATCCGGCCAGCTTGCGTAACTGCCCGATCAGGGCGGGATTCGAAGGCTGCGGATACAACAGGCCGCTGACGATGAGCGTGTCTACCTTCTGCCGCGCCAGGGCCCGTGTCTCGATCGAAACGCCGAACGAGTTGGCGACGGGGCCTCCTTGTTCCGACAGCAGCCGGATCTCGTAGAGGCGCTGCTTGGCGCTGGCGTTGGCCAGTTCGAAAGCCGAGGCAGCCACCAGCCCCATGATCTGGAAACCCGGGATAAGCACGAAGCCGATGGTGAGCATGACCGGAAAGTGGTGTGGCCTAAAACGAGGTATATATGGCATTTACGCCATAAGCAAGGGGGCCTACATTTCGCTCCACACCGGGACCCGCGGGTATCAGGAACCCCCTCCATGAACACCAGCATTCACAAAGGCACGGCGCTGATCACCGGCGCATCCTCCGGCATCGGCGCCATCTACGCCGATCGTCTGGCCCGCTCCGGCTACGACCTGATCCTGGTCGCCCGCCGGGCCGACAAACTCCACGCGCTGGCGCAGCAGCTCACCGACCGCACGGGCCGTTCGGTCGAAATCGTCGCTGCGGATCTCACCCGGTCGGCCGATCTGGCGCGGGTCGAAGCGGTGCTGAAGACCGATGCCAGCATCACGGTACTCGTCAATAACGCAGGTGTCGGTGCGACCGCGCCGCTGCTGCAGTCCGACATCGCCGACATGGAGCGCATGATCGCGATCAACGTCGGCGTGCCCACCCGCCTCGCTTACGCGGTGGCGCCGGGTTTCGTCGCACGCGGCGCCGGCACGATCATCAACATCGCTTCGATCGTCGCCGTGGCGCCGGAACTGCTCAACGGCGTGTACGGCGGCAGCAAGGCCTTCCTGCTGGCGCTCTCGCAGTCGCTGCACCATGAGTTGGCGGACAAGGGCGTTCGCGTCCAGGCGGTGCTGCCCGGCGCCACGGCGACCGACTTCTGGGACGCGGCCGGCATGCCCATCGCGCACCTGCCGGCCGGAATAGTCATGCCTGCGCAGACGATGGTCGATGCAGCCCTGGCTGGCCTGGCCTCGGGCGAGCTGGTGACGATCCCCTCCCTGCCGGACATCGCCGACTGGAACGCCTACGACCAGGCGCGCAGGGCCCTTGGGCCTGGGCTGTCCCGATCCGCGCCAGCTGCGCGCTACGGCGTGGTCGAAAGCTGATCGGGCACGACGTGCGCAGTCGGGCCACCTCACGCAAATCCGTCATCAGACATCCGAGATCGATCCATGAACACCGAACTGAAACGAAAAATCGCCTTCGCCTTTTCGATGGGCGTGATCACGACGGGGATCATCTCCTTCGTCCTCATCCTGCTCAACCGCGGCCTGGCGGACGGTTTTTTCCTCGTATGGCTGCGCTCCTGGGGCGCGGCCTACCTGATCGTCATCCCCGCGATCCTCCTGATCGGTCCGCGGCTTCAAGCCCGAATCGATCGCCTCGTGTCCTGAACCCCGAGGCCGAGAATCCCGCCTGCGCCATGCTCGTCCGCGCTTGTGGGATTTCGTCCGTACGAATGCGCCAGCGTCATAAGGAGGCAGTCCTCGCGTCCGCTGCGCGCAGACTGTCGCTGCTGCTCTGTTGCAGTCGGTAGTTCGACAAGCGCGCACCTTCGCAGACGAAAGCTGCTGGAGAAGACCGTGCGGATATCAGTCGCAGACAGACGCTAGTGGCGCAGCACTTGGATCGGACACCCTGAGCAAGATCGCCGGCAGACGCGCCAACAACGACAAAGGGTCGGACGATTTCTCGTCCAACCCTTTGTTTTAACCGGGAAATATTGGTGGAGCGGAGGAGGATCGAACTCCCGACCTTCGCATTGCGAACGCGACGCTCTCCCAGCTGAGCTACCGCCCCACGTAAGGCTAAAAGTGTAGCGGCCTGGGCGCGGGTGCGCTAGTCCTGGGCCGCCAGCAGCGGGGTCAGGCCGGGCTCCAGCGCCGTGCGGCGCCAGCCGGACAGAGCGTCGGGCCAGTCGCCGTGGTCGAGCAGGGCTTCCAGCCAGCGGCGCGAAGCGAGCACGCCGTCGGGCAGGCCGAGTTCGGCGCTGCGCGCGGCGACCGCGTCCTGCAGTTTGCGCAGGCGCTGCTTGTCGCGGTTCTCGCCGACCGATGCGTCCGGTGCCTGGTCCTCGTCGGCCAGGACGGTGCTCAGCGCGGTCCAGACCGCATCGCCGAGCTTGCGGGGCGCCTTCGGGTGGGCGTCGAGCTGCGCTTGCAGCACGTCGCGGTCGGCGGGATTGGAGCGCGCGATCGCGACTGCGAGTTCGTTGTCCAGGATCCAGCTGCGCGGGCGGTCGTGGTCGCGCGCGTAGGCGTCGCGCCAGCGCAGCAGGCGCAGCAAGCGGCGTTGGGCGTTGCGGTCGAGGAACTGGGCGCTGCGCATGCCCAGGTGCGGCCAGGGCTCCAGGCCTTCGTGCTCGGCGTTGTGGATGGTGCGCTGGGCGTCTTCGACCAGCCATTCGCGGCGGCCGAGCAGGCCGAGCTGGCCGTCGAGCGCATCGTGCATCGCGAACAGGTGGCGGACGTCGTCTGCGGCGTATTCCAGCTGGGCCGGCGACAGCGGGCGGCGCAGCCAGTCCGAGCGCGTCTCGCCCTTGGCCAGGGTCACGCCGGTGAGCTGCTCGACCAGTTTCTGGTAGCCCAGTCCGCCGCCGATGCCGGCCAGCGCGGCGGCCAGCTGGGTGTCGAACAGGGGCTTGGGCACGACCTGGCAGGCGTGCTTGAACGCGACCAGGTCTTCGCTGGCGCTGTGCATGATCTTGAGGATCGCGGTGTCGGCCAGGATCGGCGCCAGCGCCTGGGTCATGCCCGGTTTCAGCGGATCGACCAGCAGGATCTCGTCGCCGACCGCGATCTGCACCAGCGCCAGCTGCGGCCAGTAGGTGCGCTCACGGATGAATTCGGTGTCCAGGCCGATGCGGGCCGGCCGGGTGGCGAAATGTTCCTGCAGGGCGGCAGGCTGTGAGATCCAAATGGGCATGGTGATCTGAACGTGTGCGGGACGGTGCGGCGGCGGCGGCGCGACGAAGTTGCCGCGGCGGGCGACAATAGCCTACTTTCGCCCGATCCGGGCCCGCATCGGCCGGTGCGGCCCCGGCCCGGCCCGGTCGAATCGCTGGATAGAGCTGCGGAGGACGTTTGCGCGCACTGGCATTGGCAGGTTTGACGTCGGTCTTGCTGTTCGCGGGTTGTACGCGCGAGCCGTCGACGCCGGCCACGCCGGGCGCGGGCGCCGGGCGCACGCCGATCGTGACCATCAGCGCCGACCAGGCGGTGTCGCCGGTACCGGCATGGCGGCCGCCGCCGGTCGAGGTCACCCAGGCCAACGCCAAAGCGCTCAAGAGCCGCGCCGATGCCGCGCTGGCCGACGGCGCGCTGTACGCCGACGCCGATTCGGCGATCCCGATCTACTACGCGCTGCTGCAGTACGCGCCCAACGACGCCAAGTTCGCGGCCGGGTTCGAGCGCGCCCTGGCGATGCTGATCGTGCAGGGCGACCAGGCCCTGACCGAGATCGACGACGACCCGTTGCGCCTGCGTGGCGCGCACGAGGCGGCCGCGGTCGCGCGCGCGGTCGCGCCGGAGAACAAGAAGGTCGACGCCTACCTGCAGCGCGTCGACCGCGCCGATCAGGCCCAGGAAGCCAACCGCCTGGGCGAAGGCGAACTCAACGCCGGCCGTATCGGCGAAGGCGGCGCAGGCGAAAGCGGCAAGGGCGGGGCGCTGGCCTATTTCCGCGAAGCGCTGACGCTGCGCCCCGGCGACGTGCGCGCCAGCCAGGGCATCGCCGCGGCCGAAAGCGCGCTGATCCGCCGCGCCGAGATCGCCGCCGACCGCGACGACTACGCCGGCGCCGAGCGCTGGCTCGCGCTGGCCGCGCAGGTGCGGCCGAAGATGAGCACCGCGGCCGACGCGCAGGGCCGCATCGCCACCCAGCGCGCCGTACGCGTGGGCCGCCTGCGCGACCTCGGCCTGGCCGCGCTCACTCGCGAACGCGGTATCGACGAGGCGCGCGAGCTGTTGGGCAACCTGCTGCGGATCGCGCCGGCCGGCGACCCGGCGGCGGTCGAGCTGCGCGAGCGCATCGACCTGGCCACCCATTACGGCCTGTTCCGCCCCGGCCAGACGTTCACCGAGGCGATGCAGAGCGGCGGTCGCGGCCCGGCGCTGGTGGTGATCCCGCACGGTGCGTTCCGGATGGGCGCCGAGGCCGAAGAGGCCGGCTCCAGCGACGCCGAGCGCCCGACCCGCAACATCCGCTTCGACCGCGGCCTGGCGGTCTCGCGCACCGAGATCACGGTCGGCGAATTCCGCCGCTTCATGAACGCGACCAAGCACCGCGCACGTGCCAGCCGCCGTGGTTATTCCACCGCCTACGACGAGCGCAGCGGCAACCTGGTCCGGCGCGGCAACGTCGACTGGCAATCCGACTACGCCGGCCGCCCGGCCGCCGACAACATGCCGGTGGTGCACGTCAGCGCCAAGGACGCGATGGCCTACGCGGCCTGGCTGTCCAAGCAGACCGGCCACCATTACCGGCTGCCCAGCGAGGCCGAGTTCGAATACATGCTGCGCGCCGGCAGCGCCCAGGCCTATCCCTGGGGCGAGGGCGCGCCGCTGACCCGGGTCGGCAACCTGACCGGCGCCCTGGACGCGTCGCCGACCGGCCGGCGCTGGAACAACGCCTTCGCCGGCTACGGCGACAACGCCTGGGGGCCGGCGCCGGTGGGGCGCTACCGCGTCAACGCGTTCGGGCTGCACGACATCGCCGGCAACGTCAGCGAGTGGGTCGGCGACTGCTGGCACGATAGTTACCGGCGCGCGCCGCGCAGCGGCGAGGCCTGGGTCAATCCGGGGTGCCGCACGCGCGTGCTGCGCGGGGGCTCCTGGGCCAGTTCGCCGGCGCAGACGCGCTCGGCCTGGCGCCAGGGCAGCGACGCCGACACGACCAGCGCGCGGATCGGCTTCCGCGTGGTGCGCGATATCTGACACGATGGGCGCCAGCGGGACGGGAACCACCGGACCGGCGGCACCACCAGGGTAGGACGGAGGAACTGAGATGAGGATCGACCCCTTCGGTAACGCGCAGCGACAGCAGCAGGGCGGGCAGCGGCGCGGCTTCGGCGGCATCCGCTGGTGGATCCTGATCCTGTTCGCGGGCTACGCGGCCTGGTCCTGGTTCGGCAGCGCCCAGACCGATCCCTACACCGGCGAGAAGGCGCACTACGGCGCCAGCGCCGACGAAGAAGTGCAGTTGGGCACGCAGGCGTTCCAGCAGGTGCTTGGCGACGCCAGCCAGCAAGGCGCGCTGGTGCCGGCCAACGACAAAGTCAGCCTGCAGGTGCGCGAAATCGCCCAGCGCCTGATCAATCGCGTGCCGCAGGTCACCGCCGATATGGCCGCGCAGCACCAACAGCAGGCACCGACCGACTACCAGGGCTTCAAGTGGGATGTGGCGGTCATCAATTCCAAGGAAGCCAACGCGTTCTGCCTGCCCGGCGGCAAGATGGCGGTGTACACCGGTCTGCTGCCGATCGCCGAGAACGAGAGCGCGCTGGCGGTGGTGATGGGTCATGAGATCGCGCACGCGCTGCTGCGCCACGGTTCGCAGCGCATGGCGCAGCAGAAGCTGGTGCAGATGGGGCAGATGGCGGCGGGCGTGGCGCTGGGCGGGATGGATCCGCAACAACAGCAGGCGGTGATGGGCGCGCTCGGCGCGGGTGCGCAGTACGGCTTCGTGCTGCCGTACGGGCGCAATCACGAGACCCAGGCCGACCAGGTCGGCCTGATGCTGGCGGCGGCCGCGTGCTACGACCCGCGCCAGGCGATCCCGCTGTGGCAGCGCATGGAGCAGCTGAGCGGCGGGCAGCGTCCGCCGGAGTTCGCTTCGACGCATCCGGATCCGGCCAACCGGATCCAGGTTCTGCAGTCCTTGATGCCGCAGGCGGAGCAGTACTACCAGAAGTATTGCCAGGGACAGCCGCCGCTGAAATAGGCTGCGTCGGTCCGAAGGGAGGCGCACCGTGGTGGTGCTCCGCCTTCGCTTTGAGGTAGGAGCGGCGCAAACCGCGACCACGAACTTCGCTTGCCGGCGGATATTTCGCTACGACCCCGCTTCCTGCTTTGTGTGGGAGCGGCGTGAGCCGCGATCGCCAGCCTCGGCCGTGCCTGCTCCGCCCTCGCGATAGGCTTGCTCTCGCCTTGGGGTAGGAGCGGCGTAAGCCGCGACCGCGAACTTCGCCTGCCGACGATGGTGTCGCTTCAGGTCCGTCCTTGCTTTCTGTAGGAGCGGCGCAAGCCGCGACCGCGAACTTCGCTTGCCGGCGGATATTCCGCTACGCCCCCGCTTCCTGCTTTGTGTGGGAGCGGCGTGAGCCGCGATCGCCAGCCTCGGCCGTGCCTGCTCCGCCCTCGCGTTAGGCTTGCTCTCGCTTTGGGGTAGGAGCGGCGTGAGCCGCGACCGCGAACTCCGGGGTTCGGCGAAGGTTCGATTCTTAGTCAAAGGCTTCCGCCCGCTGCGCGTGCGGGTCACTTTCTCTTGCTGGCCCAAGAGTCCGCCTGGATTCCCTTCGGTCAGAAGTAACCAAAGAGAAGGGCCTGCCTAGACAACCCTCCCGCGCGAGTGCGGGGCGTGCGCGGGGGATTTTTCGACGGGACATCCCTGTCCCTTCGAAGAACGGCGCGCATCCTGCGCGCCGCCCTTCGGGTCTACGGGTGTTCGTCGTGGTGCGGTGCAATGGATTTGAATGCCGCGGCAACCGCAACCGCAACCGCAACCGCAACCGCAACCGCAACCGCAACCGCAACCGCAACCG
>CAMLID010000053.1 GCA_946480055.1 uncultured Lysobacter sp. | reverse complement strand
GCTGGGTCACCGCCGAGTACGGCATGCTGCCGCGCGCCACCCACACCCGCAGCGACCGCGAGGCCGCGCGCGGCAAGCAGGGCGGACGCACGCTGGAGATCCAGCGCCTGATCGGCCGCGCCCTGCGCGCCTGCATCGACCGCAAGGCGCTGGGCGAACGCACCATCACCCTGGACTGCGACGTGCTGCAGGCCGACGGCGGCACCCGCACCGCCGCGATCACCGGCGCCTACGTGGCCCTGGTCGACGCGGTGCGCTGGCTGCAGGCGCGACGCGAGATCAACAAGTATCCGATCTTCGGTGCGGTCGCGGCGGTCTCGGTCGGCGTCTACCGCGGCGTGCCGGTGCTGGACCTGGATTACGCCGAGGACAGCGACTGCGATACCGACATGAACGTGGTCATGAACGACGGCGGCGGCTTCATCGAGCTGCAGGGCACCGCCGAGGGTCATGCGTTCCGGCGCGAGGAACTCGACGGCCTGCTGGCCCTGGCCGAAGCCGGCATCGCCGAACTGATCCAGCACCAGCGCCAGGCCCTGGCCTCGTGAGCGGCGCCTCGCCGCCGCGCAGTCTGGGCAGCTTCACCCTGCTGGTGCGCGACTACGACGAGGCGATCGCCTACTACACCGGCGCGCTCGGCTTCGTCCTGCTCGAGGACACCGACCTGGGCGGCGGCAAGCGCTGGGTGCGGGTGTCGCCCTCGCCCGGCAACGAAACCGCGCTGCTGCTGGCGCAACCCGGCGACGCGGCCCAGGCCGCGCGCGTCGGCGACCAGACCGGCGGCCGGGTCGGCTACTTCCTGCATACCGACGATTTCGCCCGCGACCACGCCGCGATGAGCGCGCAGGGCGTGCGTTTCATGGAAGCGCCGCGCCACGAGGCCTACGGCACCGTGGCCGTGTTCGAGGACCTGTACGGCAACCGCTGGGACCTGCTGGAGCTGAAGCGATGAAACTGGTGTTGGCCAGCAGCAATGCCGGCAAGCTGATCGAGCTGCGCGAACTGCTGGCCGACACCGGCATCGAGCTGGTCGCGCAGAGCGACCTGGGCGTGGAAGACGCCGAGGAAACCGCCAGCACCTTCGTCGAGAACGCCCTGCTCAAGGCCCGTCACGCCTGCGCGATCACCGGGCTGCCGGCGCTGGCCGACGATTCGGGCATCTGCGTCGACGCCCTGGGCGGCGCGCCGGGCCTGTATTCGGCACGCTATTCGGGCGTGCACGGCGACGCCCAGGCCAATATCGACAAACTGCTGCTGGCGATGAAGGACGTGCCCGAAGGCCAGCGCGCGGCACATTTCTACGCCGTGATCGTGCTGCTGCGCCACCCGGGCGACCCGCAGCCGATCATCGCCGAGGGCGTGTGGCCGGGCATCATCATCGACCAGCGTCGCGGCACCGGCGGTTTCGGCTACAACCCGGTATTCCTGGACCCCGACTACGGCCTGACCGCGGCGGAGATGGACACCGAGCTCAAGAACCGCCTCAGCCACCGCGGCCGCGCCCTGGCCGCGCTGCGCCAGAAACTGCTGGACGCGATACGCTGAGGCCCATGTTCGCGGTACTTTGGCAGTATCAGGTGCGTCCCGGCTCGGAACCTGCGTTCGAGGCGCTGTACGGCGCCCAGGGCGACTGGGTCGCGCTGTTCAGCGTCCATCCCGGCTACCTGGGCACCGAACTGCTGCGCGACGAATCCAGCGGCGAGTACCTGAGCATCGATCGCTGGGCCTCGCAAGCCGACTACGACGCCTTCCTCGCCGCCGACAAGCCGCGCTACGCCGAAATCGACGCGCGCGGCGACGCACTGACACTGTCCGAACACCGCATCGGCCGCTACCGCGGCGTGTGACCGTCGGGGCCGGAGCGCGGCGCGCGTCACCGGCCGGCGCCACCCGTCCGCGTATCCTTATCGCCACAGCAATCGTCCTCCCTCAGGGCCGGCGCGCCCGTCCCACGAATCGAATCCCGTCCGCATGCCGCATACCTTCCCGCTCCGCACCGCTACGTTGGCTCTGGCTGGCGCGCTGGCCCTGGCCGGCTGCAGTTCCTTCGACGGCCTGTCGCCGCTGACCTGCAGCCGCAACGAGATCCGCGAACTCGGCGACGCCAAGCCGGCGCACCGCCGCTACAGCTTCCCGTTCCGGATCGAGTACGAACAGGACGGCCGCCGCGGCGTCGCCGAGAACAGCCTGGTCTGCGTCTACCTCGGCCGCGAGTACCAGGGCGAGTGCGAGAACAGCAACCGGTGGAGCGCCTCGCTGGCGCGCGGCCCGGGCCTGCAGGTGCCGCTGGGCACTGCGCGCAACGGCCGCCAGGTCGCGTTCGATCCGGGCGATTGCGAGCTGCTGGTCAACCACGGCCAGGACCAGCCGGCCTATCTGGTGGTCGGCCGCGACGCCGGCGAGGCCGACGACGCGGCGCTGCTCGAGCCGCTGTCGATGCGCCGCGACTACGGCATCCGCATCGTCGACTACCGCATCGACCTGAGCGCGCGCCAGCCGCAGACGGCCAGGTAGACCGCATGTTGTCTTTGCCGCCCCTGTCGCTGTACGTGCACCTGCCTTGGTGCGTACGCAAATGCCCGTACTGCGATTTCAACTCGCACGAGGGCCGCGGTCCGCTGCCGTTCGCCGATTACGTCGACGCCCTGCTCGCCGATCTCGACCACGATCTGCCGCTGGTCTGGGGTCGCACCGTGCAGACCGTATTCTTCGGCGGCGGCACGCCCAGCCTGTTCCCGCCCGAGGCCATCGACCGCTTCCTGCAGGCCGCCAGCGCGCGTCTGCGCTTCGCTCCGGGCTGCGAGATCACCCTGGAAACCAATCCCGGTACCGCCGAACACGGCCGCTTCGAGCTCTACCGCGCCGCCGGCGTGAACCGCCTGAGCTTCGGCATCCAGAGCTTCGACGACGGCTGCCTGCAGCGCCTGGGCCGGATCCACGACAGCGGTGAGGCCGAAGCGGCGGTCAAACTGGCCCAGGACGCCGGCTACGACAACCTCAATCTCGACCTGATGTACGCCCTGCCGGAGCAGAGCCTGGCGATGGCCGAGCGCGACCTGGAGCGCGCTTTCGCGCTGGCTCCCAGCCACGTCTCGCACTATCAACTGACCCTGGAACCCAACACCGTGTTCGCCGCGCGCCCGCCGCAGGGCATCCCCGACGACGACGGCGCCTGGGACATGCAGGAGCACTGCCAGGCCCTGCTGGCCGCGCACGGCTACGCCCAGTACGAAGTCAGCGCCTACGCGCGCCCGGACCGCCGCTGCGCCCACAACGTCAATTACTGGCGCTACGGCGACTACCTGGGCATCGGCGCCGGCGCCCACGGCAAGATCACCTTGGGCGCCGAACAGGCCGTGCTGCGGCGCTGGAAGATCAAGCACCCGACCCAGTACCTGGCCCGCGCCGGCAGCGCCGAGGCGATCGGCGGCGACGACCGCATCGCGCCGGAGCGGCGGCCGTTCGAGTTCATGCTCAACGCGCTGCGCCTGGTCGACGGCTTCGCCCTGTCCGATTTCGAGGCCCGCACCGGCCTGGCCCGGAGCGCGATCGCCGCGCCGCTGCAGACCGCGCTGGCGCGGGGCTGGCTGGAACGGGACGGTGAGGAGCGGGACGGCCAGGAGCGTGACGGCGAGCGCGTACGCCCGACCGAACTGGGCCGGCGCTACACCAACGACGTGGTTTCGCTGTTCCTCGACGACTAGCCTTTGCCCCGCCGCAGTCCCCGTGCTGTCCCGCAACATCGGCAACCGACCGCCCCACAACGTACGCTGGCCGCGCCCCGCCCCTGGCCGCGTTCGAATCGGTGGTCGCTCCATTCCGGCCGCTTGGCAGCGACAGGGCTGGCGGGTCTCAAGGGGGCGTGATTAGATCGCCCGATCCGGTACCGGTGAGTCCTGCATGTCCGCGACCTTCGAACCGCTAGGCAAATCGTTCCCGCGACCCACGCTGGCGTCCGCGGCGATGCCCAAGCGCGTGCGGCGGGTGCTCGAGCACCTGTACGCCCTGGTCTCCGACGAGATGGCGCGCTCGCTCGACCACATGCTGGCCGACTACGAGCAGCAGCTGTTCCGCCAGGCCGACCAGGCCCGCAACGCCAGCCTGCAGTCGGTCCACCTGGAAACCCTGCGCCTGGTGCGCCTGAACCGGGTCGACCTGATCCCGCGCTACCTGGTCGGGCTGGAGACCGCACTGACCAAGGTCCGCGAGCCGGTGGTGGTGGCCGAGGACCAGCAGGCCCTGCCGACCTTCCGCGACCTGCGCCTGGTCGAAGACCAGGAGATGGACGAACACGCGGCGCTGCGCGCGATCGCGGCGCGCCAGGAGGCGCGCGCCGGCTTGCCCTTGCTGCTGCTGGGCCAGCGCTTCGGCGTGCTCGCCGGCGCCCCGGCCTTCGATGCCGAGCGCCTGCCGCTGGGCCCGCACAGCCTCGGCCGGATCATGGCCGATGCCTGCTCGGTGCTGCAGATCAGCCAGGAAGCCAAACTCGATCTCTACCGCGTCTACGACCTGCACGTGATGACCGGTTACGCCCAACTGGTCGAGACCATGAATTCCCTGCTGGCGCGCGAGAATGTGCTGCCGAGCCTGTCGTTCGTGCCGATCCGGGCGCGCCCGACCGCGCAGAACGTCGAGCGCGGCGAAGACCCCCGCCGCGAACGCGACGATAACGGCCGCACCCCGCGCGGCGCCCGCCCCTACACCGCCTGGACCGGCCAGAACGACGCAGCGGCTCTCACCGCCGGCAGCGACGAGAGCGCCGAATACTCCTCTCTGCAGCAACTGCTGTCCGGCCGCCGCGAGTTGCTCGGCAAGCTGCGTCCCGGCGCCCAGCCGGCAACGCGCCCGCCATTGCCCACCGGCGATCTGCTCGACGCGCTGCGCACCATGCAGGCAGCACCCGCGCAGGCTGCGCAGCAGCAGCGCAGCGTCGCCGACCTGCGCCAGAACCTGCTCGCGCAGGCGCGCCAGCAACGCGGCGAGGCCGCGACGCTGTCGCGCGAAGACAGCGACGCCTTCGAGCTGCTGGACCTGTTCTACGGCGAGATCGAACGCGAACTGCGCGGCGACGCCGCCACCACCGGCCTGCTCGGCCGTCTGCAGGTGCCGCTGCTGCGCCTGGCGCTGCAGGACCGCGCCTTCTTCGTGCGCAGCCAGCATCCGGCGCGGCAATTATTAAATGCGGTTGCCGAGGCAGGCGCGAGCTGGATCCCGAAAGAGGAAACCGACCCGCAGCTCAACGATCAGTTGCGGCGCGCCGTCGATCACGTGGTCGAGCACTACGATGGCGACGCGGTGGTGTTCGAGGCGGCCAACCAGAGCCTGCAAGACCATCTGCGCTCGATGGCGCGCAAGGCCGAAGTCGCCGAACGCCGCCATGTCGAGGCCGCCCGCGGCAAGGAAAAGCTCGAGATGGCCAAGCAGCAGGCCAGCGATGCCATCGCCGCCGC
Organism: uncultured Lysobacter sp.; assembly: GCA_946480055.1. Next base: position 16,497 of record CAMLID010000053.1, on the reverse strand, counting down.
GGTCCATGGCCAGGCCCTGCCCAAGTTCGTGCAGGCGCTGCTGACCCAAGCCTGGTCCGACGTGCTGACCCTGACCCTGCTGCGTCACGGCGAGGAATCCGACGAATGGCGGCGCCAGGTCGAGGCGACCCGTCAGATCGTCGCGGCCAACGTGGCCGGCGCCAGCGAACAGGCGCCCGGCGGCCTGGACGGCGATATCGAACACGCCCTGACCTTGGTCGGCTACCACGCCGACGAGGCCAATGCGATCTCACGCCAGCTCACCGTCGGTGCCGCCGCAGCCAACGACGACGTCGCCTCGCGCACGGAACTGGCGATGAAACTCAAGGCGCGCGCGCGCCTGGGTGAGGACAGCGGCACGGCCAAGCGCGACCTGCCGGCGCGCAGCGAGCAGGAGCAGATCTGCTGGGAACACATCCGCACCCTGCCTTTCGGCACCTGGTTCGAGTTCGTGATCAATCAGCAAGGCGATGTGGTGCGCAGACGCCTGTCGTGGTTCAGCACCGTCACCGACAACGCCCTGTTCGTGAATCAGCGCGGCCAGCGCGTTGGCGAGCAGTCGCTGGACAGCCTGGCGCGGATGATGGCGCACGGCCAGACGCGCGTGGTCACCGCCGAGAAGGGCCGTCTGGTCGATCGGGCCTGGAACGCGGCGCTCAGCGTGCTGCGCGGTTTCGTCAGCGGTGGGCAGAAGGCGGAGGAGGCAGAGGCATGAACGAGGAATTCCGCCGCGTCCGCCGGCGCCGGGTCAGCGACCCGGTCCAAGTCGTCGACACTATGACCGACATCGTGATCGGTCAGCTCAGCAACCTGTCGGAAACCGGCATGCTGTTGATCGCCAGCGCACCGCTGGTCGAAGACGCGCTGTACCAGTTGCGCTTCAGTCTGCGCGACGCGCCGCACCACACCTCGCCGATCGAAGTCGGCGCGCACCTGCTGTGGCAGGACCGCGCCAGCATGCCGGGCCAGACCTGGACCGGCCTGCGCTTCATCACCATGCTCGAAAGCGAAATGCTGCAGCTGCGGCAGTGGCTGGATTCGCCGGGCGGCACTTACGAGTAAGGTGGCGGCGTTTCAAGAGCTACCAGGCTAGCCGCTCTCTGTAGGAGCGGCGCAAGCCGCGACCGCGCCACCCCGACTACCGCGCCACTCTCCCGCTGACGTGAGCTCACGCGGGTCGAACGAATCGAATCGCGACGACGTGGCGGTGTACGGCTACGCGGTCGCGGCTCACGCCGCTGTTACCCCAAAGCTGAGCGTCGCGGGCGAGCGAACTCTCTCAACGCCGGTGGAACGGCACCGGCTCGGGCTGGTGCAAGGCGTAGCCCTGGGCGTAGTCGACGCCCATCGCCCCCAGTTCCATCAGGATTTCGTCGCTGGTCACCCATTCGGCGATCACCTTGAGTCCGCGCTGGTGACCGATGTCGGTCACCGCCTTGACGATGGCGTGGCTCATCGGATCGGTGAGCAAATCGCGAATGAAGGCGCCGTCGATCTTGATAATGTCCACCGGCAGATTCTTGAGGTAGCCGAACGAGGACATGCCGGCACCGAAATCGTCCAGCGCGAAACGGCAGCCGACCGCGCGCAGACGCTCGATGAAGCGAGCGACCTGGGCCAGATTGCGTACCGCCACGGTCTCGGTGATCTCGAAGCAGACCCGCTCCGGCTCGACGGCGTGGCGCTTGAGCAACTCCAGGATCAGGTCGGCCAGGGTCTCGTCCTCGATGCTGGCGCCGGAGAGGTTGATGGTCGCAGTACGCAGCTGTTCGCCGGACGGATGCAAGCGGTCGAAGTTGGCCAATGCGGTCTCGATCACCCAGCGGTCGATCATCGGCATCAGGCCGTAGCGTTCGGCCGCGGGAATGAAGGCGCCGGGCACCACCAGCCGGCCCTCCTCGTCGCGGAAGCGCAGCAGCAGCTCCAAGTGCAGTCCGGGCTCGGCGTCCGGCGACAGCGGCCAGACCTCCTGGTACTTGAGCAGCAGCCGGCCTTCGTCGATCGCCCAGCGCAGGCGGTTGGCCCATTCCATCTCGCTGCGCCGTCGCGCGGCGTTGTCGTCGTGCTCGGAATAGAAATGCACGCGATTGCGGCCGCCCTCCTTGGCCATGTAGCAGGCGGTGTCGGCCTGCGACAGCAGATCCTTGAGGGTCACGTTGGCGCGGTCCAGCATCACCCCGCCGATGCTCGCGGTGACGGTGTAGGTGCGCTGCTCCCATACGAACACATAGCCGTCGATGTGCTCGCGTAGACGCTCGGCCACCAGCATCGCACCGGCGATGTCGTGGACTTCGGTGGCGAGCACGCCGAATTCGTCGCCGCCCAGGCGCGCGAGCACGTCGCCGCCACGCAAGTGCACGCTCATCATCGTCGCCAGTTGGCTCAACAATTGATCGCCGGCGACATGGCCGGAGGTATCGTTGATCAGCTTGAACTGGTCCAGGTCGATGTACAGCAGCGCGCACGGCGGGCCGCCAGCGGCGACGGCGACCAGCACGCGCTCGATCCTGCGCTCGAACTCGCGCCGGTTGTAGAGCTCGGTCAGGGTGTCGTGACTGGCCTGATAAGTCAGCAATTCGGTGAGCTGGCGCTGCTCGGAAATATCGGAAGCGACCATCAGCAGCTTGGAACGACCCTCCAGTACCACGCCGGTGATGGACACGTTGGCCCAGAAACGGTCGCCGTTGACGCTGCGCAGCATGGCCTCGGCGTTGGCGCAGTCGACCAGGTCGGCCGCGCGCAGCTTGTCGCGCAGCAGTTCGTCCTCGAACAGCTCCGGCAGCGGCACCTCGTATATGGCCTCGCCCAGGCGCGCGCGCGAGGCCTGATTGGCGTAGGTGATGCAGCCGTCGTCGCGGCGCGCCAGCAGCACCAGCGCGGGCAGTAGTTCGTTAAGGACACGGAAGCGCTCTTCGCTCTCGCGGTAGCGGCGGCTCATGCGCGAGCCCAGTTCCAGCGCCAGCCGGCGCGTGCGCGCGACCGACCACACCAGCGCCGCCAACAGCACGCTCGCCAGCAAACCCGGCAGCAGCACCCAGTTACGCTCGCTCACGCCGTTCTCGATCGGATTCAGCGCGTGCATGCGCACCCGCCAGCGACGTCCCCCGTAGTCGACGTCGCGTTCAAACAGATATCCCGTAGCCGCAGCCGGGGCCGGGCCGGTCGCGAACAGCGGAATCGCCTTGTCCGGCGCGGTACCGTCGGTGACGTCGCTGACCTCGACCTGCAGCTCGCGACGCGCGTCCTCGTCCAGGCCGCCTTCGATCAGTTGCCCGGCGTGGAACGAGATCGCGATCGAGCCGCGCATGCGCGCGCGACGCTCTTCCTGCGTGGCCGGCGGCGGGCCGGCGGCGAATACCGGCAGACGCATGGTCACGCCGTCGCGACGCGGATCGGCGCCGCGCTGCTGAGCGAGCCGGAACGGTGCCGACAGCACCGCGCGATCGCTGTCGCGCGAGCTCAGCACGCCGACCAGATTGGTCGGCTGCAGGTTCACGTCCAGCCCGACCACGCGCTCGTTGCCGGCCAGCGGCGCGACCAGGTCGGTGATGTAGTGATCGCCGTCCACTCGCGACTCGCGGCGCGAATAGGCCATCGCCTGCAGGCTGGGGAAGCGCTCGCGCGGCCGCACGTTGGCGTAGAGGTTGGCGAATTCGGCGGGCGTGACTTCGTCCGACGTCAGGAACAGGGTCTGGACCGATCGCAGCAGCAGTTCGCAGGCCTGCAGGCGATCGACCACCGAGTGATAGCCGCGCTCGGCGCTGCTCTCGAGCGTGGCGGTGCGATCGTCGACCACGCGCCGCTCCTGCGCGCCGCCCAGCCACAGGGTCATGGCGACCCCGAAGGCCAGCGCTAGCAGGCTCAAGGCCCATGCCGGCACGCCCAGCGGCGCGATCCGGTCGGAGACGTCGGCCGGCGGGCCGCCGGAACCGGCGAAGCCGCGCCCGCCGTCGACCGAGCCGCCCTGCGAGGACGAAGAGAATCCGTCGAAATCCCTGGACGTCCCCAAGAGACCCTCCATGATGTCCCGCGATCCAGTGATCCTACCCCGCCCACCTCGCCGAGCTTCGACATTGCGTTCACGAGGCCCTGGAGCACGCCGGTCTCGAACACCTGGTCGCGCCCGGCGGGGCCCGCACTACCAAGCGCTCGAAAGTCGAGATTAGCCTACGCCATCGTGGCGATCCGCAATCCGAGCAACCCCCTGTCCAAATGCCGCCTCAACCGCGCTGCGCGGTCCTCTGCGAACCGCGGAGCATGCGGGTTGCCCACCTACCCCTCTGGCTGTAGCCGGCAATCGCCTGCCTTGAGTGGCGACGCGTCTACAAGTTCCCTACGAAATCCAGACGATGCGAGCGGCCACGCACTGCGATACAAGCCGGCGCGACTCGGTCGGGGTCCGGCGCTCGCCGGAGTCGTGTATCTCAGACTCAGCCAATGCCGATACCGGGTCTTACAGCGATAGAAACGGCATAGCCGCTGTCGGCGGTGTTCCGCCTGGCTTTCCCTGAGCGGTTTAAGCCGCCCTACGGCCAGGACCGGCTGAAGTGTTCAGGGCTAGCCTGGCTGGCTGCCCCCAGGCGCGCCGGCGCCGGTGCCTCAAGCTGGAGCCGGACCGACTCGTGCGACGCGCGTCACACGATCCTCGTTCTAAGCTCACACGCGCCGAGCTGGGTCAGCCCCCGAAAGGCGCGCAGGCATCCCAGCCCTGCGGCGTGCCGGCGGTCGACGCGCCGTTGAAGTTCCCGCGCAGCGTCGTTTGCGCCCATTCGTCGGCTTCGGCGCGCTGCGCGGAACTCAGGTTCGCTGCGGCGAGCGCGAGCTGCCGATCGATCTGGGCGACCCGGAAGTTTTCCGCGCCGAGACGATAGAGCTTGAGATAACGATAGTGTCGGTTCACGTCGGTGCCCACCAAGCCCGCCAGCAGGCTTTGCGAGCCCGGCTCGTAGGCGCCCTGCAGCAGATCGACGACCCGCCAGTCCCCGGCAGCGAGGCCGGTCTCGATCAACGCCGTCGCCTCGCGGCGGTACGCGCCAAGCGCAGCCGGCTGCTTGAGCAGGCTGCGTTGGTCGTACAGCGGCCCGCGGCTGAGATAGCAGGCGCGCGCGTCGGCGTCGCCGAGCCGGGCCGCCTGGGCCATGTTCGCGTTCAAGGTATCGAGAATCTCGTCGCCGACATCCGCGCACAGGGTCCGCCCTTCTTCCACGTCGCGCTGACGGATCTCGGCGGACTCGAGCAGGGCCTGATAGGTCCGCAACTGCGCCGCGTTCAAATTCTCCGTCTTGTGCTCGGTGAGGTCGCCGGCATTGCGCATCGTCGACCATTCGGTGGCGCGCAAACGGCTGCAACGGTTGAGGTCGCGCAACAATCGCGCCGCCGCCCTGCCGTCGCCCGCGTTCGCCTGCGCCTGCAATTGCGCATACACCGTCTTCAGCGGCGTGCCCAGCGGCGGCATCGACGCGCCCCGATCGAAGTCGAGACTCGCCTTGGCGACGATCGGCAGCTGGCTGCCGGGAGCCTGGCCGGTGAGATCCGCCATGACGGTCGCCGGCACCGCCGTTGGATGTTCGGCCGAGCCCGCCTTGCGGCCGAGCAGGTAGGCGCCGAACAAGGCAGCCAGCGCCAGGCAAGCCCACAGTAGGAATCGATACTTGCTCATGTCGAAGACCTGGACGGAATCGCCTGCGTACCACCGATGGGAGGGTTCATTCGTAGGAAAACCCGCAAGGATCCCAGCCCTCCGGCGTTTCCTGCGCAGAGTAACCGCTGAAATTCTTCTGTAAGGTGGTCTGCGCCCAGACATCCGCGTCCATGCGCTGAGCCGGGGACAGCGACGCGGCCGCGGAATCGAGCTGCTGATCCAGTCGGGCGCCATCGCGCGGCCCCATGCCGAGGCGGTACAGCTTGAGATAGCGGTAGTGCAGCGAAGGGTCCGAACCCAGCAGGCCGGCAAGCAGGCTGTCGGAGCCCACTCGGGACGCATGGCGGACGATGTCGACCACTTTCCAATCCCCTGCCTCCATGCCGGAATCGATCAGGGTATTGACGCTGCGACGATAGCCGTCGAGCAACTCGGGCCGCGTCGCGAAACTGCGCGGATCGACGTTGGGCCCTTGCTTGAGATAACAGGCGCGCGCATCGACGTCGCCGAGTTCGGCGGCACGCTTGAGACTGGGCACCAGGCTCGCGAGCATTTCGTCGCTGGCTCCGTCGCACAGATCGTGGAAGCGCTTCATGACCGGCTTGCGTTCTTCGATCGCATCGAGCTGGATCTTGTAGTCCCGCAGTTGCTGCGCATCCATCTTGTCGGTCTTTTGCGCGAGCAGCTCGTCGGCGGTACGCGTCAACATCCAATCCAGCCCAGGCAAGCGGCTGCAAAACCCGACATTTCGGTATAGGCGGATCGCGGCGACGGCATCGCCGGCATCGGCTTGCGCCTGCAATTGCGCGAATGCGTCTTTCAACGGTGCGGCAGCCGAACCGGGCGACACCGAGAATTGGAGCGTCGTCGCGGAATCGGGGTTTCCACCGGCCACCGCGCTCGTCGCGGCTTGCGTCCCGGCTCGTGTCGAATTCATCTCGGCCACTGCCTGACGGTCCCGAAAGCGTTCAAAGCAATACGCGCCGGCGGCTATGGCCGTCGCAACCAACGCCATCCACAGGACCCCACGATTCATGCCTCGATAGTAACGCAAGGCGGTTCTCGCGAACCGCCTTGCGTAGGGTGTCGCGTTGCGCGAATCGTCTGTCACTTATTGAACGCTGGACAGCACGGACGGCGTACCGGCGATGGCGGACTTGCCGCTCATGACCGCGGTGTTCTTGCCCGAGGCCGAAGGCAGGCCAACCTTCAGGTTCACCGCGCCCGAGACCAGCGTATCGAGCAGTTGCGTGATGATCGGCAAGCCCAACGCGATGTTGCCGCAGCCCTTCGCCCCCGGCACCGCGAACGAGTTGTCGACCAGGGTATTGCCGCTGATGTGGAGCACGCTGTAGCCGTTGTCCGGATCGGTCGTCTCGAAATCGTAAGTGCCCGGGTTACCGGAAATCGGCAGGTTCGGCAGCGGCGGCTGAGTGGTGCCGGTTTGCAGCTTGATCGTGATCGGGTTCTGCGCCGAGCCGATATAGCAGCTGTTGCCCAGGAACGGGTTCTGCAGGCGCACGCGCACCTTCAGCGTCGCCGCGGTGGGGTCGCTGCCGTCGTCCGGAGGAAACAGAGCGTTGCCGAAGTTGGTCTGGATGGTGTCGACCGGTTCCATGGTCGCGGTCACGTCGTTGACCGTGCCGACGATGTTCCAGAACGCGACCCAGAGCGGGAGCGGCCACTCCGGCAACGGGTTGGTGATGCCGAGCAGGCCGCCGGGCACCTTCGCCGCCGGAGCCGACAGCGTCGCCGCGCCTACCGCGTCGTAGAGCGGCGAGGGGCCGGTGTCGATCACACCGCCCTGCAACACGATCGGCTGGGTGATCGGCAATGTGGTGGTGCCCATCGCGAGCGTTCCGGACGTGGTGGTGTTGACCACGCAGGCGCCGACTTGCGGATTGTTGTACGGGCAATACTTGAAGATCGCGTAGGGACCGGTGGGTACCGCCGCGGATGCGGCAGATGTGACGGCGATTCCGGCTAAGGCCGTGGCAAAAGCCACGGAAAGCGTCGTCTTGAACATGTTGAACTCCTGGATTGGATGGGAGAGCCGTTTCGGCGATGGCCCGATGCGCCGCGAACCGGGGTCGGCTCGCGGCGCCGTCTACGTCGACGGCGGTGGGCGCATCCCGCGCCGCTTAAAGCGATCCATGCTTTGAGCGATCCATGCTCGTAGCGGCGGGGATGGCCCGTACCAAAACGCAAGGCGCCGTCGGCGTCATGGCCGTGCTTACGATCGATACCTAGGGTCCGATCGCACGGACGTCCGCATTCAAGGCGTCAGCTGGACGGGCTTGCTGGCGGTCAGCGAGGGATTCGACTTGACTGTGCAGGTGCCGCCGCCGGTGACGGGCAGGCTGGTGACGGGGAACGAGAATCCGTTGCTGCCGCCGCCGTAGGGGTGCGCGTTCGTCAGCGTGCCCGTGACGCTGCCGGTGCAGGTCTTGCCCAGGATCGTGATGCTGATTCCGCCGACCGTCGTGGACACCGAGGTACCGGAGGCGGTGCCCGACACGGACCAGTGCGGCGGGGTCGCGGCGCTGGAGGTGATGTTGGTGCAGGTCGAGCTGCCGGTGAAGGTAGCGGCCGAGACTACGGCCACGCCGCCCGTTACCGTGAGCGTGAAGTTGGCGGTGCACGGCGCCGGGATACCGTTGACGGTAGCCGAGGTCGGGCCCGAGAGGACGACGGATCCGTCGCCCCAGGTCGCGGTCCCAGCGTCATAGATTTCCCAACCGGCGAAAGCGGAAGATGAGCAGAACGCGCCTGCCGCAACACAGGCAGCGAGTATGGCTGACTTAAGCTTCATGGTATTCAACTCTCCTTGTACGAGTACGACCGGAATCGCCGAACGCGCGATGCGCCAGGCGGGTTTGCCACGATGGATCGGATGCCGTGGCGACACTTCCTGCCGGTTTGCGCTAGCGATGCCGGCAGGGATGGGAGGAATTTACGGCGCGCGCCGCGACGCGCGCCGAAGTGGCGGGTTCGTCCGGCTTCAGAAGAAGCCCTTGCGCAGCGAGATGCCGATGATGCGAGGATCCTGGGTGAACACGTTCGCGGTCAGGCCGCTGTCGTCGCTGTTGAGGAAGGTGCCGGTGATCGCCTTACCGTCGAGCAGATTCTTGACGTAGAGCTGCACGGTCAGATCGGCTTCGGGCTTCTGCCAGGTCAGCGACAAGTTGACGTTGCCCCAGTCGTGCAGGCGGTCGATCTCGTCCTGGTAGATGCGCGCCCAGCTCGCGCCTTGGTAGTACAAGTCGGCACGCACGGTGAAATCGCCGTGCGCGGTGAAGAACGTGTACTGCGGGCTGAGGCTGGCGGTGATGTGCGGCGCGTTCGGCAGCTCGTTGCCGCCGACGTTGGCCGCAAAGCCCTGGCCGCCGTTCGGCGCGTCGGTGCGCGGGTCGTAGAAGAACCCGAACGCATCGCCCCAGGAGCCGCCCGGCGTGAATCCGCCTACCGCGACCGGATAGTTCAGCGAACAGAAGCTGTTGAGGATGATGCCGGCATTGGAGGTGACGTCGCCGCCCGCGTAGATGAGGGCCATGACCTGCGCCACCTTGTCGCGCGGGGCGATGCAGTTCGAGGCTTGCTGCACCCACGGCCGCAACACGACCCAGTCGGGATTGCCCTGGGTACGGTTCATCACGTCGATCGAGTACTGATTGTCGTTCAGGCGCGTGCGCAGGAAACCGACATTGCCGCTGAGCTGGAACGACGGCGTCGGCCGCCACGCCAATTCGATTTCCGCGCCCCAGGTCTTGGCGTCGAAGTTCTCGTTGAAGGTGGCGCGGTCCTGGATCTGCGAAACCTGATAACCCCGGTAGTCGTTGTAGAACACGGTGGCGTTCAGATTGAGTTTTCCGTCGGCCATTACGTTCTTCATGCCGAGCTCGAAGGCGTTGACGAACTCCGCATCGAATCCGAGATCGCGCTGGGTGAAGCTGAGGAACTCGGGATCGGCGCCGATCGCCGGCGAGTTGGTACCGCCGGCCTTGTAGCCGCGCGAGCCCGACAGATACACCAAGGTGCTGTCGGTGAACGGCAGGTCGGGTTTCCAGTCCAGCACCAGGCGCCCGGTCGGCTCGTTCCAGGTCTGACGGACGTCGGGCAGCGCCGGGTAGCCGCTGTTGACGAAGCCGGCGCCGACGAAGGAGTAGTACGGCGGCCCGGATTTGGTGGACGACAGCAGGGTCTGGCTCGGATACGGCGTGGTGATCTTGGTGTCGCGGGTCAGGCGCAGACCGGCGGTCAGCTTCACCGTGTCGGACAGCTGCCAGTAGGCCTCGCCGAACAGCGCGGCGGATTTCGTCTTGGCGACGTTTCGGCTGCGGAAATAGTTGTGCCCTTGGCCATCGATGCTGTCGAGCGAGTTCGGATCGATGTAGACGCAGGGGTAGCCGGACAGGCCATTGACGGTCGCGCCGCCGTTACCCTGCGGGCAGTCGACCGGCGTATTGCCGGAACCCAGGCCGACGCCAGCGGTGTTGTTGAAGTTCCGCGCGATCGCGGTGAAGACGTTGTTGAAGACGTAGTAACTCTCGTCGACCGAGTAGTACAGGTAGTTGGCGCCGATGCTGAAGTTGAACGGCCCCTCCGACATCGACTGCAGACGGAATTCCTGCGACCACTGCTTGCTGTAGGAATCGACCAGGTCGACGCCTAGCATGCGATCCGAACACCCCAGCTGCGGGTCGCAGAGTACGCCTTTCGGGGCCAGCGGATAGGCCGGTGCCAGGTTGCCGTCGGGCGTGATCTGCACCAGCGGATCGGTGTCGGTGAACACCGCGTTGGACTGGAAGCGGTTGTAGTCCTGGGTCGAGTAGTACTTGTCGCGCGTGTACAGCGTCTGCGAGACGAACTTGAGGTTCTCGTTGAGCTCGGTGTCGAAGTTGAACTGGACGACGTCGTTCTTGGCCTGGAACCTTGGATCGTAGGTGGTCTCGATCTGGCGCAGGTCGGTCGACTGGGTGCGGCCCTCGTAGGGGTTCACGCCCGGCGGAATGAGGTAGATCGGACCGACGAAGTTGCCGTCGGGATCGAGCGCCGACGCCAGCGTGCCGGGAAAGGTGCCGCTCGCCAACACCCACGGCAGGCTGCCGCCGTTGGGCAGGCCGAAGGCGCCGCGATCGTAGAGCGAACCGTCTGCGCAGCCCTGGCTCATGAAGTTGCGATCGAAACTGTTCGGCGGAATGCCGTCGACGTCGGAAGCTCCGGGATCGGTATGACACAGCTGCTTGCCGGTGCGCGCGCGCCTGTCGTCTTCGTCGAAATGCTCCCAGACCAGGCTCAAGTTGGTGGCGTCGCTGGGCTTGAACACCACTGAGGCGCGCGTCGACCACAGGCTGCGATCGTCGACATCCCTGCCGGTGGCGGTGTTCTCGATATAGCCGCTGCGATCGGTCCAGGCGCCGGCCATGCGGAATGCCAGAGCGTCGTTGATCGGCAGGTTGACCATGCCGCTGAACCGTTTGCTGTCGAAATTGCCGGCTTCGACCTTGAACCAGCTTTCGTATGCGCTGGGATCGGCCAGCTTCGGGATCATGTTGACCACGCCGGCGGTGGCGTTGCGACCGTACAAGGTGCCTTGCGGCCCGCGCAGCACTTCGACTCGGTCTACGTCGAAGTATTCCTGCTCGAACAGACGGTTGCGGATCATCGGCGTGCTGTTGAAGCTGATCGCCACGGCCGGATCGGTAGTCACCGACAAAGCCTGCGTGCCGATGCCTCGGATCTGGAAGTTGTAACTGGCGAAATTGGTTTTACTGAAAGTGACGTTCGGCGTTGCGGTCACCAGGTCGCCGCCGGTTTCGATCTTGCGATCGCCCAGATCGTCGCCACTGAACGCGCTGATCGCGATCGGTACATCCTGAATGCGCTCGACGCGCTTCTGCGCGGTGACGACGATGGTGTCGAGATTGGTCGCCGCCTGGGCTTTGGCCGTAGCGGTGGAATCGGGCGCCGTTTGCGGTTCTGCCTGGGAGTCCGCCGCCGGCTGCGTGTCAGCGGTCCCCTCTGCGTTTCCCGGTGGCACCGCGTCGGCAGGCGGCTTGGCGTCCCCCGACGCCGAATGTCCGCCCGCGCTGCCATTGATGAGGATCGCACCGGATGCGCTGGTCGAGTATTTGAGACCGGTGCCTGCGAGCAGTTCGTCCAGCGCCTGCAAGGCCGGCTTCTCGCCGCGCACCGCGCGTCCGGTCTTGCCGACCGCGAGGTCGGGCGCGTACAGCAACTGTTGGCCGCTCTGGCGCGCGTATTCCGACAAAGCGGCATCGAGCCGCTGCTGCGGGATATCGAACCTGGCGGTAATCGCATCGCCGCGGGCATAGGCGGTCAGATACGGCAGCAACGCCAGCAGCAGCACACAGGGTTTGAGCACACGCCTCGACAGTCGCTTCTGGTCTTGCACTCGCATCGGTTCCCCTCCGGTGGCGGGCCCTCTTCGCGTGGCCTCGTGTTTGTAAGGACGCAGCGATTCGGAAAACCCGAACCCGCCCCAGCGCAATCGCGATGCGAGCGGCGAAACCCGTCGCTCGTCCCGAAATCGTTTTGCAGCGCAGCAAAATCGCGCGCGCGTTCCTCGGCATCGCCGCGCCTGCGATCGCGTCGGCGCACGATCGGTACCGGCCGTGCCTCAGCCGGCGAACGCCGCGACACCGGTCCACGCGAGGCCGCCGGGCACGACGCAACCCGACGCGGCGCATTGCTGCGCCGCGCACGGGAGGATCGAAGGCAAGAGTCGTCAGCCGCGCTCGGGCGCGCGCGGCTTCAGCACGATCGCGTCGCTCTGGCTTACCGCGCGCTCGATCGGGAAGTAGGCGGTCACCGCGTCGACGAAGGTGTCGGTGTCGCCGGTATTGAACGCACCGCTGATCTTCAGCGCCGCCAGACGCGTATCGCCGAGCACTATCTGGTTGCGCGAGTAGCGGTTGATCTCGGCGACGGCGTCGGCGAGGCTCTCGTTCTCGAACACGACCTGTCCGTGCCGCCAGCTCACTTCCCGCTTTACGTCGGCCGCGCGCACCTGCGGCACGGCCGTCGCCAGTGCGACGAACTGCTGGCCCGGCTGCAGTTCCGCGGTCGGTGCGACGGCGATCGCGGTCGGCCGCGAGCGTTCGCGGGTCACGGTCACGCGGCCTTCGAGCAGGGTCACCTCGAACAGGCGTTCGGACATGTGGACCTCGAACTCGGTGCCCAGCGCGGTCACCTGGCGGCCGTCCGCGGTGACGATGAACGGCCGCGAGCGGTCCTTCGCCACCTTGAACAAGGCCTGCCCGCGCTCCAGCGTCACCGCGCGAATCTTGCCTTCGTAATGCACCGAGACGCGGCTGTCGGTGTTCAGGGTGACCACCGAACCGTCGTCGAGCTTCACCACCGAACGCTGGCCGATGCCGGTTTCGTGGACGTTGCCGACGATCGCGTCCTGCATGTCCCGGACCATCCGGCCCGGCGCATCGGGCCGCAGGATCAGCAGACCGATCGCGGCAACGGCCACCAACGAAGCGGCGATCGAGTAGGCGTAGGTGCGCGGCGCGCACGACGGGCGGGCTTTCGCGGCACGCGCCAGGGTCTCGCGCCGCAGCGCCTGCATCTCCGGCGCATCGGCGACCGCGTGCGCCAAGGCGTGCGCGGCCTCCACGCGCCGGAATGCGGCGGCGTGCGCCTGCGAACGCGCGCGCCAGGATTCGAAGGCTGCGCGCAGGGACGCGTCGGCGTCGGGGTCGGCATCGCGCAGGACTTCGCTCCAGCGCGCCGCCGCTTCGTCGATATCGTCCGGCAAGGGACCCGGTCCGTTCGCGATGGGCGTGGTTTTCCAGCTCATCCGACGCCCTCCCTCGACACGTCCGGCCCGACCGCACGGAGGCAGGCAATCGGATCGCATCCCCCGGCTTGCATGCCCCGGCTCATTCCGGCGTCTCCGAGTCCATCGCGCGGCCCAGTTGCGCCAGCGCTTTGGCCATATGCTTTTCGGCGGCTCGCACCGAAATGCCCAACATGTTGGCAATGTCCATATATTTCCGCTTCTCCATTGTGCGTAGCACGAACACGTCGCGCGTACGCTGCGGCAGCGCACGCAAGACGGCGACAGCCAGTTTCACCGCCTCCTCTCCCAGTAAGACGCGCTCCGGCGAGATTTCCGTAGCGGGTTGGTGAATTTCCTCGTCGAAGGACTCGTGCGCGTCCTGGTCGCGGACTTGGCGACGGCGACCCCAGTCGCGCAGGGCGTTGGCGGCGATCTGGAAAACGTACTGTTTGACATGCTCGATCGGCCCGCCGCGCGCGCGCCGGACCAGGTGCAGGAACACCTCCTGGGTCAGGTCTTCGACTTCGGCCGGATCCTTGACTCGCTTGGAGAAGAATCCGCGCAACGGCGCGCGGTATTGCAGGGAGATGTTCTCCCATTGGCTGGCGCAATCCTCGCCATAGTCGGCGAGCGATGCCGGTTCGCGCGCTGACGGCGCCGGGTCTGCCATCGAGTCCCTCCCCATACGCGTTGGTATGCGCAGGCCGGCAGCATACTCCGTCGCGCTGGAGGTCGTTTGCGCGGGTGCGCGGCCCCCGCTTCGATATCGAAATTCGGCATTTTCCCCGCTGAAATCGTAGTTTTCGCGAACGAGGCGCGATGCGGCGGCGCAACATTTGTTCGGCCGCTGGTAGCGCTGCGGGGCCTTCCGGATCAGGCCGACGACAGCCGGCACAAGCGAGCCTCGGCCCCAGGCGCGACTGTGCGATCCGTTCGGACACCGTCCGCTCTGAGATCGCCGATCCGGCAAAGCCGGACCCGCCCGCGTCTACGCAGCCGGCCTGCGAGGACGGACAGAATCCGTCAAAATCCCTGAACTCCCCCCAGAGAACTTCCGTGATGTCCCACGATCCAGCGAGCCTGTACCCCGCCCACCTGGCCGAGCTTCAACGTCGCGTTCACGAGGCCCTGGAGCGCGCCGGTCTCGATCACCTGGTCGTGCCCAGCGGGACCTCGCATTACCAGTTCTTCGACGACCGCGACTATCCCTACGCCGTGAACCCGCAGTTCAAGGCCTGGCTACCACTGACCCGCAATCCGGGCAGTTGGCTGGTCGCGACGCCGGGACGCAAGCCCAAGCTGATCTACCTGCAACCGTTCGACTACTGGCATGTGGTGCCGCAGGCGCCCAGCGGCTATTGGGTCGATCACTTCGACATCGTGGTGATCCGTAAGCCCGAGGAAGCCCTCGCCCACCTGCCGCCCGACCCTGCGCGCTGCGCGATCCTCGGCGAGCCGCAGAGCGCGCTGGGCGCCTACGTGCCCAACAACCCGCAGCCGGCGATCGACTATCTCGAATTCCACCGCGCCTACAAGACCCCGTACGAAGTCCAGATGATGCGGGCCGCCACGCGCCGCGGCGTGCGCGCGCACCGCGCCGCCGAGGCCGCGTTCCGTAACGGCGGCAGTGAGTTCGACATCCACCTGGCCTACTGCGCCGCCGCGCGCCAGGAAGGCGCCGATCTGCCGTACAACAACATCGTCGCCCTGAACCAGAACGGCGCCGTGCTGCACTACACCGAACTCGAGCGCGAGGCGCCGGCGCAGCTGCGCAGCTTCCTGATCGACGCCGGCGCCAGCCACCACGGCTATGCCTGCGACATCACCCGCAGTTACGCCGCCGACGTCGGCAGCGAGTTCCAGGCCCTGATCGACGCGGTCGACGCGGCCCAGCTGAAGATGTGCGACCAGGTCCGCGCCGGCACCGACTACAAGGGCATCCATCTCAACGCCCATCTGGCCCTGTCCGGCATCCTCAAGGATTTCGGCGTGATCAAGCTCTCGCCCGAGTCGGCGCTGGAAACCGGCGTCAGCAACGTGTTCTTCCCGCACGGCATCGGCCATGGCATAGGCCTGCAGGTCCACGACGTCGCCGGTTTCGCCGCCTCCGACCGTGGCGGCACCATCGCCAAGCCAGAGGGCCAGCCCTACCTGCGCCTGACCCGCGAACTGGGCGTCGGCATGGCGGTGACGATCGAGCCGGGCGTCTACTTCATCGATCTGCTGCTGAACGGCCTCAAGCAGGGCCCGCACGCCGACGCGGTGGACTGGAACCGGATCGAGCAATTCCGACCCTACGGCGGCATCCGCATCGAGGACGACGTGGTCTGCACCGACGACGCGCCGATCAACCTGACCCGCGACGGTTTCGCGGAAGCGGCCTGAACCGCGCGATGCGATGAAGCGGGTCTTGTTCGTCTGCGGCCAGAACCGGCTGCGCAGCCCGACCGCCGAGCATTTGTTCGGCGATCGGGCCGATCTGGGGGTCGCCTCGGCCGGGCTCAAGCACGACGCCGAGCAGCCACTGGGTGCCGACCTGGTCGAGTGGGCCGAGCTGATCTTCGTGATGGAGAAAGCGCAGCGCGCGAAGCTGCAGCAACGGTTTCGCGCGCAACTCAAGGGCAAGCGCGTGGTTTGCCTGGATATCCCGGACGAGTACGACTATATGGATCCGGCGCTGGTGGAACTGCTGGAAGCCAAGGTGCCGCGGCATTTGTGAGGCGGGCGCGCCGGTCTGCGCGCCTGCGTTCGACTGCGCGAACACAGCGCTGAAGTCACTGGGTCCCCGCCTTGTGCAGGGATGACGACTTGGGTACGCGGAAGTTTTCGATTCGAAACCAGGTAAGAGCGAATCCGCGCAGCCCGCCCGACCAGGAGGCACAGCCTCCTGGCGTTGAATTGCGCACGAACCTGCGGCCCGCCAACGCGCGGCTTCACCCTTTTCCAAAGAAGGCAGTCAAAAGCGCTTCGACCATTGCCGCCGCGGTGGTTGCGGTGGTTGCGGTGGTTGCGGTGGTTGCGGTGGTTGCGGTGGTTGCGGTGGTTG
>CAMLID010000052.1 GCA_946480055.1 uncultured Lysobacter sp. | reverse complement strand
GTCCTGGCGTTCGCTGGTGGTGAAGCCGACCTGGTTGTTGATCACGATGTGGAGCGTGCCGCCGACCGCGAAACCGCGCGCCTGCGACATCTGCAGCAGTTCCATGCCCACGCCCTGACCGGCGAACGCGGCGTCGCCGTGCAGCAGGATCGGCAGGACCTGGTTGCGGCCCTGGTCGCCGCGGCGGGTCTGGCGCGAACGCACGCTGCCGGCGACCACCGGGTTGACGATTTCCAGGTGCGAGGGGTTGAACGCCAGCGCCAGGTGGACCGGGCCGCCGGGAGTGGCGACGTCGGCGCTGAAGCCCATGTGGTATTTGACGTCGCCGGTGTGGGCGAGGTCGCCTTCGACATGCTCGAACTTGCCTTCGAACTCGTCGAACAGCTTGCGCGGCGGCTTGCCCAGGGTATTGACCAGGACGTTGAGGCGGCCGCGGTGGGCCATGCCGATGACCACGTCCTGGGCGCCGTGCTCGCCGGCGCGGCGGATGGTGGTGTCCATCAGCGGAATCAGGGCGTCGCCGCCTTCCAGCGAGAAGCGCTTCTGGCCGACGTACTTGGTGCCCAGGTAGCGTTCCAGGCCGTCGGCCGCGGTCAGGCGCTCGAGGATGCGCTGCTTGTCGGCGGCGCTGCGGCCGTAGTTGCCGGCCGCGGTTTCCAGGCGCTCGTACATCCAGCGACGCTGTTCGGCGTCGGCGATGTGCATGAACTCGGCGCCGATCGGACCGGTGTAGGTCGCCTTGAGCAGGGCGACCAGGTCGCTCAGCTTCATGCGTTCCTTGCCGGCCACGCCGCCGGTGCTGAACTCGCCGGCCAGGTCGCTTTCGGACAGGCGGTGGAAGCCCAGCGCCAGGTCCGGCGCGTCGGGCTTCTCGAGCAGGCCCAAAGGGTCGATGTCGGCGGCGAGGTGGCCGCGCGAACGGTAGGCGGTGATCAGCTTGCCGACCCCGCGTTCGCGTTCGTCGCCGGGACCGGCACCGGTCGTCGCGGCGCTGCCGTTAAGCAGGCCGCGTGCGGCGGCCCGGCTGGCCTGGGCGATGGAGTCGATGGCGGCCGAATGCGGCACGTCGCCGGCTTCACGGCCCTTGAAACCGTCGAAGTAAGCCTTCCATTTGGTCCCGACGCTGTCGGGATCGACCAGGTACTGCTCGTACAGGTCTTCGATGAAGGCGGCGTTGGCGCCGAGTTGCGAGGACTGGGAGAACTGCTTCAGGAGACTGTCCACGATGGTTATCGGGAAACTCTAGGGGGCGGAATTGGAGTCGCACGCGTGCGTTCGACGCTTTGCGCGGACATAGGATCGGAATTATAGCGGTAGTGTTAAGCCCAGCGGCATAACTACTTAGGTCTAAGCGACAGATTTCGTTCGATTTCCGGCTGCCGGCCGGGCCGGACCGTCGAAACGGCCGTTGCGGCAAGCCCTGGAAATCTTGGGCTGGCGATACGGGATTCAAGCCGCGCGGCAGGCGCGGGCAGTAGCGTCGCGGTTTAGCGCGGACTCAGGCCGGGGCTCGCCTCGGGCGTCGGGGCACGGTCCCAACACCTGTCCAGCACCACCTTTCGACTCGGGGCGTCGAGCACGGTCCGGCATCGGGCCCGCATCGGGCCGCTAGCTCAGATGCCGAGCGCGCGGTACTCGCTGCACAGGCGGGCGCGTTCCCAGACCGGATCGAAATGAGCGCGCAGCTGGCGCGCCCGCGCCGGCGCGTCGAGCCGGGTTTCGCCTTCGAAACGGTGCCCCAGAGCACGGAAATACCAGCCGCCGACATCGTTGTAGACATAGGCCGAGGGGTAGCCGCGGTCGACCGGCTCCTCGATGGCGCGGAACTCGAAGGCGGTGGTCAGGCGCTGGCCCAGGTTCAACAGCGGAGCGATCGCGCGCTGCGGCGCGGCCGGGTCCTGGAGCAGGATCCGGACCTGGCCGCCGGCGGTGGCGTGGCGGCGCAGCGCGGCCACGACTTCGGGCTGGTCGAGCAGACCGGGATCGAGCTCGCGGGTGTAGATCGACAGGTGCCGGCGTGCGCCGGCGACCACGCCCTGCAAGGCCGCCAGGGCGGCGTCTCGCGACTCCACCGGGTTGATCGCGTCCGGCAGCAGGCGCATGGCCTGGTGGTCGATGCCGGCCACGACGAAGCGTTCGCCATAGGGCAGGAAACCGTGGCGGGCGTAGAAGCCGATGGTCTGGACCTGGGCGTGCAGGCTCAGCTCGCGCCAACCCAGTTCCGCGGCCAGGGCCACGAGGGCCCGCAGCAGGGCCTCGCCGACGCCGCGGCCGCGCCAGTCGGCCAGCACCGCGAGCCGGCCCAGGCTGCGTTCCGGGGTGAGGCGGCCGGTGCCGATGACGCGGCCGTCCGGGTCGCGCGCCAGCACATGCCGGCACAGCGGGTCGAGGGCGTCGAGTTCGATCTGCGCCGGCACGTTCTGCTCGCGCACGAACACCGCCTCGCGTACCGCGCGCAGCTCCGGCAGGGTCGCGGCGTAGGCGTCCGCAGCGACGGTTTCGATACGAAAGGCCGTGCCGCTCATGTTTATTCCTCTTCGCCGTCGTCCAGATGCAGGCGGTAGTGGCCGCCTGAGTAGAGATCGATGACCGCATCCCGCCCAGCTTCGGACAAGGCCGCATAAGCCACGCCGTCCAGGCTGGCGGCGTTGGCGATGCGCTGGGCATCGCGCGCCGACAAGGCGCGTTCCTGGCCGCTCACGTACAGACGTGCGCCGCGTGCGGCCTTGCGCCAGGCCATGCGCGACCAGGGATGGCGCAGCAGCTCGGCGCCGTGCTGAAGATCCCATTCGATCTCGATGCGCGAGCGCGCGTCGCCGCCGGGCTGGACCTCGCCGGCGGCGCGGTAGACGGTGATGAAGCGGCCGAACCAGTCGCCGAGGCGGTCGGGGTCGTTCATGCGCAAGGCGTTCAGGGCTTCGACCACGCGGGTCATGGCGGCGGCGTCGATCTCGGCCGGGTCGGCCGGCGAGCTCAGGTCGGGGTCGCGGTAGCGCAGCGACTCGTCGGCCTCGGCGGCCAGGGTATCGATGTAGTCGCCCATCAGCTCGGCGGCCGAGGGCGCGCGCATGCCGACCGAGAAGGTCAGGCAGGCGTCCTCGGCGACGCCGTGGTGCGGCACGCCCGGCGGCAGATAAAGCATGTCGCCCGGGCCCAGTACCCAGTCGTGGCTGGGGGTGAACTCGCGCAGCAGCTTGAGCTCGGCGTCGGGGCGGAAGTCCTGCGGTGCGTTGGGCCGCGCGTCGATCTGCCAGCGCCGGTGTCCCTGGGCCTGCAGCAGGAACACGTCGTACTGATCGACATGGGCGCCGACCGAGCCGCCGGGCGCCGCGAACGACACCATGATGTCGTCGACGCGCCAGCGCGGCAGGAAGTCGAACGCGGGCAGCAGCGCGGCCACGTCGGCGTCCCACTTGTCCACGTCCTGCACCAGCAGGGTCCAGTCCTGTTGCGGCAGGCCCGGGAATTCGGCTTCGTCGAAGGGACCGTGGCGCAGCGAATAGACGTCGCTGGCGCGGTCGTGCTGGATCAGGCGCGACAGTGCGGCCTCTTCGCAGGCCAGGCCGGCCAGGTCCTCGGGTTCCAGAGGCGAGACCAGGCCGGGGAAGGCGTTGCGGATCAGCAGCGGGCGCTTCTGCCAGTAATCGCGCAGGAACGTTTCGGCCGGCATGCCCAGCGGCGGCAGGTGGGCGGCATCGACTTCGATCGCGGCGGATTTGGACGGGCCGGCAGGCGCGGCGGGGGATTTCTTGGCCATGGGGTGGACGAGCTCGTAGCGGTGGCGCGGCGGGCCACGCGGATCGCGCCATTGTCGCTCATGCGGCGATGAAGATCGGGGCTGGAGCCCTCGACGCTAGCCCGCGATCTCGTCGTAGCCGCGGCCGAGGAACTGCAACAGGCACCAGCCGTGCCCGAACGGGTCGGCGACCTGCACGATCCGGCCCCAGGCGGCCTCGCGGATCGCGCCTTCCTGGATCGCTCCGGCCGCGAGCGCGCGTGCGAGCGCGGCGTCCAGGTCGTCGACGACCACGTCCACGTGCAGCGGCGTCCAATGGCGTGCGTAGTCGCGCACCGAACCATTGGCGCCGACGCTGCCGGGGGGCTTGCTCAATAAATAGATCGGTACCTGCGCGCCGTCGAGTTCCAGCACGCCGTCGCCGAGGCGGCGCGCCGGCCGCAGGCCGAAGGCGGCGACGTAGAAGGCTTCGGCCGCGGCCAGGTCGGAGACGTCGAGATTGAGCAGCAGCCGCATCGTCGTCGTCATGGCGCGGACTCAGCGCAGGCCTGCTTCAACGCAGGCCGATCGCCTCGGCGAAGGAGCGGTAGAACTCGCCGTTCGGGTCGCTCTCGCGGTCGATCTCGATCGGGTAGGGCGTGGCTTCCTGCGGCATCGCGTTGAGCACGCCGATGAAGGCGGCGACGTCGCGGGTGTGGAACACGTACTCGCGGTGGTCGGGTTCGGTGAACACGATCGCCAGCAGGCTGTGGCCGGCGGCTTCGATGCGTTCGCAGACCCGGTCCTCGAAGCGCTGCATCGCTTCCAGTTCGGCCGGCGAGGCGGTGTCGATGCTGCGGTCGTCCTGATAGGCCCAGATCAGGTTCAAGCGCTCCGGGTAGGCGCGGAAATCGAAACCGCGCTCGAAACGCTTGAGCCGCATCAACGACAGGCCGTCGTCGGCGCGATGCTCGGCCAGGGTCCAGCCGCGGGTGTCTGCCATGGCAGTCGCCTCCGTACGGGTCAGATCTCGCGCGCCAGGCGCTCGGCCAGGCCGCTGTAGCTGCCGGGCGTCATCGCCAGCAGGCGTTGCTTGTCGGCGGCCGGCAGATCCAGGCCGGCGATGAATTCGCGCATCGAGGCTTCGTTGATGCCCTGGCCGCGGGTCAGCGCCTTGAGTTGTTCGTAGGGGTTGGGCAGGCCGTGGCGGCGCATCACCGTCTGCACGGCTTCGGCCAGCACTTCCCAGGCTGCGTCGAGGTCGGCGGCCAATCGCTCTGGGTTGGCGCTGAGCTTGCCCAGGCCGCGCAACAGGGCGTCGTAGCCGATCAGGGCGTGGCCGAACGCGGTGCCGAGCGCGCGCAGCACGGTCGAGTCGGTGAGGTCGCGCTGCCAGCGACTGATCGGCAGCTTGGCGGCGAAATGCTCGAACAGCGCGTTGGCGATGCCGAAGTTGCCTTCGGCGTTCTCGAAGTCGATCGGGTTGACCTTGTGCGGCATGGTCGAGCTGCCGACTTCGCCGGCCTTGACCGCCTGCTTGAAGTAGCCCAGCGAGATGTAGCCCCAGACGTCGCGGCACAGATCGATGCAGATGGTGTCGATGCGGCGCTGGGCGTCGCTGATCTCGGCGATGCCGTCGTGCGGCTCGATCTGGGTGGTGTAGGGCTGCCAGTCCAGGCCCAGCGAGGTCACGAAGCGCTGCGAGAACGCCGGCCAGTCGATATCAGGATAGGCCGCAACGTGGGCGTTGTAGTTGCCGACCGCGCCGTTGATCTTGCCCGGCATCGGCGCCCCGGCCAGGGTTTCGCCCTGGCGCAGCAGGCGCGCGACCACGTTGGCGATTTCCTTGCCGACCGTGGTCGGCGAGGCGGTCTGGCCGTGGGTGCGCGACAGCATCGGCAGCGCGGCGTGTTCGTGCGCCATCGCGCGCAGGACCTGGATCAGCTGGTCCAGCTTGGGCAGCAGCACGTGCTGGCGCGCTTCGCTGAGCATCAGCGCATAGCTGAGGTTGTTGATGTCCTCGCTGGTGCAGGCGAAGTGCACGAACTCCAGCGCCGGGCCCAGCTCGGCGTCGTCCTTGAGGCGTTCCTTGATCAGGTACTCGACCGCCTTGACGTCGTGGTTGGTGGTGCGCTCGATCTCCTTGACCCGGGCCGCGTCGGCGACCGACAAGTTGGCGGCGAGCGCGCGCAGGCGCGCGGCGGCGGCGGCGGAGAACGGCGCCAGTTCGGCGATGCCCGGCTCCTCGGCCAGCGCCAGCAGCCATTCCACCTCGACCTTGACCCGGGCCTTGATCAGGCCGAATTCGGAGAAGATCGGACGCAGTGCGTCGACCTTGCCGGCGTAGCGGCCGTCGAGCGGGGAAAGGGCGAGCAGCTGGGCGTTGGGGTCGGCGGACATGTCGGGGCAGGGCAGGAAACAGTCGAACATTCTAACAGCCCGCCGGATTGGCCCGTCCGGACCGCGCAGTACGGCGCCGCCGCGGCCGCCCGGTTCGGGCCGCACGCACTCGACGCCCGCGAGCGCGGCGGCCATCATGGCGGTCGCCAGCGATGTCCGATGCCAGCCTCCTGCGCGGCCCTTGTTTCGGCCGACCGCGCACCCGACCTCATCGACGTGGCCTCGCGCCGGCCGTTCCGCCCGCGCGCCGCCACGGCTCGCAACCCCCACGACTCAATGGAGTTGGCAATGGCGACTCAACGCAAGACCCCGGCCCGATCCGCGGCGAAGAAACCCTCCGCCGCCGAGCCGGCCTTCCGCCTCGAGCACGACAGCATGGGCGAGCTGCGCGTGCCCGCGGCCGCGCTCTGGGGCGCGCAGACCCAGCGCGCCGTGCAGAACTTTCCGATTTCCGGTGTGCCCATGCCGCGCGAGTTCATCCGCGCCCTGGCCTACGTCAAGGCCGCCGCGGCCGAGGTCAACGGCGACCTGGAGCTGCTGGACGAAGGTCAGTGGCAGGCGATCCACGACGCCGCGCTCGAAGTCGCCGGCGGCCGCCACGACGCCCAGTTCCCGATCGACGTGTTCCAGACCGGCTCGGGCACCTCCAGCAACATGAACGCCAACGAGGTGATCGCGACCCTGGCCTCGCGCACGGGCAAGGCCCGCATCCACCCCAACGACCACGTCAACCTGGGCCAGAGCTCCAACGACGTGATCCCGACCGCGATCCGGGTGTCGGCCAAACTGGCCACCACCGAATCGCTGTTGCCGGCGCTCAAGCACCTGCGCAAGACCATCGAGCGCCGCGCCAAGAGCCTGGCCAAGGTCACCAAGACCGGCCGCACCCATCTGATGGACGCGATGCCGCTGACCTTCGGCCAGGAGTTCGGCGCCTGGGCGGCGCAGCTCACTTCAGCCCAGGAGCGCATCGAGGACAGCCTCAAGCGCCTGCGCCGGCTGCCGATCGGCGGCACCGCGATCGGCACCGGCATCAACGCCGACCCGCGCTTCGGCAAGGCGGTGGCGCGCGCCCTGTCGTCGCTGACCGGCACCAAGTTCGAATCCGCCGCGGACAAGTTCGAAGGCCTGGCCGCGCAGGACGACGCGGTCGAGTTGTCGGGTCAGCTGTCGACGCTGGCGGTGGCGCTGACCAAGATCGCCAACGACCTGCGCTGGATGAATTCCGGTCCGCTCGCCGGCCTGGGCGAGATCGAACTGCCGGCGCTGCAGCCGGGCAGCTCGATCATGCCGGGCAAGGTCAATCCGGTGATTCCGGAAGCCACCGCCATGGTCTGCGCCCAGGTCATCGGCCACCACGCCGCGATCACCATCGCCGGCCAGAGCGGCAACTTCCAGCTCAACGTGATGCTGCCGCTGATCGCCTACGACTTGCTGGACTCGATCCGGCTGCTCGCCAACGCCATGCGCCTGCTCGCCGACAGCGCGATCGCCGGGCTCAAGGTGCGCGAGGACCGGGTACGCGAGGCCCTGGACCTCAACCCGATCCTGGTCACCGCGCTCAATCCCATCATCGGCTACGAGAAAGCGGCCGCGATCGCCAAGCAGGCCTACAAGGAAGGCCGGCCGGTGCTGGAAGTCGCGATCGCCGCGACCGGCATGCCCGAGAAGGAACTGCGCCGGCTGCTGGACCCGGCGGCGCTGACCCGTGGCGGCATCCACGGCGCGGGCGGAGGCGGCGGAGGCTGAGTTTCGAGCGCCGCAGGAATGAGCGCTGGAAGCTCAGCGCGCGTGGCGCGGCCTGGTGAAACTCAGAGCTCGCTTCGAAGCTTCGGCTTCGAAGCAGAGGTTCGAGCGGGTGCCCGCCGCAACACCGGAGTAACGGCGGGCACCGGCGCTCGAATTAGGACGCTCGAATCAGGACTGGCAGTCGATGACGTCGCCCTGACTGAGGTTGGCGTAGGGCTTGAAGGCGGGCAGGGTCTCGACCAGGCTGTCCTGGGCCTTGCGCATCTCGATCACGCGCTTGCACAGGCGCACGGCCTGCTGGGCCATGTTGTTGGCCTCGGCATCCATCTTGTCGCCGGCACTGCCCGGATCGCCCTTGACCAGGCCCTCGATCGCGCTGCCGACGGCCTTGCCGGCCATGCCGGCGCCGGCCTTGCCGAGCGCGACGCCGTCGTCGCGCACGCCGATCGCGTTGGTATACAGGCGCTGGGCCTGGGCGCGCTGGTCCGGCGTCAGGTTCACCGCCTTGCCTTCGATGCTCAGATCGCCCTTGTCGGTGATGACCGCGATGCCGCCATCGCCGTGCAGGCTGATGCGGTCGTCGCCGAGTTCGATGTGGTTGAGGACGCTGTTGCCCGTCACGATGCGGTCCTGGCTGCCGCAACCGGCGAGGGCGGCGGCGATCATGGCGGCGGCGGCGAGAGCTGCGGCGAGTTTCATGGCGGAGTCCTGGCGGCGGCTACGGCGGGTGAGGGAAGTCATTCGTCGTCTTTCGGCACGGCGACCGAACCGGCGATGTCGCGGTGGTCGACCGAACCGCTGCCGACCGAGCGCACGTGCAGGTTGCCGCGCACGCCGTCGACGTCGAGGTCGCCGGAGCCGATGTCGTCGACCTCGACGCTGCCGCCGACCTGGCGCAGCTCGACGTCGCCCGAGCCGATATCGCCGACCTTGGCGTCGCGCGCGATCCGGCTGGCCTTGAGGTCGCCCGAGCCGACCGACACCACCTGCAGCGCGCCGATGTCCTCGAGCACGATGTCGCCGGAGCCGACGTCGGCGGTGACCAGACCGCGCACGCGCTGCGCCTTCACGTCGCCGGAACCGACATCGGCGCTGAGCGCGGCCACGCCGGTGGCTCGGGCGTCGCCGGAGCCGACGTTGAGCTGGACCATCAGGCTGTCCGGCACGGTCGCGGTCAGCTTCATGTAAGCGTAGTGGCTGCCGCCGAAGTTGAACCAGGAGCGCTGGCTGCGTTGCGCCACCACCACCAGCTTGTCGCCGACGCGGTGCTGGCTCAGGGTGAGCTCGGGCAGGTACTTGGCGTCGGAGGCGCAGGCGCGGCCGTGGACCTCGTTGCGGGCGCCGGTAACGACTTCCAGGTCGTGCGGGCCGATGTCGAACACCACCGCCTTGGCGCCGGCCAGGTCCAGCTTCAGATCGCGGGCCTGGGAGTGCTGGCAGTTGCCGTCCTGCGCCAGCGCCGTCATCGGCAGCAGGGCGAGAACACCGAGGATGAGCTTGCGCATCACGAACTCCTGTCGGGTCGGACCCGCCGGAGCGGCAGGCGTCGCGTACTCAGATGCGGTGCGAGCCAAGAGGGTTGCATCGCGTTGCGCTCGGCGCGGTCCGGGGCGGACCGCGCCGGCGCCGGGGATCAACCTTCGTCGCGCCAGCGGCGCAGGCGGATCGAGGCGAAGATCATGGCCGCGCCGACGGCCGCGCCGATCCAGAGCTGGGCGCTGCCCAGCACCGAGTACATGGTGCGCAGGTTGATGACTTCGTGGATCACCGAGGGGCCGTCGCCGCTGATTTCGCCGATGTGCGCCGCGTCGATCCAGGTGGCGGGGAACACGCTGATCAGCGAGCGACCGACCACGTTCTTCCAGAACCAAACGCTATCCAGGTTGAACAACTGCATCAGATCGAACCAGGAGACGAAGATACCGGCGAACAGCGGGATCATGATCGCCCACAGGAACGGCTTGCTACGGGCCCAGGACGAGCAGAGCATCAGCCAGCCGACGGTCGGCAGCGCCCACAGTGCGTAGATCGGGATGCAGGCCAGCATGTTCAGGCCGACCTTGAACGGGCTGCCCGGACCCCACAGCAGGGTGATCGGGTTGCCGCCGTGGAACAGCACTGCCACGCTCATGATGATCAGGAAGCCGAGCATGGTCACGATCGAGGCGATCACCGCCAGGGTCGGCGCCATCAGGGTCGCGCTGGCCACCTTGGACAACACGGTCTGTCCGTCGGAGACCGGCAGCGATTTCCAGAACAGCACGCTGCGGTCCTTGCGCTCGTCGTAGAGGCTGCCCAGGCAGTAGAAGAACACCACGAAGGCCAGCACTATCAGCGGCCAGCTGCCGGCCATGAACAGCATGCCGTCGACGGCGCCGCCGAGTTCGCGCATGTCGTCGGCGCTCATCTTCTCGGTCAGCCGCGACAGGTCCAGTCCGTTGATCTCGAACTTGCCGCCGTCGGTGCTGATCATGGCGTGGTTGCTGGAGTTGGCGACCCGGCGCGCGGCCAGTTCGCCGACGCCGATACCCATGGTCGCCAGCAGCAGGAAGATCGCGCCGGCCAGCAGCGGAGCCCACAGGAAACCGCCGCGGTGCTCCCAGAATTCGCGACGCAGCAGCAACCGGAAGGTGTGGGTGGGATGAACCGCGGCGACAGCGCGCGGAGCGGGGCGGTCGGCGTTGATGTCGAGCGCGTTCATGCGTAGGTCCCCTTCATGGTGGCGACGAACAGATCGGCCAGGCCGGGCGTTCGGGTCTCGCCGAGTTCGGCCAGGCGGTCGTGCGGCGCGCCGTCGAACAGCATCACGGTCTTGCCGAAGGGCAGGGAGCGTTCGTCGAGCGGCTTGAGCTGACGCGCCTGTTCCAGCTTGTCGGCATTGACCAGCACTTCGACGAAGCGATCGCCGAGGATTTCCATCTCGCTGTTGAGCACGACCTTGCCGTCGCGGATGAACATCACGTCGGTGAGGATGTGTTCGATCTCCTCGACCTGGTGGGTGGTGACGATGATGGTCTTGTCTTCGTCGAAGTAGTCTTCCAGCAGGCGCTGGTAGAACTGCTTGCGGTAGAGGATGTCCAGGCCCAGGGTCGGCTCGTCCAGCACCAGCAGGCGGGCGTCGATCGCCATCACCAGGGCCAGGTGCAACTGCACGATCATGCCCTTGGACAGTTCGCGTACGCGCAGGTTGGGCTTGAGCTGGGTGCCGGCGAGGAAGCGTTCGCACTTGGCGCGGTCGAAGCGCGGATGCACGCCGGCGACGAACTCGATGGCTTCCTTGACCCGGATCCAGCGCGGCAGCACCGCGACGTCGGCGATGAAGCACACGTCGCGCATCAGTTCGTCGCGCTGGGTGCGCGGGTCGCGGCCCAGCACTTTGAGGTCGCCTTCGAACGGGATCAGGCCGAGGATGGCCTTGAGCGCGGTGGTCTTGCCGGCGCCGTTGGGGCCGATCAGGCCGACGATGCGGCCGGCGGGGATCTCGAACGCGGTGTTGTCGAGCGCGACCTTGTTCTTATAGGCCTTGCGCAGACCGCGGGCGCTGACCACGTGGGAGACGCTGGCGAGGGTGTCGGCGTTCATTGCGCACCCGCCTTGGCGTTGCCGGCGGTGAGGAGTTCTTCCGTGCTCAGGCCCAGTCGCAGGATGCGCTCCAGCACCAGCGGCCATTCTTCGCGCAGGAACCGCTCGCGTTCGTTCAGCAGCAGTTTCTTGGCAGCCTCTTCGGTGACGTACATGCCCAATCCTCGGCGTTTTTCGACTAGAGCCTCGTCCGCCAGTTCCTGGTAGGCGCGCGAGACGGTGATGGGGTTGAGCTGGTACTCGGCCGCGACCTGCCGCACAGAGGGCAGGGCGTCGCCGGGCTTGAGCACTCCGTCGAGCATCATCGCGACGACGCGCTCCTTCAGCTGGCGGTAGATGGGAGCGCCGTCGCTCCATTGAATAGCGGTCATGGTTCAGCCCCGCGGTGCGAAAGAGAAATAAGGCATGACTAAGGCCTGGCGATTGCGCTGCTTGGCCTTCCGGGCTTTGCGATGCGGTTTTTCGTCGTCGGCCGACTCCGCGGCCGATACGTTTTCGAGTGCGTTGGCCAGGGCTACGGCCGTGGCCAGTTCGGCGGTCAGCGCCGCGGCGTCGGCCAGGCTCTCGACCCGCTCGGCGCGGGCTTCGATGCGCTGGGCCTGGGCTTCGGCGCGGCGGGCGATGGCTTCGGTGCCCAGGGACAGCGGTGCGGCTGCGACCTGGGCGGCCACGGGGAGGGCCGCCGGGGCTTCCGGCAGGGCCGGATTGGCGGCGACCAGGGCCAGCACCATGGTGGCGCCGCTGACCAAGATGGCTGAGATCGAGTTCTGGAGCTTGCGGTTCATGGCGAACGTCCTGCTCGTTGGTAGACCGGTGTTGTATGCAACTATAACACCAAAACACGCCCGGTCAAGTCCGCCAGACCCAACTGAAGTCATACTTGGCCCACCGGCCGTCCGGCCCCCTGTCATGTCCGAGCCCGCCATGCACGCCTCAGCCCCCCGAATCCGCCGTACGGCCGCTTTGGCCGCCGTTTCCCTGCTCCTGGTCGCCGGCCTGGCCTCGGCCGGCGGCGCCTTGCTGGACCGCAGTTTCCGGCCCCTGGCCGGCAAACAGGCGGTGAATCTGCGCCAGAGTTACGGCGGCGACGTCGTTTTGGTGGTCAACACCGCCAGCAAATGCGGTTTCACCCCGCAGTTCGAGGCCCTGGAAGCGCTGCACGCCAAGTACAAGGGCAAGGGCTTCGCCGTGCTCGGCTTCCCCTCGGGCGATTTCAAGGCCCAGGAATTCGAGGACGAGAAGCAGATCCAGGAGTTCTGCACGCTCACCTACGGGGTCAAGTTCCCGATGTTCGAGAAGGTGCACGTGATCGGCGATCAGGCCACGCCGCTGTACCGGGACCTGGCCCGCAGCGCCGGCGAAGCGCCGAAGTGGAACTTCCACAAATACTTGATCGGTCGCGACGGCAAGCTGATCGCCAGCTACGGCAGCAAGACCAAGCCGGACGACCCGACCGTGGTCGCCGCGATCGAAGCCGCGCTGAAGGCGCCCAAGCCCAAGGCCGGGTGAGCGATCCATACGAGTCGTGTCCGCGCAGGATCGCGCGGGCTCGCAAACCGTGACGTTTTCGCCGCGATTGCCGACACGGGCGCAGCCCGCGACAATGGCGGACTTGCGCCTGCATCCCGGCGTGGATCGATCCGGCGTGTACCCATTGCAATACACAGGCCCATTACACAGGAGTAGGGACCCGATGAAGGCTTTCGTGCGCGGCGCAGCTGCGCTCATCACCACCGCGGCCGTGCTCAGCAGCGCGGCGGCCATTGCCCAGGACAAGACCGTGCTGACCAACGAACGCGAAAAGATCAGCTATGCGATCGGCCTGGACGTAGGCAAGTCGATCAAGCCGGTGGGTCCCGATCTGGACATGGCCGCGTTCGAGAAGGCCGTGCGCAACACCTTCGACGGCGGCAAGCCGCTGATCAGCGAAGACGAGGCGCGCGCGACCGATCAGGCCCTGCGCGCACGCGTGGCCGCGCGCGACGGCAAGTCGGCGCCGGGCACCGCACCGGGCACGCCGCCGCCGGCGCCGCCCGCAGTAGCGAAAGACAAGGTCGGCCAGCTGGTCGGCGGTTACATGGTCGGGCCCTCGCTGGCGCCGATCAAAGCCGAGATCGAAGTGCCGGTGCTGATGCAGGCCGTGCGCACCGTGATCGGCGAGGGCAAGCCGCTGCTGAGCGAGGCCGAGGAAAAGGCCGTGCTGACCGCTTTCAGCGAGCGCATGCGCAAGAAGATGGAAACCGAAGCGGCCGCCGTGGGCGACAAGAACCTCGCCGAGGGCGCTGCGTTCCTGGCCAAGAACAAGGCCGTCAAGGGCGTGTTCACGACCCCGTCGGGCCTGCAGTACATGGTCCTGCGCCAGGGTTCGGGCGCGCGTCCCAAGCCCGGCGACCGGGTGCGCGTGCACTACAAGGGCACGTTGCTCGACGGCACCGTGTTCGACAGCTCCTACGACCGCGGCCAGCCGGCCGATTTCGGCCTCAACCAGGTCATCCAGGGCTGGTCCGAGGGCGTGGCGATGATGCCGGTCGGCGGCAAGTTCCGCTTCTGGATCCCGGCCGAACTGGCGTACGGCCCCAAGGGCGCGCCGCCGAGCATCGGCCCCAACGCGACCCTGAGCTTCGAAGTCGAACTGGTCGAAATCCTGTAAATGCCGTCGGTGTCCGGCGTCACGGCGCCGGACCCGCGCGGCATGCGATAAGCGAAACGTTCAGCTGGCCGCTGGCACCTTGGCGGCTCCCCCGATGCAACACGGCATGACCGAGCTAGGTATGCCTCACCACCAGGAGTTCCGTTTGATGAAGCCCTTCCTGCGCCACACCGCCCTCGCGCTCGCCGTGGGCTCGCTGGTTCTGTTCGCCGCCGGCTGCGACAAGAAAGCCGACGGCAAAGCCGACGCGACCAAGTCCGAGACCGCCAAGGACGAAGGCAAGGGCGACGTCAAGAACATCCCGGGTCTGGCGACCGAGAAAGAGCAGGTCAGCTACATGATCGGCCTGGACATCGCCAAGTCGCTGGAGATGGCCAAGGACGAGATCGACCTGGACACCATCAACAAGGCGATGAAGACCTCGCTGGCCGGCGAAAAGCCGCTGATGGACGAGAAGCAGGCTTCGGAAGTGCGCGACGCGTTCGCGCAGAAGATCCAGGCCAAGCAGATCGCCAAAATGATGGCCGAGGCCAAGAAGAATCTCACCGACGGCGAGGCCTTCCTGGCGACCAACGGCAAGAAGCCGGGCGTGGTCACCACCGCTTCGGGCCTGCAGTACCAGGTGCTGACCGAAGGCAAGGGCGCCAAGCCCAAGGCCACCGACGTGGTCCAGGTGCATTACAAGGGCACGCTGCTCGACGGCAAGCAGTTCGACAGTTCCTACGAGCGCAACCAGCCGGTCGAGTTCCCGCTGCAGCAGGTGGTGCCGGGCTGGCAGGAAGGCATCGCGCTGATGCCGGTCGGCAGCAAGTACAAGCTGTGGATTCCGAGCAAGCTCGGCTACGGCGAGAAGGGCACCCCGGGCGGTCCGATCCCGCCGAATTCGGTGCTGGTGTTCGAGGTCGAACTGCTCGACATCCTCGGCGGCGGCCCCAAGGCCGGCGGCAAGTAATAAGGCCGCTTCGCCCCAGCGCATAGCGCGCACGCGTGTCCGGCGGCGGAGTTCGCCGGACACGAACGCAACATCGTTGCAAAAACCAGAGAGCCCCACATGCGCGTCACGATTTTCGGTACCGGTTACGTGGGCTTGGTCACCGGTACCTGCCTGGCCGACGTAGGCCACGACGTGGTCTGCGTAGACATCGACGCGGCCAAGGTCGAGGGCCTGGGCCGCGGCGTGATCCCGATCTACGAGCCGGGCCTGGAGCCGATGGTCAAGGCCAACCACGCCGCCGGCCGCCTCCACTTCACCACCGATGCCGCTGCCGCGATCGGCCATGGCGATCTGATCTTCATCGCTGTCGGCACGCCGCAGGACGAGGACGGCAGCGCCGATCTTCAGTACGTGCTCGCCGTCGCGCGCACCATCGGCCAGCACATCGAGCGGCCGGTGATCGTGGTCAACAAGTCGACCGTGCCGGTCGGCACCGCCGACAAGGTTCAGGCCGCGATCGCGCGCGAACTCGCGCAGCGCGGGGCCGATGTCGCCTTCGACATGGCCTCCAACCCCGAATTCCTCAAGGAAGGCGATGCGGTCAACGACTGCATGCGTCCCGACCGCATCGTGATCGGCGCCAGCAATCCGGTCGCGGTGGAAAAGCTCAAGCGTCTGTACGCGCCGTTCAACCGTAACCACGAGCGCATCATGGTCATGGACCTGCGTTCGGCCGAGCTGACCAAGTACGCCGCCAACGCGATGCTGGCGACCAAGATCAGCTTCATGAACGAGATCGCCAACATCGCCGAGAAGGTCGGCGCCGACATCGAAATGGTCCGCCAGGGCATCGGCTCGGACCCGCGCATCGGCTGGCACTTCATCTATCCCGGCGCCGGCTACGGCGGCTCGTGCTTTCCCAAGGACGTGCAGGCGCTGGCCCGCACCGCCGAGCAGCACGGTTACGCGCCGCGTCTGCTCGATGCGGTCGAGGCGGTCAACGACAGCCAGAAAGGCCATCTGTTCGAACTGATCCAGCGCCACTACGGCGGCAGCATCGAAGGCAAGACCTTCGCGGTCTGGGGCCTGGCGTTCAAGCCCAATACCGACGACATGCGCGAAGCCTCCAGCCGCCGCCTGCTGGCGCAGCTGTGGGAGGCCGGCGCCAAGGTCCGCGCCTACGATCCGGAAGCGACCGAAGAAGCGCAGCGCCTCTTCGGCGAGCGCGACGACCTGGTGCTGTGCGATTCCTCGCGCGCCGCCCTGGCCGACGCCGACGCCCTGGTCGTGGTCACCGAGTGGAAGCAGTTCCGCAGCCCCGATTTCGCCCGCGTGCGCAATGCGCTGGCCGATGCGGTGATCTTCGACGGCCGCAATCTCTATCATCCCGATGAAGTCGAGTCGGCGGGCCTGGCCTATTACGGCATCGGCCGCGGCCGTTCGATCCTGTTGGACACGCCGTGAGCGCGGGCGCGATGGGTCCGGATCCGATGAGCGCCGAAGTCGAGCAGCGCCTGGTCGATCTGGAAACCCGGCTCGCATTCCAGGAGCATGCCCTGGTCGAGCTCAGCGACGCGCTCGCCGCCGCACGCGACGAGGAAGCCCGCACCACGCTGCTGCTGCACCGGGCGCTGGAAGAGCTGCGCCAGTTGCGCATGTCTATGTCCAGCGGCGGCCCGATGAGCAACGACGCCGCCAACGAACCGCCGCCGCCGCATTACTGAGCGCCGCGGCGCGTTTCACTGCGACCGCCCGGCCTCGTTACAGACATAGTCCCCCACGTTCGAATCAAGCCGAAGATCCAAGCCGATGAGCGACACACTCCGCGACCAACTGTTAGGCCTGGGCTTCAAGCCCGCGCCCAAGCCCGAGCGGCCCGAGCGCGGCAACGATCCCAAGCGCGGCGGTCCCGGCCGTCGCGACGGCAAGCCCGCGCAGGGCGCGCGTCCCGATGCGCGCGGCCCCGGCGGCAAGCCGGCCCAGCACCGCAACGATCCGCGCCGCGGCGCCGGCGGTAAACCCGCCGCCAACAACAAGCCCGCGCAGCCGGGCCAACCGGGGCAGGGCAGGCCGCGTTCGCGCGAGGACATCGACCTGGCCAAGGCCTACGCCATCCGCGCTCAGCGCGAGAAGGATGAGCGCATCGCCGCCGAGCAGGCCAAGCAGGAGGAAGCGCGCCTGCGCCGCGAAGCGCGCGCCAAGCTCGCCGAGCTGGTCAAGGACCAGACCCTCAACGTCGCCGACGCCGAGATCGCCCGCCACTTTCCCTACGGCGGCAAGATCAAGCGCATCTATGTGACGGCCGACCAGCTCAAGGCGCTCAACGCCGGCGAGCTGGGCGTGCTGCAGATGGACGGCCGCTATCTGTTGGTGAGTGCGCAGATGCTGGCTCAGGCCGAGGCGCTGTTCCCGCCCGCTGTCGCGCTCAAGATCGATCCGAACGCGCCGGCGCAGGACGATCCCTACGCCGATCCGCAATACCAGGTGCCCGACGACCTGGTCTGGTAAGGTCGCGGCGCCCTACGCCCACCCACGCCGCGTGACGGCGCACGCGGCGCGGCCGCGAATGGAATCCGATGCGCGTCGACGAATCACAGCCAGGTTATCTGCCCTATATCGACGGCCTGCGCGCCGTCGCCGTGCTGGCGGTGGTGGCCTACCACCTCAACGCGGTCTGGCTGCCGGGCGGTTTCACCGGCGTCGACATCTTCTTCGTCATCTCCGGGTTCGTGGTCAGCGCCTCGGTCGCGCGTTTCCCGCGCGCCGGCTTCTTCGAATCGCTGCTGCGCTTCTACGCGCGCCGCCTGCGCCGGATCGCACCGGCGCTGATCGCCTGCCTGCTCGCGACCTGCGTCGCCAGCGTCCTGTTCATCCCCGAGGCCTGGCTCAGCGAGACCAGCCGCAACACCGGACGCATGGCCTTCTTCGGGCTCAGCAACTTCGTTCTGGCCGCCACCGGCAACGACTACTTCTCGCCCAAGGTCGAGTTCAACCCTTACACCCACACCTGGTCGCTGGGCGTGGAGGAGCAGTTCTACCTGGTGTTCCCGCTGCTGTTCATGGCCTGGAGCTACGGCGCACGCAAGCGTTGGATGTCGGTGGCGCTGTTCGCGGCCGGCGTGTTGGCCTCGCTGTGGTATGCGCGACTGCTGACCCAGGCCGGCGACCGCACGGTCGAAGCCTTCTATCTGAGCACCAGCCGTTTCTGGCAGCTGGGCGCCGGCGTGCTGCTGTACCAGGGCCTCACGCTCGCGGGCGTGCCGGCGCGCGCGAGTGGGAGCGGCGCAGGCGTGTGGCCATGGCTGCGCTCGGCCGGCCTGGGCCTGTCGGTGTTGTTGATCGCGGCCGGCTTCGCCTACGCCCGACCCGCGCATTCGCCCTGGACCGATGGCCTGTGGCCGGTGCTGGGCACCGTGGGCTTGCTCGGTCTGCTGTACGCCGGCGGTGCGGGCGGCTGGCTGGGCCGTTTGCTGTCGACGGCGCCCGCGGTCGGCATCGGCCGCGTCTCGTATTCGCTGTACCTGTGGCATTGGCCGGTGTTCGTGCTGTTCCGCTGGACCGTGGGCCTGGAGTCGATGGGCACGCGCGCGCTCGCCTTCGCGCTGGCCTTGGCGCTTGCGGTCGCGTCCTACCGCCTGGTCGAACGGCCGCTGCGCCATGCCGGCCCGCTGGTGCGCATGCGCAACTGGGGCTTCGTGACCGCGGCGGTGCTGGTGGTGTTCGTGTCCAGCTCGATCTACCGCCACATCGCGCGCCACCAGGACGACTATTCGCTGAGCGTGGTCGCCCATAACGCCAAGGACTGGTACCCGTACGGATCGGAAACCGATTCCGCCTATCCGGGTTGCAAGGTCGTGCCGCGTACCGAACAGATCGAAGGCGGCGCGGCCTGGGTCTACGAGCGCAGCGGCTGCGAACGCACGGCCGACGATGCGCGCCGCCTGTTCGTCGCCGGCGACTCGCATGCCAGCGGCTACTCGGAAATGCTGCAGCGCTCTGCCCTGGCCAGCGGACGCACGGCGACGCTGTACTTCGCCGGCGGTTGCGGCGTGGCCGGCTTGTTGGACCGTCGCGAATTCGATAACCCGCAATGCCGCGCATATGTCGACGCGGTCCTGGCCGACGTGGGCCGCAAGGCCCGCGACGGCGACGTGCTGTTCCTTCCGGCGCTGCGCCTGCCGCGTTTGTCCGAGCAGTGGATGCTGTTCGACGAGCAGGCCGCGGTGACCGCGATGTTCAGCGCCAGCACCGACGCGGCGCGCACCCAGGGCGAAGCCACCGCGATCGAACGCCTGCGGCCGCTCGCGCAGCGCGGCGTGCGGATCGTGTTCGAGGCGCCCAAACCCTTGTTCCGCGCGCCGCCGTATCGTTGCTCGGACTGGTTCAACCGCGACAACCCGGTGTGCGCACGCGGGCTGACGGTCGAGCGCGATTTCCTGCAGCGTTACCGCGCCCCGAGTGTGGCGGCCTTGCAGCGCGTGGCGTCGCAACTGCGCAACGCCAGCGTCTGGGATCCGTTCCCGGTGCTGTGCCCGGGCACGACCTGCGCAGCGGTCCGCGACGGCCGGCCGCTGTACTTCGACGGCGACCATCTCAGCGGTCATGGCAACCGCATGTTGCTGCCGAGCTTCGCCGCGCATCTGCAGGGTTTGGCGGCAAGCGCTCCCGCCGCGGCGACCGGCACACACTGAAACACCGGAGCGGGCCTCGCGCGACGCCGCCAGCCGATTTCAGGCGGCTTGCGTGACCGCCGCTGCGGTCGGCTCGGTCGGTGCCGGACGCATGCGCGCGATCATCGCCGCGATCGCGTCGGCGGTGTTCAGCGGCCGTTCCATCGGAAACAGGTGGCTGCCCTCGATCCAGGCCCAGCGTCCGTCGACCAGACGTTGCGTCGCGGCGGTTCCGGCATGGCGCAGTTCGCGCGAGCGCGTGCCCGCGAGGAAGGCCACCGGCACGCGCAGTCGCGGCGCCAGATCGCTGACCGTGGTCGTCGGCAAGCTGCGGTAGATCGCGAATTCGGTCTCGCGCACGAACGCGAGTTCGCGTGCGCCGTCGTCCACGGGCAGGGTGCCGTGCTCGACGTAGTCCTCGAGCACGCGCGGGTCCCAGCGTGCGAACGCGGGCTTGGCCAGGAAGTGGGCGCGCACGGCGTCGAGATCGGGCCAGTGCTTGCGGCGCTGCAGGGTCGCGCGCATCGGCATCAGCAGGTTGTCCAAGCCGGTACGGCGGCCGATCGTAACCAGGTGCGCGCGCCAGCCGGAGATCAGCGGCGAGTCCAGCATCACCACGCCGGCCACACGTGCGGCCAGCGTACTGTCGGCAAGGCGATGCGCGGCCAGCAGGCTCAGATAACCGCCCAGCGAATGTCCGACCAGCCAGATCCGGCACGCGTCGCCGGCGACGGCATGCACGCGCGCGACCAATTCGTCGACCAGGTGCGGCCAGTCCGGCGTGACCGGATAGCGCGGGTCGTGGCCGATCCGCTCCGGCCGTGCGATCCGGAAGCCCGGCGCCAAGGCATCCAGCATCACGCCGTAGACCGGCGCCGGGAATCCGTTGGCGTGCGAGAACAGCAGCAGATCGTGCATGAGAATCGCAGGGTAGGGCGGACGCGCGAGGCGTGCGCCTGGGGCGGGATGGGTCAACCATACCATTGCGTACGGTATTGCGATAGCTGCGGTTGGAGCCGTATCCGATTTGGAGCCGTCACCGATACCTATGCGCAGCGTTTTGGAATGCGCGTCGCATCGTCGCGCATGCAGGTCTCGCGACGCACGCGTGCATCGCGAGCGAACGGATGCGCACGAATCGGCGCAGCACGCGCCCGTTCTGGCGCAAATCGCTGGCTATGCGAAGCGGCCTGCCTAGGATGAGGCTAGGCCGTGATGCGGCGATCGGTTGTGATGTAGCCACATCGCCGTGCTTGCGGCGAAGGCGGGGATCCAGCGACTGCGAAGTCGTGCCTGGCGAGGCTCTGGATCCCCGCCTTCGCCGGAATCACGATGCCGCCGTCGAGGCTTCAGCCGAAGTGCATGCGCGCTTCGTGGGTCAGTTCGCGGATCGTCGACACGCCCAGGTCGCGCAGGATGCGATGGGTGCTGTGCGGCAGCGGCGACTCGTCGATGTCGTGCGGGGCGATGTTCTTGCCGGGCACGCCGGGCAGGAACTCGATCCCGGCCGCGGCATAGCAGTGCTGGACCAGGGCCGAGCAGTACAACGCGCCCTCCTTGGCCAGCAGGTTGCTGCGCCGGCGCAGGCGGCGGCTGTGCATGGCCATCAGGGTGCCGACCAGTTCGCTGATCGAATAGCTCGACAGGCCCGACAGCAGGTCCAGACCGGCGATCTGGATCTTGCGGATCTGTTCCTGGTCCAGGCCGAAATCCAGGATCGCGATGTTCGGGAAGGCCTCGGCGTCGTAATAGCGTTCGACCCGATTTTCCTGCACGCCCAGGCGGATCTGGCGGTAGCGCAGGTCCAGGTCGGATTCGATCACCCACCACTGCCC
The DNA here is from genome assembly GCA_946480055.1 of uncultured Lysobacter sp. The sequence goes on along the minus strand of CAMLID010000052.1, from coordinate 885 downwards.
ATCGACGCGGCGCTCGCTGAAGACGAAGGCATGCGACCACAGGCTGCGATGGCCGTCGGAGGTCAGCGGCGCCTGGGCCTTGCGGATCAGTTTGTTGATGAAGTCGCGGCCGCCGCACAGACCGATACGGCCGGGGCCGGCGTACTTCTCGATGAAGGCGGCGTTGCCGAGGGCGCCGGCAGTTTCGTCGTCGGGCGGTGGCAGGGCTTCGCTCATCGGGGCGGACTCGGTCGGATGGGACGGCGCGCGGGGCGCGCCCGTTCCGGATCGTATCGCAGCGAAGTAGGGCGCGGTGGCGACCGCACCGCCGCGGACGCGCGACTCGGAAACACTCGGTGCGATCGTGCGGTTCGCCCATGGCTCACCGCACCCTACCGCGATGCCGGGCTGCCCCGGGGCAGCGGTTATTCCGGATCGTAATCCAGATTCGAAGCCAGCCAACGCTCGGCCTGGGCCAGGCTTACGCCCTTGCGCTTGGCGTAGTCCTCGACCTGCTCCTTGTTGACCCGTCCGACCACGAAGTACTGGCTGCCCGGATGGCTGAAGTAGTAGCCCGAGACCGCCGCGGCCGGGTACATGGCGTAACTCTCGGTCAACTGCAGGCCCGCCTTGTTCTCGGCGTCGAGCAGGCGGAACAGAGTGGCCTTCTCGCTGTGCTCGGGGCAGGCCGGGTAGCCCGGGGCCGGGCGGATGCCGCGGTAGCTCTCGTCGATCAGATCGTCGTTGGCCAGGGCCTCGTCGTCGGCGTAGCCCCAGAACTCCTTGCGCACGCGCTGGTGCAGGCGCTCGGCCAGGGCTTCGGCGAAACGGTCGGCCAGGGCTTTGACCATGATCGCGTTGTAGTCGTCGTGGTCGGCCTCGAAGCGCGCCACGTGCGGCTCGATG
>CAMLID010000051.1 GCA_946480055.1 uncultured Lysobacter sp. | reverse complement strand
GGACAGGTGCGGCAGGATCACCGTGCCGATCGCGACGCCGAACATGCCCAGCGGGAATTCCAGCAGGCGGTCGGTGAGATACAGCCAGGTCACGCTGCCGGCGATCAGGAACGAGGCCAGCGCGGTGTTCAGCAGCAGGTTGAGCTGCGCCACCGAGGAGCCGAACAGGGTCGGCACCATCAGCCGCATGATCTTGCGCACGCCGGCATGCGCGGCACCCCAGCGCGGGCGCGGCAGCAGGCCCAGCTTGGCCAGCGCCGGCAGCTGGAACGCGAGCTGCAGGATGCCGGCGACGAACACGCCCCAGGCCAGCGCCAGCACCGGGTTCAGCCCCAACGGCTTCATCAGCGGCACCGCGCACACGGCGGCGGCGATCATCGACAGGTTCAGCAGCACCGGCGACAGCGCCGGGATCGCGAAGCGCTCGTAGCTGTTGAGTATCCCGCCGGCCAGGGAGGCCAGCGAGATGAACAAGGCGTAGGGGAAGGTGATCTGCAGCATCTGGGTAGCGAGCCGGTACTGCTCGGTGCCCGGCTCGAAGCCCGGCGCGAACAGCTGCATCACCCAGGGCGCGGCCAGCACCACCACCGCGGTCAGCACCAGCAGCGCGGCCGCCAGGGTACCGGCGACGCGGTCGACCAGGTCCTTGACCGCTGCGTGGTCCTGGTTCTCCTTGTACTCGGCCAGGACCGGCACGAAGGCCATCGAGAACGAGCCCTCTGCCGACAGCCGGCGCAGGAAGTTGGGGATGCGGAACGCGATGAAGAATGCGTCCATGGCCGGGCTGGCGCCGAACTGCCAGGCGTAGACCTGGTCGCGGACCAGGCCGGAGACCCGCGAGATCAGGGTCATGGCGCTGAAAATGGCCGAAGACCGCAGCAGACCGCCCTTGCTCATCGGGCGCTCCCGGGCGTTTCCGGCAGGGCGGCGGCGCAGTTGACGCAAGTCACTGAATCGGCCATACTTTTGGGTCTGATTTTCCGCAATTGCATTTTTGCACCCAGTTCCATCACAGCTTTCAACCAAATTTTCCAGGAAACCACCCGTGGCAAACATCAAGTCCGCCAAGAAGCGCGCCAAGCAGACGGTCGTCCGCAATGCCCGTAACGCCAGCCAGCGTTCGATGCTGCGTACCGCCGTGAAGAAGGTGCTGAAGGCCCTCGGCGAGAACGACGCCGCCGGTGCCAAGTCCGCGTTCGACGTCGCTCAGCCGATCCTCGACCGCTTCAGCTCCCGTGGTCTGATCCACAAGAACAAGGCCGCGCGCCACAAGAGCCGCCTGACGGCTCGCATCAAGGCGCTGTCCGCCGCCTGATGCAGCGCTCGCGACTACGGTCGCGACGGTCCGCGAAAACCCGGCTTCGGCCGGGTTTTTGCTTTTCGGGCCCATGCGGCTGACGACGGGCGCGAATGCGCGGTCGGCGGCGATCGCGGCGGACGCCGCGTAGCGTGCGTGATTGAGCATGCGGCGCATCGTCGGCGCCACCGGTGAAGCGAGTAAGAAGTCGCGCGCACGCGGTCGTGCGCCCTCGCCCGCTACGCCCGTAGCGGCGCGCACGAAAACGCGTAGCGCGCGTCGCGCGCCGGATCGGATCGGATCGGAAAGTCGAGCCCGCGGCTCAGGGCGCATGGTCGCCGGCGGCGTTCGCGGCTTCCAGGGCTTCCTCGCGCTGACGGTCGAAGAACGCCATCACGTCGAGCATGATCGGCCAGGTGCCTTCGCGGCCGATCGCCGACACCAGGAACCAGCGGTCCTTCCAGCCCAATTCGTCGATGACGGCCTGGGCCGCGGCCTGCTGCTCTTCTTCCAGCAGTAGGTCGGCCTTGTTGAGCACCAGCCAGCGTGGCTTGGCCAACAGTTCGGGATCGTGCTTGGCCAGTTCGCGCTCGATCGCGCGCACCTGCTCGGCCGGGCTCACGCCCTCGACTCCGCCTTCCATCGGCGCGATGTCCACCAGGTGCAGCAGCAGACGCGTGCGCTGCAGGTGGCGCAGGAATTGCGCGCCCAGGCCGGCGCCGTCGGCCGCGCCTTCGATCAGGCCCGGGATGTCGGCGATGACGAAGCTGCGGTGCGCTTCGACGCTGACCACGCCCAGGTTCGGATACAGGGTGGTGAACGGATAGTCGGCGACCTTCGGCGTCGCCGCCGAAACCGCGCGGATCAGAGTGCTCTTGCCGGCATTCGGAAAGCCCAGCAGGCCGACGTCGGCGAGCAGCTTGAGTTCGAGCTTGAGCTCGCGCTCTTCGCCCGGCAGACCCGGCAGCGCCTTGCGCGGCGAGCGGTTGATCGAGCTCTTGAAATGCATGTTGCCCAGGCCGCCCTTGCCGCCGCGCGCGACCAGCAGACGGTCGCCGTTCGCGGTCAGGTCGCCGATCACCTCGTCGGTTTCGACATTGGTGACCACGGTGCCGACCGGCACGACGATGACCATGTCGTCGCCGCCCTTGCCGTAGGCCTGCCGGCCCATGCCGTTCTCGCCGCGCTGGGCGCGGAACTGCTTCTGGTGGCGGAAATCGACCAGGGTGTTGACGTTCTCGTCGGCGACCAGCCAGACGCTGCCGCCGGCTCCGCCGTCGCCGCCGTCCGGCCCGCCCAGCGGGATGAACTTCTCGCGACGGAAACCGACGCAGCCGTTACCGCCCTTGCCGGCGATGACCTGGATTTCTGCTTCGTCGACGAGTTTCATAGGAGCCGGGCTTCGTGATTCGGGATGGGTGATGCGTAGAGCAAAAAGCGGAGAGACCGGGATTGTAGCGGGGGGCGGGATGCCGGGTTTTCGCGGTTGCGAATCCCCAATCCCCAGCCCCGAATCCGGGCCCCTAAACGAAAAGCCCCGCCGAAGCGGGGCCCTTCGCGAACCAGCGCTTCGGGATTAGCCGACTACGCTGACGGTGCGGCGCTTCTTCAGGCCCTTGACCGAGAACTCGACCTTGCCGTCGACCAGCGCGAACAAGGTGTGGTCACGGCCGAGGCCGACGCCGGCGCCCGGATGGAACTGGGTGCCGCGCTGGCGCACGATGATGTTGCCGGCCTCGATGGCCTGGCCGCCGTAGATCTTCACGCCCAGGTACTTCGGGTTGGAGTCGCGGCCGTTGCGGGTAGAACCTACGCCCTTTTTATGTGCCATGGCTGCTGCTCCTTACTTGTTGTCACCACCGGCGATGCCGGTGATTTCGATTTCGGTGTAGTGCTGACGGTGGCCCATCTGCTTGCGGTGGTGCTTACGACGGCGGAACTTGACGATGCGCACCTTGTCGGCGCGGCCGTGGCCGACGACCTTGGCGGTGACGCTGGCGCCCTTGAGCGCGTCGCCGAGTTTCACACCTTCGCCATCGCCCAGCATCAGGACGGTGTCAAACTTGATCTCGCTGCCGGCTTCGACATCGAGCAGCTCGACGCGGAGCGTCTCGCCTTGCATCACGCGGTATTGCTTACCGCCGGTGACCAGTACTGCGTACATGACCGGTATTCCTCTGTAGTTATTTTGGTCGCTGCCGCACCCAAAAGCGGGCGGACAGAAGCGGAATTGTAGGTGCTTCAGCTAGTTGGAGCAACCACCCCCCAGCCCCGGGAAGCCGGCCCTGGCCGCCTGCCGCGGCCTTAACGCGTCAAATGGTGTAGTGAGGACGCTGCGAAGGACCCCGTGGCCGCCCTATCCGCGCGGGGGACCGATTCATGTTCGAACATCTGCTGGACCAGGTCGCGAGCCGTCACGGCCTCAACCCGGACCAGGCCCAGCGCCTGCTGGCGGCCTGGATGGAACGGGTCTTCGACCCCGCGCGCGGCGGCCCGTCGGGCTTCGTGCAGGCATTCCGGGCCCAGGGCCTGGAGGACCTGGCGGCGTCCTGGATCGCCCCCGGCCCCAACCGGCCGTTGACCGCTGACCAGCTGGAGCGGGTGTTCGGCGAGTCCGAGATCGCCGCCCTGGCCCGGATCCTGGACCTGCCCGCCGCGGTCGTGGCCAGCGCCTCGGCGGCGATCCTGCCCGAGGCGGTCGACAGCCTGGGCGAGGACGACCGCTGGCACGGCGGTCATGACCTGGGGCGCGAACGCGAGTGGCCGGACCCGCAGGAACCGGGGCGGTCCGGTTTCGAGTCGTCGTGGCTGGGAGCGCCCTCAGCAGGATCGCCCATAGCAAGACCGGCGACGACCGGACGGGGCGAAGCCGACGAACCGGTCGAACCCGCCCCCATCGGCCTGCATCCGGTCCGCGACACCGGCCCCAGTCCGTTCGCGGCCAGCGACGCCCCGCTCTACCGCGCCGAAGACGATCCGCCCCCGCGACCGCGGCATCGGCGTTCGCACTGGCGTCGCCTGTGGCCGTGGCTGTTGCTGTTCGCGCTGCTGGCTGCGATCGCGTTGCTGCTGCGCGGTTGAACGGGGCTATCGAATACCGCGATCGCGCCGGCTGCCCAATGCGCACCGCGACACTCAGCGCGACGCAGTTCACACAATCGACATCGCATACGCATGCTCAGACGCGTGCACACAAAGTGTGCCTAATGCCTATTCGCGTTTGTGAACACGCCGGTTTTCGCCGGGAATTCGGCCTTGCGCGTGAACGCCACATTCAAGGTGCCAATGCGTTACATGGCGCGTTACATATCGATGTATAGACCATGCCTGCTTTAGTCGTAGTGCGTGCCACTTGCGCACGTCGCCAGTGTTGAATTAGCTTGCCAACTGGCGCGCCGCAGGGGGTCGCGCCAGACGGAACACAGCAAGGATGCTGAGTCGCGACGAGTGCGCGCGAATACGGCAGGCCGTGCCGGTTCCACCTACAGGGGCCCTCTGCATGCGACTGGAATCCTCCAGCCTTCCCGCGTCTCGCCGCGACGTCGCGACTATCGCGCTCGCGTTTTCCCTCGACCGGCACGTCGCCAAGCGACGCGTTGCTGGCCGGCACGTCACCGATTTGCACGTTACCGGTCGGCACGCGCATTCGCCGCGCGCAACAGGTTTTCCGCGCGTCGCAGTCACGGAGACGGTGCCGCGCGACCCTGCTTTGCACACGTTCCACCACCCCATTACCGCGATTGCGCGCCGCCCTGGACGGGCGTCCGCGCGCAGCTCGCGCACCGAAGTCCCGCGGCGAGGAAAGATGCCATAGCCGCGGACCAGCGCCCGACGCTATCAGGGGATGCGTCGGGGATCATGAGCTACGAAATCAAGGATGTTTGTCATGACTCGCAAAGTACGTTCGATGAAATGGACCGCACTGGCCATCGCAACCGCGATCGTGGTCGCACCGGCGGCCTATTCCGGCGGCAAGTTGCCGACGGCCAACAAGACCAAGGTCTCGACCTTGTCCCCGCAGGCGGCGCAGTCGGCTAAGGAGCAGCCGGCCCAATACGACCGCTTCATCATCACTTACAAGGGTTCGGCCAACGCCAAGAGCCTGGCCGCCACCAAGGTCGGCACGCAGCTGGCCAGCGCGTCCAAGGCGCTGGGCCTGGGCATCGCGCCGATGCGCACGCTCGCCACCGGCAGCGCGCTGATCCGCACCGACCGCAAGCTCGACAGCGCCGCCAGCAAGGAGCTGATGATCGAGCTGATGAAGGATCCCAACGTGCTGGCGGTCGAACCCGACCGTCTGCGCCAGAAGCTGCTGGTTCCGAACGATCCGGGCTACGCCCAGCAGTGGCATTACAAGAACGGCCCCGGCGGCATCAATGCCGAACCGGCTTGGGACCTGAGCACGGGCAGCGGCGTGGTGGTCGCGGTGCTCGACACCGGCATCACCCCGCACGCCGATCTGGTCGGCAACCTGGTGGCCGGCTACGACTTCATCATCGATCCGGACGTCAGCGTCGACGGCGACGGCCGCGACGCCGACCCGAACGATCCGGGCGACTGGCACGACGGCGAGTGCAACATCTTCGGCATCCCCGAAGACAGCAGCTGGCACGGCACCCATGTGTCCGGCACCATCGCCGCCTCGACCAACAACGACGTCGGCGTGGCCGGCGTCGCCTTCGGCGCCAAGGTCCAGCCGGTGCGCGTGCTGGGCAAGTGCGGCGGCTACGAGTCGGACATCATCGACGCGGTGACCTGGGCCTCCGGCGGCACCGTCGCCGGCGTGCCGGCCAACGCCACCCCGGCCGAGGTCATCAACCTCAGCCTCGGCGGCGGCGGCGCGTGTTCGGTCGCCGAACAGGCCGCGTACACCGCGGCGGTCGCGCGCGGCACCACGGTCGTGGTCGCGGCGGGCAACTCCTCGGCCGATGCGGCCGGCTACTCGCCGGCGAGCTGCAACGACGTTATCACCGTGTCCGCGGTCGGCCCGACCGGCGCGCTGGCGGGTTACTCGAACTTCGGTGCCGTGGTCGACGTGGCCGCACCCGGCGGTTCGGGCGTCACCCCGGCGGCCGACAACATCCTGTCGACCCTCAACCTGGGCCTGCAGGGCCAGGAAGGCGACGGCTACGCCTGGATGGCCGGCACCTCGATGGCGTCTCCGCACGTCGCCGGCGTGGTCGCGCTGATGCAGGCCGCGGCGGCGACGCCGAAGACCCCGGCGCAGATCAAGAAGATCCTCGAGAACACCGCCTATGCGTCCGGCGGCTTCGCGGGCGGCTGCAACTACGACAAGCCCTGCGGCGCCGGCATCGTCGATGCCCGCTATGCGGTGGCCGTGGCCTCCGGCGCCGAACCGCTGCCGGCCGATCCGCCGCCGCCGCCGGCTCCGCCGCCGGCGATCGAGCTGTCCAACGGCGTCACCGTCACCGGCATCGAAGTGCTGGCCGGCGGCAACATCCGTTACCAACTGCTGGTGCCCAACGGCGCGTCCAACCTGCTGTTCGCCATGTACGGCGGCACCGGCGACGCGGACATCTACGTCAAGCGCGGCACCCCGCCGACCAACACCTCCTACGACTGCCGTCCGTTCAGTTCCGGCAACAACGAGAACTGCTTCTTCCCGGCACCGCAGGGCGGCATCTGGTACGTGACGATCAAGGGCTTCAGCAACTCGGCCGGCGTGTCGTTGTACCCGAGCTTCACCGACGCCAACTGGCCGCGCGCGGTCGAGGCCGAGGCGACTCCGCTCACCAACCACCGCACCCGCGTCGAGCTGACCTGGCTCAAGGGCAAGCGCAACATCGACATCTACCGTAACGGCGCGATCCTCAAGACCGTGCGCAACAACGGCGCCACCACCGATACCTTCCGGATCATCGGCACCGGCACCATGAGCTACAAGCTGTGCAACAACGGTACGCAGGAATGCGCCGACCCGGTGGAGATCGAGTACGCCTCCTCCAAGCGCTGATCGCAGCGTGCAACACGGAGGGCCCGGTACGCCGGGCCCTCCGCTACCGGACCGGAGCGGTCGCCTTCGCGGCTACGCCTGCCGTCCGTCGTTTTCTACGTAACGCCCTGGAGCCTGCATGCATCCACGCCCCATTCTTCCGCGCCGGCATCGTGCCGGCGCCCTGCTGCTGACCCTGGCCTGCGTCGCCGGCCTGGCCGGCTGCAACCGCGGCCCCGCCGACGCCGATGCCGAGGCGGCCAAGACCGCCGCGGCCGCGCCGGTGCCGCGCTACGAAGCCAAGCTCAGTCTGGTCAACAACAACGGCAGCCTGCGCTACGACGGCAACGTCGACAGCGAAGCCGCCAAGCAGGCGGTGATCGCCGCGCTCGCCCATGCTTACGGCGCCGAGAAAGTGTCCGGCGACCTCGCCGTCGATCGCTACGCGCGTCCGGCCGCTTGGGCCGCCAACCTGCCCAAGTTCGTCGCCGCCTTCACCCAACCCGGCGCCGCGGTCAGTTTCGAAGGCCAGCGCATCCAGTTGTCCGGACAGGTCGCCAAGGCCGACCGCGCCGCGCTGCTGGAACAGGCGCGCACGCTCTATCCCGGCTATGCCTACACCGGCCTGTTCGAAGGCGTGGGCGCGGCGCCGGCCAATACCGCCTTGGCCTCGCTCGGGGACCAGGCCAGCGCCGCCGAGGTGGTCAAGGCGCTGAACCAGACCCCGATCGCGTTCGAAGGCGACAGCGCGCGCATCGCCGCGGGCAGCCTGGACGCGCTCAGCGACGCGGCCAAGGCGATCCAGTCCGCGCCGGCGCAGACCCGGGTCGAGATCTACGGCCCGGCCGGCGGCAGCGGCGTGGCCGAGGACGACCTGGCCCTGTCCAAGCAGCGCGCCGAGGCGGTCAAGGTGCTGCTGATCGTGAACGGTGTCAGCCCGGGCGCGATCGAAACCAAGCCCTCCGGGCCCGACAGCGGCCGCGGCATCAGCTTCAAGCTCGTCAAATGACACGGCGGCCGGCATCGCAACGGCCGTCCCCGATTACGTAACCGGCCTCTCTCCAGGCCCTCGCCGGCGATCGGTTTGCGCCGGCGTTTTTTTGGGTAGTGGGGAAACCTGATTCGCGCAAAGGCCAATCCCCCTGCCCTTTTCGTCAAAGGGGGGAACCGCAGAGCCGTGCCGGCCCCAGCCACCCCTGTTTGTCCTCCCCGCTGAGAGGCCCCACCCCTGCTTGTCTCTCCCTCTGCAGCAGGGGGATTTGCCTTGCAGGCCCGTACCGCCTGCTTATCCGCAAACGAAACCCACCGTCGCGATGAGGCCTGCGACAACGCCCCGCACGGCCCTTCCGTTCCGGGGATTTGCCCCCATGTTCCCCACTCGCTACGCTCTTCTGTTCGCCGTCGCCTCGCGCGCCGGCCGCCCTCCCCCATTGCAGGCAAACGATGGCGCTGGATTTCATCCGCATCCGCGGCGCGCGGACGCACAACCTCAAGAACATCGACCTCGATCTTCCGCGCGACAAGCTGATCGTGATCACCGGCTTGTCCGGCTCCGGCAAGTCGTCGCTGGCGTTCGACACCATCTACGCCGAAGGTCAACGCCGTTACGTCGAGTCGCTGTCGGCCTACGCCCGGCAATTCCTCAGCGTGATGGAAAAGCCCGACGTCGACCACATCGAAGGCCTGTCGCCGGCGATCTCGATCGAGCAGAAGTCGACCTCGCACAACCCGCGTTCGACCGTCGGCACGATCACCGAGATCTACGACTATCTGCGCCTGCTGTACGCGCGCGTCGGCTCGCCGCGCTGCCCGGACCACCACTACCCGCTGGAAGCGCAGACGGTCAGCCAGATGGTCGACCAGGTGATCGCACTGGATCCGGAGCAGCGCTACATGCTGCTGGCGCCGGTGGTGCGCGAGCGCAAGGGCGAGCACGCCCAGATCTTCGAGCAGCTGCGCGCGCAGGGTTACGTGCGCGTGCGCGTGGACGGCGCGCTGTACGAGATCGACGCCGTGCCGCCGCTGGCGCTGCGGGTCAAGCACACCATCGAAGCGGTGATCGACCGTTTCAAGCCGCGCGAGGACATCAAGCAGCGCCTGGCCGAGTCGTTCGAAACCGCGCTCAAGCTCGGCGACGGCATGGCCCAGGTGATGTCGCTGGACAACGCCGACGCCGCGCCGCTGCTGTTCTCGTCCAAGTACAGCTGCCCGGTCTGCGACTACTCGCTGCCCGAACTGGAACCGCGCCTGTTCTCGTTCAACTCGCCGGTCGGCGCCTGCCCGACCTGCGACGGCCTGGGCGTGGCCCAGTTCTTCGACCCCTCACGCGTGGTCGTGCATCCGGAGCTGTCGCTGTCGGCCGGCGCGGTGCGCGGCTGGGACCGTCGCAACGCCTATTACTTCCAGCTGATCCAGTCGCTGGCCAAGCACTACAAGTTCGACGTCGACGCGCCCTGGCAGTCGCTGTCGGAGAAGGCGCGCAACGCCGTGCTGTACGGCAGCGGCGACGAGCAGATCAACTTCAACTACATCACCGAGAACGGCGGCCGCAGCCAGCGCAAGCACCGCTTCGAGGGCATCGTGCCCAACCTGGAGCGTCGCTACCGCGAGACCGAATCGGCCGCGGTGCGCGAAGAGCTGGCCAAGTACATCAGCGAGCGCGCCTGCACCGAGTGCGGCGGCGCGCGCCTGAACCGCGCCGCGCGCAACGTGTTCGTGGCCGAACGGCCGCTGCCTGAGCTGGTGGTGCTGCCGGTCGACGAGGCGCTGAGCTTCTTCAAGTCGCTCAACCTGCCCGGCTGGCGCGGCGAGATCGCGGTCAAGATCGTCAAGGAGATCGCCGACCGCCTGCGCTTCCTGGTCGACGTCGGCCTCGATTACCTGACCCTGGAACGCAAGGCCGACTCGCTGTCCGGCGGCGAAGCCCAGCGCATCCGCCTTGCCAGCCAGATCGGCGCCGGCCTAGTCGGCGTGATGTACGTGCTCGACGAGCCCTCGATCGGCCTGCATCAGCGCGACAACGAGCGCCTGCTCGGCACCCTGACCCGCCTGCGCGATCTGGGCAACACCGTGATCGTGGTCGAACACGACGAGGACGCGATCCGCCTGGCCGACTACATCGTCGACATCGGACCCGGCGCCGGCGTGCACGGCGGCGAGATCGTCGCCCAGGGTCTGTTCCCCGACATCCTCAAGGCGCCGCGTTCGCTGACCGGCCAGTACCTCAGCGGCAAGCGCCGGATCGAGATCCCCAAGAACCGCCACAAGCCCAACCCCAAGACCAGCCTGCATCTGCGCGGCGCCACCGGCAACAACCTCAAGGACGTCGACCTGACGATCCCGTCGGGGCTGTTCACCTGCGTCACCGGCGTGTCCGGCTCGGGCAAGTCGACCCTGATCAACGACACGCTGTTCGCGATCGCGGCCAACGAGCTCAACGGCGCCTCGCACACGCCGGCGCCGTACAAGGCGGTCGAGAACATGGAGCTGTTCGACAAGGTGGTCGACATCGACCAGTCGCCGATCGGACGCACGCCGCGTTCCAATCCGGCCACCTACACCGGCCTGTTTACGCCGCTGCGCGAACTGTTCGCGCAGGTGCCCGAAGCGCGTTCGCGCGGCTATTCGCCGGGCCGCTTCAGCTTCAACGTGCGCGGCGGCCGCTGCGAGGCCTGCCAGGGCGACGGCCTGATCAAGGTCGAGATGCATTTCCTGCCCGACGTGTACGTGCCTTGCGACGTCTGCGGCGGCAAGCGCTACAACCGCGAGACCCTGGAGATCCTCTACAAGGGCTACAACATCAACGACGTGCTGGAAATGACGGTCGAGGATGCGTTGGGTCTGTTCGAGGCGATCCCGGCGATCTCGCGCAAGCTGGAAACGCTGATGGACGTCGGCCTGAGCTACATCAAGCTCGGCCAGAGCGCGACCACCCTGTCGGGCGGCGAGGCCCAACGCGTCAAGCTGTCGAAGGAACTCTCGCGCCGCGACACCGGGCGCACGCTCTACATCCTCGACGAGCCGACCACCGGCCTGCACTTCCACGACATCGAGCACCTGCTGGCGGTGCTCCACCGACTGCGCGACGACGGCAATACCGTGGTCGTGATCGAACACAATCTGGACGTGATCAAGACCGCCGACTGGGTCATCGACCTGGGTCCGGAAGGCGGCCACCGCGGCGGCAGCATCCTCGCCACCGGCACGCCGGAGCAGATCGCCGCGCTGCCGCATTCGCACACCGGCCACTTCCTGGCGCCGCTGCTGGGCATGGGCCCGGCCGTGCGCGAGCCGAAGCCGGCGCGCAAGCCGCCCGCCGCCAAGGCTCCGGCCAAGGCCAAGAAGAAGTCCGCCGCATGACCGAAGCCACCGATACCGCCGCCGACGTGCTGTTCCGCATGCCGATCGCGCTGCGCTGGCGCGACCTGGACGCGTTCAACCACGTCAACAATTCCAACTTCCTGACCTACCTCGAGGAAAGCCGCATCCGCTGGTTCGCGAGCTGGGGCGGCGAATGGGTCAACGACGAGATCGCGCCGCTGCTGGCGGCGGTGCAGCTCAACTACCGGCTGCCGATTCCGTATCCGTCCGAGGTCGTGGTGGAACTGTTCGCGCAGCGCGTGGGCAGCACCAGCATGACCATCGGCCACCGCATCGTGTCCGAGGACAGCCGCGCGCTGTACTGCGACGGCCACGTAGTCGTGGTCTGGATCGACCGCGCCAGCGGCCGTCCGGTGCCGCTGCCGGCGGCGGTGCTGGAAGCGATCAAGCGCTGAGCAGGCGCGGTGCGGCGACGTTATCGCCGCACCCTACCCATCGCGACGCCGTAGGGTGCGGTGACAACCGCAGCGATCGGAATCGAGACGCCTGCGCCCCCGGGATCGGCGTGCAGGGTGAACACGTAGCGCGATAGGGATTCACAGACGAGTGGCGTCGATCACGGCCTGCACGAATTCGCCGGGCGCTTCCTGCGGCGGGTTGTGGCCGATGCCTCCGCCGAAGTTGCGGTGCTCGTACCTGCCGATGAACTTGCCGGCATATGCCTCGGGCTTCGGATGTGGCGCGCCGTTGGCGTCGCCTTCGATGGTGATCGTCGGCACGGCAATCGCCGGGGCCTTCGCCAAGCGTCGTTCCAGCTCGGCATACTTCGGCTCGCCTTCGGCCAGACCCAGGCGCCAGCGGTAGTTGTGCACGACGACGGCGACGTGGTCCGGGTTGTCGAGCGCGACGGCGCTGCGCTCGAACGTGGCGTCGTCGAACTTCCACTGCGGCGAAGCCAGCTGCCAGATCTGTTTGGCGAAGTCGTGCGTGTACTGCGCATAGCCCGCCTGGCCGCGCTCGGTGGCGAAGTAGTACTGGTACCACCACTGCAATTCCGCCTGCGGCGGCAGCGGCTTGCGGCCCGCCTCCTGGCTGCTGATCAGATAGCCGCTGACCGATACCAGCGCCTTGACGCGCTCCGGCCACACGGCCGCGACGATGTCGGCCGTGCGCGCGCCCCAGTCGTAGCCGGCCAGCGTCGCGCGGCGGATCTTCAGCGCGTCCATCAAGGCCACGACATCGGAGGCCAGTGCAGCGGGTTCGCCGTTGCGCGGCGTATCGGGCGAAAGGAAACGCGTGCTTCCGTAGCCGCGCAGGTAGGGCACGATCACGCGATAGCCCCGCGCCGCCAATCGCGGCGCGACCTCGGCATAGCTATTGATGTCATAGGGCCAGCCGTGCAGCAGGATCACTACTTCGCCGCATGACGGGCCCAGTTCGGCGTAGCCGATGCGCAGGTCGCCGGCGTCGACGTGTTTGTCGGCCACCAAGGCCGCGGGCAACGCTGCACCGGCGGACGCAGGTTCCGGTGTAGCGGCAACGGCAGCGCCGGCCAACAGCAGCTGCGCGGCGAACAGCCAGGGGGTGAGGCGCAGGCTACGGCGCGCAGCGGAAAGGGACGAAGCGAAAGCGGCAAACATGGGCGGGTCCTCCAGCGAGTTGGAAATCGGGAAGCGGAACGAAGCGTGTGCGTTAGATCGAGAAGCCGCCGTCGAGGGTCAGGCTGGCGCCCGTCATGTAGCCGGCTTCTTCGCCGACCAGGTAAGCGGCCAGCCCCGCGACCTCTTCCGGACGACCGACCCGCTGCAGCGGATTGCGTTGGACCAGGTAGTCGAGGACGTCGGCGGTGATGTCGGTTTCGATCGGACCGGGCTGGATGTTGTTGATGGTGATCCGGCGCGGCGCCAGATCCAGCGCCAGTTCGCGCACCAGCGTAGCCACGGCAGCCTTGCTCATCGCATAGACGCTGCTGCCCACCACGCCACCGCGCACGGCCGTGTTGCTGCCGATGGTGATGATCCGGCCTCCGTCGGCCATCTTCGCAGCGGCCGCCTGGATGGACAGGAAGACGCCGCGGACATTGACGGCCAGCAGTTGGTCCAGCATGTCCAATGGGAATTGCTCCAGCGGACTGCCGCTGTAGATCCCGGCGTTGACCACGGCCACCTGCAGCGGACCCAGGCGGTCGGCGGCATCGGCCACGACTGCAGCGATCGCATGCGCGTCGGCACTGTCTGCCTGCAGGGCGATGGCCTGGCCGCCGTCGGCCCGGATCGCGGCGACCACTTCAGACGCCTTGTCGGCGCGCGCGGCATAGGTCAGACCGACCGCATAACCTTCACGGGCCAGGCGACGCGCGATTGCGGCACCGATGCCACGCGAGCCGCCGAAGACCAGTGCGGCCTTCGCAGGAGTGGAGGATGAATTCGGCATGGTCGGGTCTCGTCGGTGGGTGCCGACGGAGGCCCCGTCAGCGATGGGGCCATTGCACGCCTTGGTCGTATCGGCCACATGTCTGGCCGACCGCGGATTTGTCAGCCAATGACGCCAATCCGCTCCCTGACACATTCGGATACAAAGCGCGCAGGCAGCACCTGCCCGCGGTCCACGAGGTCCACGAGGTCCACCTGCACAGCAGAGATGATCCCCACCAGGGGAACGGACGCCCTGGGAGTCATCTGTCAAAGTCTGGATCGACCGCGTCGGCGGCTGTCCGGTGCCGCTGCCGGCGGCGGTGTTGGAAGCGATCAAGCGCTGAACATGCGCGGTGCGGGTGTCGCCGCACCCTACCCATCGCGACACCGTAAGGCGCGGTGACAACCGCAGCGATCGGAACCGAGACGGCGGCTCCCGGATCGCAACGCGCGCTGCGCCTCAGGGCTTGCGCGCTTCCAGTTCGCCGCGCAGCACGCCGCCGTCCTTGAGCGCGAACTCGACCACGACCTTGCTGCCCGGTTTCAGCGGCGCATGCGGCTGCATCAGCATCAGGTGCATGCCGCCGGGCTTGAGGGTGGCAGCGGCATCGGGCGCGATGCGCAGTTCCGGCAACGCGCGCATGCGGCTGACGCCGTCGACGATGCGGGTCTCGTGCAGCGAGCTGTCGCCGAAGGCCGGGCTGCTGACGCCGACGATGGTGATCGGCTGCGGGCAGCGGTTCTCGATCCGGCCGAAGCCGGCCATCATCGGCATCTGCGCCGGCGGCAGCCGGACCCAGCCGTCGACGAGGCGCGCGGCGCAGCCGCGGGCCTGCGCCGGCGGAGCGGCGCACAAAGCGGGAACCAGGGCCAGCAGCAGGGCCGGAACGAGGACTGCGGTGCGGTAGCGGAGCGGCTTCATCGGCCTATGATAGCGCTTGAAGTTTCCGTCCCGAACCGCCGCGCAAGGAGCCTCCCCATGAGCCTAGTCACCGCCACTACCCACGGCGAGATCGTCGAACTGCAGCTGACCCGCGCGCCGGTCAATGCGCTCAACCCGAGCCTGTGCCAGGACCTGCGCAGCGCACTCGCCGATGCGATCGGCAACGGCGCCCAGGGCATCGTCCTGGCGGGCGGACCCAAAGTGTTCTCGGCCGGCCTCGACGTGCCGCACCTGCTGTCGCTGGGCGAAGACCGGCATGCGCTGATGGCGGCCTGGCAGGCCTTCTTCGACACCGCGCTGGCGCTGGCCGCCAGCCCGGTGCCGGTGGTGGCCGCGATGGCCGGGCACGCCCCCGCCGGCGGCTGCGTGCTGGCGCTGTGCTGCGACTACCGGATCATGGCTTCCGGCCCGTTCCGGATCGGCCTCAACGAAACCCAGGTCGGCCTGGTCGCGCCGGAAGGCATCCAGCGTCTGATGCGGCGCGTGGTCGGCACCTACCGCGCCGAGCGCCTGCTGGTCGCGGGCGAAATGCTGGACGCCGAGCAGGCGCTGCAGGCGGGCCTGGTCGACGAGCTGACCGACATCGACGACGTCGCCACGCGTGCCCGGGTCTGGCTGGAACAGCTGCTGGCGCTGCCGCGCCAGGCCATGCTGCAGACGCGCTCGATCGCGCGCGCCGACCTGATCGAGTCGCTGCAACCGGAGTACATTCACCTGCAGCACTTCATCGAAGCCTGGTATCTGCCCTCGACGCAGAGTGCGCTGAAGGCCTTGGTCGCGAAATTGGGTAAGTAACCCGTCATCGCGATGCGCGGTACCAGAGCCCGTAGGGTGCGGTGAAAACCGCACCGACGCGGCAGGTTGGATGACGCGATGGTGCGGTTCGCTTGCGCTCACCGCACCCTACGGCCATCGCCGTGCATGAGCGGCGCCCCTGCGCCACTGCGGGATCCGTTCGCGATGAGCCTTGGCAATTCCCCTCGCCCCTTTTTTGCAAAGGGGCAAGGTGCGAGCGCCAGGTCTCAGGCCTCGCCGGTCGCCACCGGCCGCGACGGATCGTCGACCCAGCCGCTCCACGAGCCGGTGAACAAGCCCGCGCCGCGCAGGCCCGCGTGCTCCATGGCCAGCAGGTGATGGCAGGCGGTGACGCCGGAGCCGCACATCACCACGGTCTGCTGCGGCATGTAGTCGCCCATCACCGCGGCGAAACCCTCAACCAGTTCGGCGGCCGGCTTGAAGCGGCCTTGCTGCAGGTTCTGCGCGTAGGGGCGGTTGCGCGCGCCCGGCACATGGCCGGCGACGCGATCCAGGGGCTCGACTTCGCCGCGGAAGCGCTCGGCTGCGCGCGCGTCGATCAACAGCCCGCCCGCGTCGAGATGCGCACGCACGGCGTCGGCGTCCAGCAAGCGGTTCTGATCGAAGCTGCCGGGATAACGCGTCGGCTGCGGCGTCGGCTGCGCGTCGTCGGTCGGCAGGCCGAGCTCGCTCCAGCGTTGCCAGCCACCGTCGAGCACGGCCACGCGCCGGTGGCCGAGCAGACGCAGCAGCGCCCACAGCCGCGCCGCGGCCAGCGCGCCGTCGCCGTGGTCGTAGGCCACGACCTGGTCCTCCGGCGACACGCCCCAGCGTTCCAGCGCGGCTGTGAAATCCGCGGCCTCGGGCCAGGGATGGCGGCCGGCGTTGCGCTTGCGGTGATCGGACAGGTCGTGATCCAGGTGCGCGTAACGCGCGCCCGGGATATGCGACTGCGCATAGGCCGCCGCGCCCGCGTCGGGATCGGCGAGGCCGGCGCGCGCGTCGATCACGACCAGACCGTCGCGGCCGAGTTGCGCGGCCAATTCTTCGGCCGACACCAAGGTGGTCCAGTTCGTCATGCGATCGCCTCCAGTCGTTGCCGCAGGTTCAACAGCATGGACGCGGTCGCGCCCCAGATGCGCTGGTCCGGATAACGGAACTCCAGCACCTGGCGCGCGCGGCCGCGGTAGTCGAGCGTGTGCGCGTCCAGGTTGGACGGGTCCATCAGATAGGCCAGCGACACTTCGAATACGTCGGCGACTTCGTTCGGGTCCGGCCGCGCCACGTAGTCGCGGTCGATGATCGCCACCACCGGCAGCACGCGGTAGCCGGTGATGGTCGCGAGCGGATCCAGATAGCCCAGCGGCGCGATCTGCGCCGGCGTCAGGCCGATCTCCTCGCCGGTTTCGCGGATCGCCGCGGCGACCGCGTCGGCGTCGTCGGTTTCGATGCGGCCGCCGGGGAAACTCACCTGGCCGCCGTGCTGGCGCAGCGCGTCGGTGCGGCGCGTGAGCAGCACACGGGTGCCGTCCTCGCGCGGCACCAGGCCGACCAGGACCGCGGCGCGCGCGGGCTCGGCGGCCTCGGGCAGCAGGCCGTGCAGTTCGTCCAGGTTCCAGCCGGCGCCGGCGGGCTCGATCGCGAGCGGATACAGCGCGTCGCGCAGCCGCGGATAGTCGGGGGGATAAAGGGGCGGCAGCGCGTTCACCGGCTGCGCGACACGCGTTCGGGCAACACGTGTTCCATCAGCCGCAGGCGCTCGTCGTCGTTCATCTGCGACCAGCGCGCGATCTCGGCGCTGGTGCGATGGCAGCCCTCGCACAGGCCCTGCTCATCCAGCGAGCAAACGCCGATGCAGGGACTGAGGACCGCCCGGAATTGGAAATTCATTTCGCCACACCACCAAGCCACGCAGCCTCGCGCGGCCGTCAGGGCGGCCCGCGGGCCGCATCGCACCGGCCGGGGCCGGGTTCAACGCCTCGCCGGCGACGCCGGCGGGTGAGTCCCAAGACTACGCCGGCCAAGCCGGTGGACTGCTCAAAAAAGTTGCGCCGGCAGGGCCGGCGCAACCTGACAACTCGCTGATCGGCTTACTTGGTGCTGATCAGCTTGATTTCGAACTGCACCGCCACGTTCGGCGGGAACGGCGTGCGCGGGTCGGCGCCGTAAGCGGCGGCCGGCGGCAGGGTCACTTCCCACTTCGAACCGGTCGGCATCTGCAGCAGCACTTCGCGCATCGCCGGCATTTCGATCTCGCTGACCTTGATGGCCGGGATCGCCTGCGGCGGACGCGCCGTCGCCGGACGCTCGCCCCAAGCGTAGGGACCGGCGACTTCGAGCTGCACGGTGTTGGCCTGGGTCGGCTTGGCGCCGGTGCCGACTTCGATCACGCGGTACTGGACGCCGCTGGGCAGCGTCTTGACGCCGGCCTTGGCCTTGTTGCCCGCGAGGTACGTGTCGCTCTTGGTCTTGTTCTCGGCTGCGGCCTTTTCCCACTCAGCCTTGGCCTTGGCCTGCTGACGCTGCTGCATGTTCTGCACCGCGGTGCGCAGCTGGTCGACGGCGACGGTCGGCGGCTTCTTGCCGTAACCGTCCTGCAAGCCCTTGATGATGGTGTTCACATCGACCTGCTCGCCGCTTTCGACAGCGTTACGGCCCAGGTCGTAGCCCAGCGCGTAGCTCAGCTTGCCTTTCTCGGACGAAGTGTCCTGCGCGACGGCGTTGCCGGCGGTCAGAGCCAGGGCTGCAACGGCGGCAGCAATCAAACGCAACTTCATTCGTTGGAATCTCCGGTAATGGCACGGGGCGGATAAGACCGCCCCGATAGAAAGGCTCATCGGGTCGTAAGCCCCCAGATGGACGGGGTAGGATAGCGGCCGCAAGGCTTAACCGCCACTGACATCCCGGGCTCTGACCTCGCGAACGCCCCGGAGTTCCTTACCGGCGCCCGTGCCCCTCCCTGCAGACACCTATTCATATGTCCTCATCGCCCCTGCTGACCACCGATCGCGGCGCCGTACGTGTGATCGCCGTCAACCGCCCCGACAAGCTGAACGCCCTGAACGCTCAGACCCTGGACGCCCTGTACCAGGCCTTCGAGGCCGCGGCCGCCGACCCGGCGGTGCGTTGCGTGGTCCTGACCGGCTCCGGCCCCAAGGCCTTCGTCGCCGGCGCCGACATCTCGGAAATGAACGGATTGACCCCGGTCCAGGGCCGCGATTTCTCGCTGCGCGGGCAGAAGCTGATGCGCCGGATCGAGAAGATGCCCAAGCCGGTGATCGCAATGGTCAACGGTTTCGCCCTCGGCGGAGGCCTGGAACTGGCGATGGGCTGCCATCTGCGCATCGCCGCCGACACCGCCAAGGTCGGCCAGCCCGAGATCAACCTCGGTCTGATCCCCGGCTTCGGCGGCACCCAGCGCCTGCTGCGCCTGGCCGGCCGTGCCGCGACCCTGGAACTGTGCCTGGTCGGCACGCCGATCGACGCCGAACGCGCGCGCCAGCTCGGCATCGTCAACCGCGTCGTCGCAGCGGCCGAACTGGAAGCCGAAACCTTCAAGCTGGCCGAGCAACTGGCCGCGGCCGCACCGCTGGCGCTGCGCGGCGTGCTCGACTGCGTTGCGGTCGGCGGCGAATGCGGGATCGAGGAAGGTCTGGAATACGAGACCGCGCAGTTCGGCCTGATGTTCGCGACCGACGACATGCGCGAAGGCACCGGCGCGTTCCTGGAACGCCGCAAGCCGGTGTTCTCGGGCACGTGAGCGAAACGGCGCCCTGCCGCTGCGGCTGCGCGCGCGCCGACGGCGCGGCGGCGCACGCGATCGTAGCTGCGCTGGCCGCGGACGATCTCGATCGCGCGCTGTCGCTGGGTCTGCTCGACACCACGGCCTGCACCGCATGCACGCCGGATTGCACGGCGATGCTGATCGACGCACGCGCAGCGCGCAGCAAGGCGCTGGCCGCGCGCGCACGCTATCGCGCCCGCAACGCGCGCCTGGCGCAGCGCGCGCAGGAACGCGCGGCGCAACGCGCGGGGGCTCGCGCGCCGGAGGCCGCGACGCGCGACGACGCCACGGCCGCAGTTGCCGCACCGCCACGCCCAACGCTGCCGTCCGCGGCGGCGGCCGCGCTGGCGCGCGCCAAGGCCAAAGCCGCGGAGCGCAACAAGTCGTGAGTCGGGTCGGCAAGAACGCTACGGCCGCTGCGAAACGTCGCGCGAGCCCGAAGAAGACCGCGGCGGCCGCGAAACCGGCGGCGACCAAGCCCAAGGCCGCCAAGAGCGCCGCCGCCAAGCCCAAGCGCGTCGCCCGAATGACCGCGGCCGAAGCCGAGGAGATGTTCGCCCGGCTCAAGGCGCTGAACCCCAAGCCGGCCACCGAGCTCGAATACAGCTCGCCGTACGAGCTGCTGGTCGCGGTCGCCCTGTCTGCGCAGGCCACCGACGTCGGCGTCAACAAAGCCACCCGCAAGTTGTTCCCGGTCGCCAATACGCCGCAGGCGATCGCCGCGCTCGGGGTCGAGGGGCTCAAGCCCTACATCGCCACGATCGGGTTGTACAACACCAAGGCCGCCAACGTGGTCGCGCTGTCGCAGCAGCTTATCGACCTGCACGGCGGCCAGGTCCCGCGCGAGCGCACAGCGCTCGAAGCCCTGCCCGGGGTCGGCCGCAAGACCGCCAACGTGGTCCTCAACACCGCCTTCGGCGAACCGACCATGGCGGTCGACACCCACATCTTCCGGGTCGCCAACCGCACCGGCCTGGCGCCCGGCAAGAACGTGCGCGCGGTCGAGGACGGCCTGCTCAAGCACGTGCCGCCGGTCTACCTGCACGATGCCCACCACTGGCTGATCCTGCACGGACGTTACGTCTGCAAGGCACGCAAACCGGACTGCCCGCACTGCGCGATCCGCGACCTTTGCCACTATCCGGACAAGACCCCGGGGGATCCGGAGCCCGTCGCAGCTTGATTTGCGCCCTTGGCGGGTGGCTTGGCGGCACCGTCATCGATCGGTCACGGCAGCGAAATAAGTCAGTCCTGTCATATTTACGCAACTTTCACACCCTAGCCTGCGCGGCATCCACCCACGCCCTAGGGCCAGCCATGAAACTCTCCCGTAGCACCCTGTCCGTCGCGCTGCTCGCCGCGCTCGTCGCGCCGGCCGCGCACGCCGAAGTCGCCCTCGACGTCATCGGCAACTCCGAAGTCAGCTTCGAAGGCCTGCTGCAGGCCGACTACTACAGCTACGGCAACGACCTCAAGAACCTCAACGTCGACGCCCCGGACGGCAGCGATTCGGACAACGAACTGCGTCGCGCCGAGCTGGTGCTGAAGGGCAAGGGCCCGGGCAACTTCGAGTGGGTGCTGGGCTACGACGCCAAGGACGACAAGTTCCTCGACGCCAACGTCAAGTACAAGTTCGGCAACAACGCCAACCACTTCATCCAGGTCGGCCAGTTCAAGCAGCCCAACAGCATGGAAGAGCTGTCGTCGACGAAGAACAACGACTTCGTCGCCAAGGGCTCGATCACCAACACCTTCGGCATCGCCCGCCGCGTCGGCGTCGGTTACTACTACGGCGACGTCAACTGGGGCGTCAACGCCACCTACTTCAGCCGCGAGCTGACCCGCAACCGCAAGCACGGCAACGGTTTCGGCCTGCGCGGCACCTGGGCGCCGATCCTCGACGCCGGCAACATCCTGCACTTCGGCCTGTCGCACGTGGACTACGACGCCGACCTCGGCGGCACCGCGGCGCTCAACACCGGCGACATCGTTTCGTTCAGCGCGCGTCCGCTGGCCGACATCTCGCAGACCCTGGTCAGCACCGGCAGCATCACCCGCTCCGACCGCGTCGCCACCACCGGCGTCGAAGGCCTGTGGGTGCACGGCCCGTTCAAGCTGCAGGGCGAGTACATGAAGACCAGCGTCAAGCGCTACGGCGCCTCGCAGGACGTGGACTTCGACGGCGGCTACATCAGCGGCCTGTGGAACATCACCGGCGAGACCTGGACCTACAAGTCCGGCACCCCGGTCACCGGCCTGCCGGACAACCCCGCCGCCGGCATGTGGCAGCTGGGCCTGCGCTACGACACCATCGATCTCAACGACGGCACCGGCAACGTCACCACCGGCGCCACCACCGGCGTGCTCGGCGGCGAGCAGGACGCCTGGACCCTGGGCGTCAACTGGTACTGGCGTTCGAACTTCAAGTTCATGCTGAACTACGTCAAGGTCGACAGCAGCAAGTGGGTCGGCGGCACCACCCGTCGCTACGTCGACGACAACCCGAACATCACCGAAGTGCGCATGCAGTTCTACTGGTAAGCCGTACCGCTTCTCTCCCCCACTGGCAGCAAATTCGCGAATCGCCTCGGGGCGCGGCCTACGCCGCGCCCCTTTTTGCGTCCGTCCACCGGCCTCGCCGGCGGCCCAGCGTTTCAGCCAGATGTCGCATGTCACCGGTTTGTCACATAGACGACCCGCGGCTGTCATCGAACCGTTATGAAATTTGCAGCGAGCGGGCCACTGCCCGCCGTCTCTCTCCAGGAGCCCTCCGTGTTCAAGTCCTTCCGCTTCCGTCTCGCCGCGCTCGCGCTCGCGACCGCCGCCATCGTTCCGGTGGCCGCCCAGGCCGCCGACGTCACCGGCGCCGGCGCGTCCTTCGTCTATCCCATCATGTCCAAGTGGTCGGCCGACTACGCCAAGGCCACCCAGAAGAAGGTCAACTACCAGTCGATCGGTTCCGGCGGCGGCATCGCCCAGATCAAGGCGGCGACCGTGGACTTCGGCTCCTCCGACGCGCCGATGAAGCCCGATGAACTGGCCAAGTTCGGCCTGGCCCAGTTCCCGTCGGTGATCGGCGGCGTGGTGCCGGTGATCAACGTCCCGGGCGTGGCCTCGGGCGCGATGAAGCTCGACGGCGAGACCCTCGCCAAGATCTTCCTCGGCAAGATCACGATGTGGAACGACCCGGCGATCGTCGCCCTCAACGGCGGCGTGCAGCTGCCGGCGAAGAAGATCACCGTCGTGCACCGCTCGGACGGTTCGGGCACCACCTTCAACTTCGTCAACTACCTGTCCAAGGTCAGC